>JBJOPG010000104.1:0-14422 GCA_046050865.1 Cyanobacteriota bacterium
GGGAAACTCCTCTGGGGCATTAATGGTATTTTTGTTGGTGCTTGTGTGGCTAATTTAATCGTTGGCTTCGGGGCGATCGTCTGGCAACGTCAAACCCTCGCGCGTCAGTCCCGAGTTCGAGATTTCATTCCCGACAATTCCCATATTCAAACTTCGAGAAACTAATGATTTTACTTGGCTAAATATGTTCATTTACTCAATCAAACAGGAAAAAGCTTATGTCTACTATTACTGGCGTGCCTTGGTTATTGGCTCATAAATCAATGCTTAGAGTAAATCAACCACACAAAATTTCTCTTTATAATCAAGATTATGTAATCTGGAAGGATCGTCAGGATAATATTTCTGCATTACCCAATGCCTGTCCCCATCTAGGAGCTATGTTATCGGAGGGATGGTGTGAAGAAGATCGTGAAACTAATACTTGTAGCGTTGTTTGTCCCTATCACGCTTTAAAATTTGACCGCGGGGGCTGTACAGTGCTACCAGGTAGCCAGAAAAAAACCTTGTCTCAGCTAAAACCTTTAGAGCTAGTTATCCAAGGTGACTTTATCTGGTCTTATGGGGGATACGAACCTCAATTACCCATACCCAATGTTTTAAATGAAATAACGGAAAACTATGATTTCATTGGTTACACCGCCGATACCAGTACCGAAATTGATTTACAAACCATGCTCATTAATATGCATGATTACAATCATCAGTCTGGGGCGCATTACAACCCGATGAAAATTAAAGAAGTCCACCTAGAAAAGTTTGTTGATGAAGGATATAAGTCTCAAGCCGTTTTTCATAACGTCATGGCTCCTAAAAGCTTACAAGAAAAGCTGCGTAATCCCACCTTATTTCTGATGCCTGATGCTTTAACAACTCACTTAGAAAACTATTTTCCCAACTTAGTGATTATCCATACCGACAACCCCTTCGGCAGGGCTGCTCAGTGCCATTTGTTTGTTCCAGAAACTGATACCCGCACTCGTATTTATGTCTTGTTGTTTGCCCAGCCTAAAGTCTCATTGATGAAACACTTTGGCAAAAAGCGGTTTCTTGAGCTAGCTAAAGTCGTGATCGATCAAGATATAGATGTTTTGCTGAAAATATATCCTCATACTTCACCCAAAATTAGGCTCAACAATGAAGTAGGAATAGACTGGGTTAAACGAAATTTTGATAATTTTCCCACAGTTGTCTCTCCCAATCTTTCCACCAAATCAGATCACCAACTAAGCTTAACCAAGACATAGAGCGATCGCATAAACTTAGATGACTTGAGTAATCGCTAGAGAAAATAATCAATTTTTGGTGGACAATAATTTTTTTCTGAAACACTTTTTTTTAGATTAATTTTGTCCACCCTACAAAAGGGTTGCAAAGTTTAGATCAAACCGAAAGTATTTGCAGGAATTGAAATTATGAATCTTGATCTTAAAGGAAAAGTGGCGATCATCACAGGCGCTTCTAGAGGTATTGGTAGAGCGATCGCCGAACTACTAGGAAAAGCCAAAGCCAGTGTTGTCGTTAACTACGCTAATCAAACCGCCAAAGAATCACTCTTTGCCATGACCAAAGAACATTTTGGTCAGATCGATATTGTCGTCAACAATGCCGGTCGGGGTTTTTTCAAACCTCATGCAGAAATCACAGAAGCAGAATTTGATTCTATCTTTAGCCTCAATACAAAAGGTGCTTTTTTTGTGATGCAGCAAGCAGCCAAGCATATCACTGATGGCGGGCGCATTGTTAATATAAGTACTAGCGGTATCAAAAATCCTATGCCAGAAGGAGGGCTGTACGTAGGGAGTAAAGGGGCTTTAGAACTTTTTGGCATTTCCCTCTCCAAAGAATTAGGTACAAGAGGAATCACCGTTAATAATGTTTCTCCTGGGGTAACCGCCACAGACGGTTTAGTCCTACCCACTGCTGCCTTGGAAGAGTTAAAACTTTACACTCCCTTAGGTCGCCTGGGAGAACCCAGTGATGTGGCTAAGGTTGTCGCTTTCTTAGTTAGCGAGGATGGTAGCTGGGTCAATTCTCAGACTATTCAGGCAAATGGCGGAATACTTTAGAATAATCTAAATCATCCCCTAATAAGAGAATTAATCCGCCTTAGAATTTTTCGAGGCTTTCCAAGCATCTTTGGTTCTACCCAGGTTTACTTTGAATTCGCTGCCCCCCAAGACACTGCCAGCATTATCTTCATCCCAGGAAGCGGAAAACAAACCATAGCTCAAGCCCAAAACTCCTAAACCTAAAAAGCCAAAGGAGACCGCAAAAGCAACATAAGGGGGCAGTTCAACAACTTTGTTGACTTTAAGCCAATAAAAAAATACTAAAGACAACATGCCCAAGGCAGAGGGAATACCACAAAATACTGCCATCCGCTGTCCCATCCTCTTACTCACCACATCAGGAATTGCTGACAAATTGGAATTGGGACGAGAGTTTCTGGAAGTCCCCTGACGCTTTTGTTTAACGGTTGGCGTGGGGGGAGTTTTTTCAGGCTTTTCTTTTTTATTGTCTTTTTTATTATTGTTACGGGGTTCAAATGGTAAACGACCCCGTGAAGAATCTGAGGGCATAATGTCTCTTGATTAACGGCGAATGCCAAGACGAGCAATCAATTTTTGGTAGCGTTCAAAGTCTTGTTTCTGGATGTAGGCAAGGAGACCTTTGCGACGACCAATCATTTTTAGCAAACCTCTTCTGGAGGAATGGTCTTTCTTATTGACTTTGAGGTGAGAAGTTAGCTGGTTGATTCTTTCGGTCAGAACGGCAATTTGCAGATCAGCAGAACCTGTATCTGTTTCGTGAACTTGATATTCTGCCATTAATTCTTGCTTGCGCTGTTGAGTCAGAGTCATATTTTAGTCTAGAGGTTGGATTGTCTTGATCTGTTTAAACTACAAACTATTATATTATCATCACCATTGGTTTTCGGCGTAAAATCTGTAAGTAATAGCCAAGAGGTACAGCAGAAGGCTTAATCAATCGCAGAAGAACATCAGGTTCCTCCGCAAATGATGTATTGCAGTTCGTAGTGCTTGCTGTAACTCTAGTTATGAAGAACGATTTATTTTATAGATAGATGTTTGATCGGCAATCTTTTAGATCAGCATTAGATCAGTTTCCACCAGCTTACAAATTACTGAGATTTTCCTGAGATTATTTATGCAAGAGCGCAAAAGAAGTATTGTTATTTTTACTTATATAGCTATTTTTAGCTTCATCATTCCCTCTGTTTTTTGGCTTAGCAGTCTAACTCCAGATCCAAAACAGGTTTTGCAACCTCTGGAGGAGAAAAAAGCGGCGGAAGATCTTATTGCGCCGAGCAATTCGGTTGAGCCAGAAACAATTGAGAACTTGGACATAGCAAAACGGATCAGTATTGGCGAGCAGATTTTAATTGCGGCGGATCAAAATTCCAGTAAATTAGCTGCGGCTAAAGCTTTTGGCGCAGGTGATTATCGTGATGCCATTACTCAATACGATGCTGCTTTGAAGATTCAGCGTAACGATCCTGAAGCCTGGATTTATCAAAACAATGCTAAGGCGATCGCCAGTGATGATTATCTCCAAATTGCTGTGTCTGTGCCCATTGGCGGGAATCTTAATGTTGCCAAAGAGATTTTGCGGGGTGTGGCGCAAGTTCAACAGGAGGTAAATAGTCAGGGGGGAATCGAAGGTAAGTTGCTGGCAGTGGCGATCGCCAACGATGATAATGATCCTGTAACTGCCAAACAAGTCGCTCATCAATTTAGTCAAGATGACCAGATTTTGGGGGTGATCGGACATAATGCTACCGAAGCTTCCATGGCAGCGGCACCAGTCTATCAACAAGCAGGGTTGGTGATGATTTCTCCCACCACTGTGGGTAGTAGTTTATCGGATCTTGGTGGCTATATCTTTCGCACTACTCCTGATACTCGTTCGACTGCGGATATCCTCGCCCGTTATACCGTAGAATCGGCTCGCAAAAGCAAAGTTGCCATCTGTTTTGCCTCAGATGCTAAAGCCAGTCAGTCTTTTAAAGAGGCTTTTGAATGGTCTATTTTCCAGGCGGGGGGCAAAGTAGTAGAGACAAGTTGCGACTTTGCGCAAGCTAATTTCAACCCTGGGACAGTTTCTGCTCAGGCAATTAGTAGTGGTGCCGATGCTCTATTGCTAGCTCCCTCTATATACAATATCAATCAAGCGATCGCCGTCATGCAAGCCAATAAAAACCGCTTGCCGTTGTTGGGGAACCAGACAATGTATAGTTACGAAACTCTAGAACAAGGACAAGCAGAAGCTAATGGCATGATGTTATCTGTAGCCTGGCATTCTATACCTAATGCCGATCAAGTTTTTACGCAAGAAGCTCAATCCCTATGGGGCGGTGCTGTTGGCTGGCGTACCGCGATGGCTTATGACGCGGCTAAAGCGATCGTTGTTGGTTTGGAGTCAGAATCAAAACTAGAATCAAAACCAAGTCGTCAGCAGTTACAAGCAACCTTGGGTAATCCTGATTTTGCCTTTCCTGGTGCCACAGGAAAAGTACAGTTTTTACCTTCAGGCGATCGCAATTTGAAAGGTGTTTTGGTTAAAGTAGCATCGGGAAATCAGTCGGGAACAGGCTATGATTTTATGCCGCTTGAACCTTAAAACTATTGTAAAACTACTGCAAAAGATATTCCCACACCGCAATCATCACAGGTAAAAGTATGGTGCTGAGAACGATGGTACTGGCTGTTATTTGGCGGTCTAGATTATATTCTTCCGCCAAGATCAAGTTCGTATTTGCCGTCGGCATTCCAGACATTAGCACCATGGATAAGCGGGCATCTCCTGTAAAACCAAACCAAGTTAAACACAACCCTGTTAATCCGGGGATGACTAGCATTTTGAGTAGAGAGGGAAGAATTGCCCTGTTTAAACAATTGACTAGCTTGATTGCTTGAACCTGAATGCCAGTCAGGAGAAATGCTCCGCCGATTACGAGAGAAACAGCCAATTTTAGTTGCCCATCAACGGCTACGGAAAAATCAATACCGCGACCACACCATCCTAGAAAAAATGCCCAAAGAGCAGGAACTTTAATTAATTCTTGTAGCTGAATTAACCAACTAATCTTTTGTTGAGGACTACCATAATAGTTAGCAAGTATAACCCCCATGCCAAAACTGCCAAATAAAATTTGGGTAACACTATATAGCACTGCCCAACCAGAATAGACTGAACCTACTAGCAGGGGGACGATACTTAAGCCTAAATAGCCTGTGCTACCTAAGGTAGAAGCTAAAATAAAACTGCCTTGACCAGAAGCATGTTGGGGTATTGGTAAATCGAATTCTTCGGTTTGATGGCGAAATAAAGAAAATAAACTTAAATTAGCTAGAATCAAACCCAACAATAAGACCAAGATTGTAATGAATGGGGGAAACCAAACATCATTGATTAAGGCAGTGTTATGAGCCAGGACAAAAATTTGTAATGGCAATCCGAAACGGTATAAGCTACGACCAAGCGATCGCGAAAAGTTTGCCCCAGTCAGTTTGAATCTTCCTAAAAAAACGCCTATAGTTGTACCGAACAAACTTAAAATAATTGTTTCCATGGTAATTTGTTAGTAACAATAAATGTTGCCAAATGCGAATCAAATAAATTATCCAAGATAATAAGTTTTCAGGAAAAACTCATGCAAAAACTAGGCTTGTATATGAAAAGTAAGCCGAAATAATGTTCAAAAGATATATTCAATCAGTATTTTAGTTGTTGTTTCTGGTCTTCAAATAAAATCCCAATTAAAGAAAAAACACTTGAGCACATAACTTGATATTCTGAATTTTGTATTGGCGATAAAAACCGCTTTTTTTGCTCTTACATGTTAGTTTTAGCTGAAAGTTATTTCTCGAAAGTATCTTTTGCTACTTAAAATCTAGTTTTTTGACTTGATTATGAATTAAAATCATCTAAGCATTGAATAAATTACATATAGCTTGAATTTTATTCAGTTTTTATCTAAAAAAATACTTTTGAAAAGTTTTTGAAATACTGTTTTTAAAATATTACTGAGTAATAATTGCCATTTTTATTAAAAAACAGCAAAATGCAGCATATTTTCTTGACGAACAATTTGATGCATTTAGTACATTCAAATCCTGCTTAAAATGCATTTCATCTTCAATAAAAACGCTTATAATAAGCTACTTTTTGTTATAATAGAAAGTCTTAGTCAGTTAGTCTTATACAGCCGAGCTTTTATCAATGCTGTCCTTAACATGCCAAATCAAATTGCACCCAAATCCAATCATGGTGATTTATCAGGAAAAATGGTCTTAGCAGATAATTCCCCCTCAACCGTTGATAGTTCGCCGCAAAAGGTAATAGAAGCTCAACAACAGCAAATTGATCAATTAAGAGAAGAACTGAATCAATTAAGACAAGAGACTGTTCGACCGAAGAGGCCAGCTAATTATCAGCAATTGTGGGCTAATTTAACGTATTATTTCGCTAAAATTAATTTTACTGCTAAATATCAGCCGAGATTTTCCCTAAATCAAATTCTCTTTTCGTATCTTGGTAGTTTCCTGGGTATCGCCACCTTAGCCTATTTAAGTGTTGGTTCTGGTTACCCTTTAATTGCCGCCCCCTTTGGTGCCGCCGCAGTCTTGGTATTTGCAGTTCCTGACTCCCCATTAGCTCAACCCCGTAATCTTATTTTCGGCAACTTTTTAGGGGGAGTGGTTAGTGTAGTGATGGTGTTTTTATTTGGTTCAGAGCCTTGGGTAATGGCTCTAGCCGTGGCGACTGCGATCAAACTAATGCAATTAACCAAAACTCTACATCCTCCTGGGGGAGCCGTGGCTTTAGTCGGGGTAATGAGCAAAGCCGAAGTAAGTTTTATTTTTACGCCTGTGCTGCTGGGTTCCATAATTTTGCTGTTTTGTACCATTGGATTTAATAATTTAATGCCTGGTAGATCCTATCCAAAACTTTAGTTATAGGTGGTCGTAGCTAGTTCGGCAATCGATGAAAATACGGCGTAATCATGAAGATAATGAAGAATTTAAGCAGCAAAAGACAGGAATCTTGTTTGATTATTCTCGCTACAGTGGTGGGTAGTACCTTAGTAGCAGCAGCACCAAAAGCTAATCTGGATACTGCCAAGCAACTTTTTTTAACCGTTGCTGATGTAGCGATGTGTATGGTTATTTGGGATATTTATTTTGCCAAAAATTTATATCAAAAAAAAATCACCTTTATTTTGCTAGAATTAGCGTCTGTCATTATCCTAAGTGTAATTACTGCCTATATAGCCGCCAGGGGAATCATGATGTTGCGGGATCAACTAATTATGTGGTTCGGTGGAGTCGGTTGGGGAATCATGGGGGCGATCGCCGCTTTTGCAGCTAGTGCCTTAGGATTTGCCTGGGCATTTTATTGTGATGATCTCTATCGAAATAAGAGCTGAACCAGCTAGTTATTAATGAGTTTTAAACTAAAAGCGATCGCATTAATGTTTGCGATCACAATCTATAGAGAACAGGGGATTCCACATTGTGTCTAGTTCATCAAAATCTAAACAAAGACAAAATTGTCTGCATTTAAACTGGTAGCATCAACACCTTGAAGAATTGCTAAGTCTTTCTCACCATTAGCAATCAAAGTATCTCCATTACTATCAGTAATACTTAATTTCTCGAAGCCAACATCCAAGCCAGCAAGACCAAGAACATCAATTCCAGACTCAAAATCGGTAATGATATTAGCTGATTCGGGAAATTGCCCATCAGTAAGCCAAAATTGGTCTGCCCCCTCTCCTCCAGTAATCGTGTTATCACCGCCATTAGTGACAAAGAAGCGATCTACACCTTCAGCACCGACAACAATATCTCCTGTGCCTAAAATGGCTAGATCATCACCAGCTTCGAGATTGATGCTGTTATTACCCGTACCACTAGTAGCCGCATTCACCAGATCTTGACCTTCACCAGCAAAAACTTGGCGATCGCTGTCTTCTAGTTCAATAATATCGATGTCTTGATTACCTAATAAGCTTTCAGCAGTGGTTTGATTTCCTCCATCAGCTACCATTCCAGGTTCACTCCCGAACAAAGTCTGGTACATAATACTGTACATATCGGTGTTATCTACCGTACTTTCTAACAAGTCTGAATTTAAACCATAAGCTTTAGAAACGATACTACCTGCAACATCATCAGTAGTGGCATAAGCTAAACCAAAATCGAAATTATCGCCGTCTGCATCAGGTGCGCCAGTGGTAAAAGGTGCAGTGTCATTACCTGTAGTGCCATCAAGAGGAACTTGAACCCCATCTGCATCTTCGCCAAAAGAAACAGTTTCTGATTGGACGTTAATGTCTCCCACAGTTTCGCTATCAGCTTCTGTATCAACTACTTCTAGACCGCCAGCATCGCTATCAGCAGCAGTCAAAACCAAAGTATTAGGATCGACATTGTTAACAAAATCTTGAGCTACACCAATAGCTTCATCAGCCCGTAAAGTAGCTTCAACTGTTCCTGCACCGTTATTATTATTAGCGAAGTTATCCGAACCTTCCTCTTCCATAACAACCATGAAGCCATCTTCAGCATTAGTAAATTTATCCAGACCTAAAGTTGCATCCAGCATTTCGGCAACAGTAGGCGGATTTTCATTTCCTGGTTGTCCGTAGAGAATTAGTTCGCCATTTTCATCGACCAAACCTTCCTCAGTTAAAGTTGCTTCATCTGTATCGTTATAGGTGTCTTCCGCAGCAAAAACACCCAAGACTTTTTCAGCGTCAGCAGGTAAATTGGCTAATTCTTCACGGGAATAAACAACAGTGTAACCCTTGGCTTCAGCTTCTGCGATCAGGTTGCGCCCATCTTCACGAATACCTTCTTCTCCAAAACGTCCGACTGTGCCTTTAGGTAGATAGTGAATTTCACCACCACCCATAATCACATCTGTACCAGACTCAACGATTTCGGCGGTAATTTCCGTAACATTGTCGCGGTTTTCAGCATCCGAGAGAAATACACCCGTACCAGGTTCAGCAATAAAACCAGAATTAATGACCGCAGTTGGTTTACCAGCAGAGATCGCCTCTTCCATCACAGTCGTGCCTGATTCACCTGAAAGGGAAGTGTAAGGATTTCCCGACTCGTCTAAACCATAACTGCCAGCATGAGGCTTAATTCCGTAGGCGTGAGCTGTTGCACCAGCATTAGAAGTAGCCACAATTTGGTCATCTAAATGTCCCAGATAAACCCCGGCATCGGTCATGTTGTCCCAGTTTAATCTGCCGTCCGTGCCTTCCGAAGCAAATCGGGCAGCAGCATAATGGGAGGGACTTGTGCCATCGGGGTGAATAAAGATTACATTACCCGTATCTTTAGTAGCTTCGGGAGCAGGTTTAATCTCGTCAGGCACACCTTCAGGGGGTTCCAACTCTACATCAAAAAGAGTTTTGTACATCAAACGATAAATGCCTGTATTGTCTACAGTGCTGGGAAGTTCTTCGGCATTTAAACCATAGGTTTTAGAAACAATGCTACCTGCGACATCGGGAGTACCAGCCCAATTAACACCGTAATCAAAAGTATCACCGTCAGCATCGGGTGCAACCGTCGTAAAGGGTGCAGTATCGTTACCAGTCGTACCATCATAGGGAACTTCTGTGTCAAAAGGAGGTTGCACTTCGGTAGTACCTACTGTTTCTCCTTCGACATCGTTGACTTCCAAACCACCACCATCGCTATCAGCAGCAGTCACCAATAAAGTATTGGGATTAACATTATCAATATAGTCTTGGGCAACACCGATCGCTTCATCTGCCCTTAATACTGCTTCAGTTGTCCCCGCAGCATTATTATTATTACCAAAGTTGTCTGTGCCTTCTTCTTCCAAGACCACAAACATACCCTGTTCATTCTGGCTGAAAGTATCTAAACCCAGAGTTGCTTCTAACATTTGAGCAACAGTCGGCGGATTTTCATTACCAGGTTGACCATAGGAAATTAAATTCCCCTCTGCATCTACCAAACCTTCTTGTTTTAAAGCCTCTTCAGGCAGGTCATTATAAGTATCTTCGGCTGCAAAAATCCCTAATACTTTTTCCGTATCGGCAGGCAGAGCTTGTAATTCTTCGAGGGTGTAAACTACTTTATACCCCATGTCTTCAGCTTCTTGAATTAGGTTGCGTCCATCTTCGCGGATACCCTCTTCTCCAAAACGTCCAACTGTACCTTTAGGCAAATAATGGATTTCGCCACCACCCAAGATCGCGTTCGTACCCGACTCGACTATTTCCGCAGTAATTGTAGCTACATCATCACGACTTTCCGCATCAGCTAAAAATACCCCTGTACCAGGTTCGGCAATAAAACCAGAATTAATCACGGCTGTCGCTTTACCTTCGGCGATCGCCTCTTCCATAATGGTCGTACCTGGCTGACCTGAGAGGGAAGTATAAGGATTTCCCGACTCATCCAAACCATAGCTATCAGCGTAAGGCTTAATACCGTAAGCGTGGGCTGTTGCACCAGCATTAGAAGTTGCTACAATTTGGTCGTCTAAATGTCCGAGATAAACCCCTGCCTTAGTCATCTCATCCCAGTTTAGTCTGCCATCTGTTCCTTCAGAAGCTAAACGTCCGGCTGCATAGTGCGAAGGACTTGTACCGTCTGGATGAATAAAAATTACGCTATTGTTTTCGCTCATGACCTGTTGTTTTTTAAGCTAATAGGTAGCAATGAAGACTATTTGAGATATATAAAATTGAGAATTATTATTATTCCTATATAGAATCTTGATATTTTTAGATTAAGTAAAAGTGATTTTTAGTTTAAATATTTTTTAGATTGCGATCGCTAAGAGCTCGTTTTAAATTTAGTCTTATACATTTGTTAGAATTAGCTCCTGTATCGAAATAAGATCTGAGGCAGCTAGTTATTAATGAGCTGTTAACTTTAGTAGGGGATAGAGAAGATAAACCAGTGAAACCAAAATTAAAAGCTGGAGATCATCAGCTTGCCAAGTGGCAATGTGTTTCAGGCTGCGGTGCTTGTTGCAACCTTACTCCCGAAGAGCGACCAGATCTTGAGGACTATCTTTCCCAAGAAGAGTTAGAGCAGTATCTAGGCATGGTAGGGGAAGATGGCTGGTGTATTAATTATGACCATGACCAGCGCCAATGCAACATCTATGAACAGCGTCCTCGCTTTTGTCGCGTCAAACCCGATAATTTTGCCTCGATGTTTGGTGTCGAACTAGCGGAGTTTAATGAATTTGCGATCGCCTGTTGTCAAGAACAAATTATTGGCGTTTATGGCGAGTCAAGCCCAGAATTAGCATATTACGAGCAAGAAATTAAGCAAGAATGAGATCTTGAACCCCTGAATCCTTCAACTTTCAACTTTGGAGAAAAGTTACTAACTCTTCCAACTTAGTCCAAGCTGCGCCACTACGGATGATTTCTTGCGCGGTAATTACTCCTTGAAAATGATCCCCAAAAGGGACAATTTCTCCCACTTGTAAAGCGAGAGAGGCGTTGAGGGCTACTGCATCTTGTTGAGGTGTGGTTCCTTTGCCCTGAAGTACGTTTTTGAGGATTGTGGCATTTTCGACCACATCGCCGCCGACTAATTCCGCTAAAGATGCTTGATGCAAGCCGAGGGTTAAGGGATTAATTGCCTCCGCTCTAATTTCACCCTGATTAACTATGACCAAATCCGTCAGATCTCCTAATCCAGCCTCATCCAATTTTTCTCGACCATGGAGGGCGATCGCTTTGTTAATTCCTAATAAATTTAAAGCTGCTGCCATACTATTCAAAAACTGGCTGTCATAGACACCAATTACTTGTCCTGTGGGGCAAAGAGGATTGACTAAAGGCCCCAAAAGATTAAACACCGTTCTGATCTTCAAGGTACTGCGTAACGGTGCCACCGTCTTCATCGCAGGATGCCAACCATTGGCAAAGAGAAATGTCACCCCCACCTGTTCCAGCGCGGCAGTAACTTTTTCTGGCGCGGCAGTTAAATCCACTCCCAAATATTCTAAAACATCAGCGGAACCGACTTTACTAGAAGCAGAACGATTACCGTGCTTGGCAACCTTGACTCCTGCTGCGGCTGCCACAAAAGCGACGGCGGTAGAAATATTAAAAGTAGATGAGCCATCCCCTCCAGTACCACAGGTATCAATCACAGGATAATCATGACTAATAGCTTGTTGATGTAGAGATTGCTCTTTTAAAACCTGCGCCATACCCGCTAATTCTGTGGCAGAGACTCCTTTGGCTTGAATAGCGGCAAGGATTGCCCCTGATAGTACATCAGGAATTTGCGATTGCAGCCACCCAGTCATTAATTCCGCAGCTTGGGACTGGGACAAAGATTGTCTATCCAATAGCTGTTGAAGCAGACGGGAAAAATCGATGGGATCAGGGGTATTCATGAGATTATTCTGGGGAATTATAGTGATTTCTCACCCTAGGTACAGGGAAGGATTTACAATTGAAATAGTCTTCTTTTTAGCTAGGTTTGCTTAAAAAATAAATTTAATCCATGAAACATTTTCTCCGACTAAGCGCACTTTTGTTGCTGCTAATTCTCTTGATTTTTCCTGTTCCAGCTTTAGCAGGGAGTTCCTCTTCGGTCACTCCTTCTACCTATAGCGACTCTGATTTTAAAAAGAAGGACTTTTCAGGGAAAGTTTTACAGAGCGTGGATTTCGCCAAAGTCGACCTGGAAGAAGCAAACTTCACCAACGCAGATATTCGAGGAGCAGTATTCAATGCCTCCAACTTAGCCAAGGCTAATCTTTCAGGAGCCGATTTCAGCTATGGTTTTGGTTATTTGACCAACTTTGATGGTGCCAATTTAACGAATGCCAATTTCCAAGAATCAATTTTGTCTTTCTCGACTTTTAAAGACGCAACCATTAAAGGTGCAGATTTTACCTTTGCTGTCTTAGAAAAATGGCAGATCAAACAACTCTGCGAGAATGCTTCGGGAGTAAATCCCCAAACAGGAGTGGATACCCGTGAATCCCTCGGTTGCAAGTAGTTTGCTTAGCTTGCCCCCAAAGTCACAAACAATTTGGCTTGCCAGACATGGCAATCGTCATGACTTTGTTTACCCTGAATGGTTCAATACTGCCCAGAGACGTTACGACCCTCCCCTCTCAGCAGATGGTTTTTTGCAAGCACAAGCATTAGGGCAAAGGCTCAAAGCGGAAAATGTTCAACATCTCTTTGTCTCTCCTTTTTTGCGCGCTATGCAAACTGCCAACGAGGTAGCGAAAATCATCAATCTACCCCTCAATCTAGAGGCGGGACTAGGGGAATGGCATAATCAGGACTGGATGACAGAATCTCCTGAAACCACCCCCCAAGAAGTTTTGGCAGCAGAATATCCTGAGATCAACACTCGGATCAATTGGAATTATCAATCTTATCTACATCCTGATTATCCTGAGACAGAAGCTGATGTTAATCGACGAACCGCAGCAACTATCAGACAGTTAATATCTGAGTTTAAGCAAGATATTTTACTAGTGGGACATAGCGCATCTGTGTTTGGGGTTACTAAAGCCTTAGTTGAAGATGTTCCTAAGGATAAGATTCCTTTATGCTCTTTGACAAAAGTAGTGTGGCAGAGCGATCGCTGGAATTTGGAGTTTTACGCCGATACTTCCCACCTAAGTCAGACTGAAACCAAAGTTAGATTTTGTGGCTTTCCAGATAACTTAGGAGCCAGTTAGCAGAAGTAGCGCGACGAGTTTGTCGCGGGCCAAACTCTCCTAGTTTATAGCCTTTAAATCCTAATTTCTCTTTCAGGAGTTGTTTATTTTCTTGAGGGATGGAACGAGTCAGTTTGACAGTGGGTGGACGGTTCTCGATAAAATCTGGCGGTTCAGGATATTTTTCACCCCAGTCTTCCACTACTTGACTAAGATCCCAAGTTTGATTGACTTCATCATAGCGATAACCAAGATAATTCCAGACTAGCTGGTTAACTACTGCATCTTCGATTTCTTCGTTGAGAATCGACCAAATGGTTTCGGTGTTTAAGTCAGGTAAACTGTCAGGCATTTTAATTCTACGAGCAAGCTTTTTTAGTTTATCTTTATCAGCAACTACCTGGCTGGCAGAGTTTCCAATTATACCCTAACAAATCTGTAACCTAGCTATAAATTACGTTGCGCCCAAAGTGCAGCACTAACGCGATCGCGAAAATTCAATTGGCTTAAAATACGGGTAATATAATTTTTGACCGTACCTTCTGTTAAATGAAGTAGCAGAGCAATTTCTTGATTATTTTTGCCTTGACCGACTAACTTGAATACTTCTAGCTCCCTGGGACTCAATAAGTGCAGATAATTGTCCAATTCACAAGTTGAGCTATGGGGCTTGAGATGGGAGAAAACACGA
>JBJOPG010000105.1:0-12901 GCA_046050865.1 Cyanobacteriota bacterium
TCTATTTCTGGTTCCGCTGCCAACAGGCTGGTTTGTATCGCTGTTTTGTAGGGATGTGGATTGGACGACTCCAATGCTCCGCGATTACACCCATTCGAGTCCAAGCCCTTTGGGTCTGCCACGCCCCCTCCAGCCGCAGAAGCCATTTCCTGATTAGTACCCGTTAGCATTAAAACCTTAATTTTTCAGTTAATCGTACAAGAATACTATCCTATCCCTACTCTAGTCTGCACAAGTAGTTTTACTGACAGTTTTATCAACCGGCGATCGCTTAATATTCACCACAAAACCATCAAAACGGGGTTGAAAACTTCTTTTTTCAAGTTTTTTTTGTACTTTAAACGACATCAATGTCATAAACGAACAGATATAATCTAGTAGAATATTGGTTTCTGATAACGATCTCAAGTAAATCACAATAGCATCACAACAACAAACACAACGTAAAGTCATCACTTCCTTACAAGAACAAATCAAAGTAATCAGGGCTACATTTTTGTCCTTAAGTTCATGAAAGTATGTTAAGGCGATTGGGAAAATATTATAGCTCGTAAAGTTTTGATTTTTCCCTGTTTAACCAGGCTTCGACTGATGTCATGAGCTAAATGTAGCTATTCTTGCTTAGATTGGCAGTCTACGAAAATACTTTATCTGGGTTAAAAACAACATTAAGAAAAGCTATAGTTTCCCTGTAAAAACCTTGAAATGTGAGAGTTTAATAACCAAAGTAGAGCTTTAGAAAACAAAAAAGTTGTTTGTCTGATATTTGTCCAAAAATTTGTCTAAATTTTTTTAAATCAACAAATTACATTGCTGCTCACTCACATTAATTATTAGTATTGCAAAACTATTGGGTTCGCTGATTGGTATAAGCAATGTAAATACAAGCTCTTTTTTTCATTCAAAAAAACTATAAATTTTCCGTTAAATACCAGCACAATCTTTTTAAAAAGAGAGGAAATAAGTCCATGACTACAGTGAAATTGACAGAAAAAGACAGTTACATTGCAGATATTGTATTAGACGAGACTGGAGATAACATTAATGAAGATTTAAAATTGGTAGATGCAGAATACTCTGATGAGGATCAAATTGCGGGTACGAATAGTCGACGCAAGCTTCCTTTGGAAGATAATATTGGCGCGTTTTTCAAAGAGATGGCTCGTTACCCTCTGTTGACGGCAGAAGAGGAAATCATCTTGGCAAATGATGTCAAATTAATGTTAGAAGTGGAAAAGGCTAGACAAAAGTTAATCGAGGAGCGTCAGCAACAACCCACTAAAACTGAGTTATCCGTAGCGATGGGATTAGAGTCCCCCAGGCAGCTAGAGTTGATGCTATATCGGGGGAAAGTGGCAAAACGTAAAATGATTCGCTCCAATTTGCGTTTAGTTGTTTCGATCGCCAAAAGATATCTTAATCGAGGTGTTCCTTTCCTAGACTTGATTCAAGAAGGGGCGATCGGACTCAATCGAGCCACGGAAAAGTTCGACCCTAACAAAGGCTACAAGTTTTCTACCTATGCTTACTGGTGGATTCGTCAGGCAATTACTCGTACCATTGCCAATGATGCCCGTACCATTCGCTTACCAATCCATATTGTTGAAAAATTAAACAAGCTCAAAAAAGCTCAGCGCAACCTCAAACAAAAACTGCAACGCAATCCTAGCGAAGATGAGTTGGCTCAAGAACTAAAAACATCGAGTACGCAACTACGTCAGTTGTTGGAATTACGCCGTCAATCTTTATCTTTAAACCATCGAGTCGGCAAGGCGGAAGATACCGAGTTAGTTGACCTGCTAGAAGATAGTGAACTGCAACTGCCTGAAGAGCGGATGAATGAAACCATGATGCGTCAGGATATCACTGATGTTTTGGATGATGTTTTGACTCAGAGGGAAAAAGATGTGATTTGTCTAAGATATGGTTTATCCACTAGCCAGCCCTACACCTTAGAAGAAGTAGGGGGAATGTTCAGCCTGTCTCGTGAGCGAGTACGTCAGATTCAGAGTAAAGCCATGCGTAAACTGCGCCGTCCTCAGGTAGCTCGTCGTCTTAAAGGGTGGTTGAACTAAAGTCGTTGCTGATTTGAAGTGCACCACAAGGGCGACGCGAAGCTATACGGCGCGTTTTGGGGAAGAAGATTCTTAGCCAAAAGCCGCCTAGTCCTAAAGGACAAAGGCTTAAGCCGCATGTAGCCACGCAAATGAGACCGAAGGGCGACGCGAAGCTAGTACTTTAGTGAATCCTTTAGGGCTTTAGCATACAATGTGAAACTGATAATCCCCGTTGTAGGGGCGAATGGCCATTCGCCCCTACGATTAATTGGATTGAGTGCGAAATTTTGGAATACGGAAGTTAATTGGAATGGCTGCTAACTCGTCTATCTTCCCAAAGTCAACTCTTCTTTTTTGCCTAAAATTCCCTGAGGTCGCCACACCATTAAAACCATGAGGATCAGACCAATAATCATGACGCGAAAAGCCCCTTCTTGGGAACTATCAAACCAACCTAATTTTGGTAAATAAAAGCGAGTTAAGGCATCATAAGCCCAAAAGATAATTGCCCCTAACAGTGCCCCGGGATTTTTACCTGCTCCTCCTAAAACCACCATCGTCCAAACATTAAAGGTGACGAGGGTTTCAAAGTTACTGGGATAAATCGTGGTTAACTGCCAAGCATAGAATGCTCCTGCTATTCCAGCGATCGCGCCTCCGAGCATAAATGCCTGAAGCTTATACCAAAAGACATTTTTACCCAAGGCTGTAGCAATTTCTTCATCTTCGCGAATCGCCTGCAACACGCGACCCCAGGGAGATTTAGCTAATAACTCTAAACCCCAGTAAACCAAAGCTACTGTCCATAAAACCAAGAGCATCAAACCTGCTTTGTAGTTATAGTCCAACAGGGCAGCACAGCCGTTAACATAAACAGTCAGAATTATGGCTAAGGCAATCACACCCCAGGTAATCAAACTCAGTTTTTGAGTAGGTTGATAACTTGTCCCCTGAATTTCTTTACTTTCTCGCCATTGCGATCGCAACCCAGTCCATAATTGCCTAGCGGCGAAGATCGCCAGTAAAGTTAAAACAGCAATCAAAAGATATTTTTGCCCTGGATTGGGGTCAAACAGCTCCAATGGGAGGGGAAAACCCCGGACACCAAAAGAACCTTGAGTTAGCCAATCCTCATTCAGAGCGACCAAGCGCAACATTTCCGAAACCCCAATTGTCACGATCGCCAAATAATCTTCTCGCAGTCTGAGGGTAGACATGCCAATTAATAATCCCAGCAAAGCGGCGATCGCCACTCCTGCTAGCGCAGCAAAGAGCAGGGGAACCCCTTGAGAGCTGAGAAGTACCGTCGTATATGCTCCCACCGTCATAAAGGCTACGTGACCAAAATTAATCAATCCTGCGTAACCCCACTGCAAATTCAAACCCAAGGCAAATAAGGCATATAATCCAACATAGATTGTCAGAAAGACTAAATAACCAACCATTATGTGTTCTCAAGCTATGAACGGCATTCTTGCAGCAGATTGTAGCTTAGTTAAGTGGTTTTTGTTGGAATATTTTTGGCTGTCAACAGATCGTAAGTTCTAGGCTGGTGGCTTCAAGCTCATAACTTATAGCTGAGTGCTAAAACTTCATCTCAGCTTAAATAAGTTGATTTGTCAGGGAAAATAAGTTAATTTGATGAAACTAAAAATAGCTGTGGCGATCACAAAGCAAGTCTTTAGACTCAGCTAGTCCTTTAGGATAATAATATAATACAAGCAAATTTAGTTAAGCTTAAATTAGTCCCACCATCATCGATATGGAACCAGCTCAAATCTTTCAAGCTATTGAAGAGACTCGCTTTTTAAAAAAACTATCATCCCGGGAAAGATTATTTTTTGTAGGTCAAAGTGCGCCTCTAGAATATATTAAAAACTTTTTTCTTCAACACCAGAAAATTGATTATAACTATTACTATGATTTGTCTGCCCAGACAATCGAGGAACTAAGGGAGATTGCTGACTTTGGTTTATATCAAGCAATTGTGGTGGTTTCTTTAGAAGACGAAGAGGCTCTATTTACTAGCGTTAAGCAACAGTTGGGTCATCTCGTACATCCTGTTGTCTTGCAACTATTTGCTGATATCTTTATCAATTTGCTGTGCGATCGCCCTTTATTGAAAACTACCCCTCAACAGAATCAAATACCTCAAAAATCCTATGCCATTGTCACTACCCCCAGGTCGGGTTCTACTTATCTCTGTGACCTGCTCAAATCCACGGCGATCGCGGGGCATCCTTCAGAACATTTGCGGTTAGCAACTCAAGAATTATCTCGTTATTGTAATTTCAACTACCTTAAATTACTGGATAATTTACAGGAGTATCGCACTACAAAGAACAGTGTATTTGGTACCAAGTTAATCTCACATTTCCTGTTTGAGTTGCGCAAGACCAAACCGGACTTCAAGGTTTTTATGCAATCTATTGATCAATTCATTTTATTGATTAGAAAAGACAAGGTAGCCCAAGCAATATCCCTGGTTCTCGCTCAGAAAACTGAAGTGTGGCATTTACATAGTGAGGCAACTAAAACTGACTACCAGTCACAACTAGAAAGCATTGTAATCGACCACAATTTGCTCAAAGAAGTCGAAGCAAAAGTAGCATTCATCGAACAGCAAGAAGCCCAGTTGAAAAAGATTTTAGCCGATCATCAAATAGAACCTTTAGTGGTGGTCTATGAAGATATTTTAGAGGATGCACCAACCCAAATCAATCGCATCCTCGACTTTTTAAACATAACCAAACCAGAAGGCTATGTTATGGAAATCAATTCAGGAATTAAGCGCATGCCTTCCTCCATCACTCAAGAAATTATTCGCCAATATCAAGAGCGAAAAAGTGCAGTACATTAGATCGGGAAGGGGGAAAAGGGAAAAGGGAAAAGGGTTCAGAGTTTTATTTTCCTAACCCCATAACCCTTAAAACTTTAACTCAGTAATTTTTTTGTTGATTACTTTGATTACTTTGATTACTTTGTGAACCTGAGGACAGAAACTAAGCTAAGACAAAATCGACTTCCTGTGCTCCCTTCGTTTCTCCTTGTCCGCTAACCAGCTTTTCACCGTTAACTTCAACCGCAAAGTCTGTACCATCAAGACTGACGTTGTAATCCGTTGCCTCACCTGTATAGCCAACACTCGCCACCATTTTGCGTCCAGCATCAGTATATTTGAACGCCATCATTTGATTTTTGTTCTTCTCGTTATCTTTTGCCCAGATAACCATATACTGGTCATTTTGATATTCAAAGACTTTGGGAGAACGGGTGGGGACATATCGTCCAGGAGTACCAAAACTCTGGTCTAAAAAGTCTTGTACAGAATTCGCCTCTACCGTAGCGTAAGCAACTTCATCTGCTGCCACAGTTTCCACATCGCCGACACTCTCTTCTACCACATCTTCTTGATCACGATTGCGGAGGTAGTCAACTGCTTTTTTCGTGCCAATAGCGCCTACTGCTGCAACACCAGCTCCCAAGAGAATATTTCTTAGCTTACTCATCAAATTACTCCAAGATTAACGATTTCTTTTTTAGTTAAACAACATCTTGCCGAATTTTCCGCTAGATTTGACTATTTTTTAAGAGTTGTTCCTTCTTTAAGTATTTATAACTAGAGTTATCTATACATTGCTACTAAATAAGCTCCGCAATTCCATTGACTATCAAGGTTACTTATGTGTAGAATAATACTTATATATAATTAATTTTTGGTTACTTTCCTTAACTCAATACTTAGGGTTCTTAACCTTAAATGATTATCGTCATTAAATAATTGCATAACTGTTAATAAAATAGGAGACATAGATTCCCATGGGAGATAAAGATTTTTTCTTAGAACCTGATGACGCGATGACTATGGGCGACATCAACTACATGAGAACTAGTAAAAGAACCAGACGCACTTTTCCTAAAACCCTCAGTAACAAAAACGGTTTTGCCGTGGAAAACGAAGTTTCTTCTATGGAAGACAGAAACAATCTTTACAAAGGTAGTAACACTAATCAAAACACTACCGTAAATACTGTTTTCAACCCTACTCCTAGCTCTCAGTCTCAACCTGGAGTTACTGGTGGTTCGGCAGTCACTCAAACTAATCCTGTTAGAGAGTTTACACCTGAAGCTCAATCAATGTCTCAATCTAGTTTTGATGCTCCTAAGCCTTCGGCTGAGAAGCGTCGTCCATCTGACAACAGCATGGATATGTTTCGCAATATGGCTAAAAACATTAGAAGATAAGGATAACTTGCGTAATTTAATTTACGGTTAGCCTAATTTCGATTCCATATAAGGCGGAATATTGATTATTTATCTGGGGTGAATTGTTACAGTTCGCCTCATTTTTTTGGCTTTTTGCTGGATTTTTGAAAAACTGCTTTAGGATCTTCAGGAACAGCTAAATTCTAGCTGAAAAGATTGTCATTGTTAAATGCCGGTTAAATGCGGTTAAACGCGGCTAAACAGAGCTAAACACGGTTAAATAAATCAGGAAACAAGGAGTAAAGAATTAATGACTAATACGCAAACAAGAAAAGCCGATCATCTGCGTATTTGTCTGGAAGATGACGTACAGTTTCATCATCTGACCAATGGATTGGATGGATATCGATTTGTTCATACTTGTTTGCCAGAGCTTGATTGGAGCGAAATTGACCTAAACACTCAGTTCCTGGGCAAGACTTTACAAGCGCCTCTGCTCATTTCTTCGATGACAGGGGGAACAGAGCAAGCAAAGATCATCAATTCTCGTTTGGCAGTGGCAGCCCAAAAGCATGGTTTAGCGATGGGGGTCGGATCTCAACGGATTGCGGTCGAAAATCCTAATTTAACCCATACCTTTGCGATGCGATCGCTTGCCCCTGACGCGATGTTATTTGCTAATTTGGGGGCAGTACAGCTCAACTATACCTATGGTTTAGAGCAGTGTTTGCGAGTCGTAGAGATTTTAGCCGCCGATGCTTTAATTCTGCACCTCAATCCCCTCCAAGAATGTATCCAACCCAATGGAGATACTAATTTCAAAGGCTTGCTTCTAAAAATTCAGCAGTTATGTCAACAGATCGACGTTCCCGTAATTGCCAAAGAGGTGGGCAACGGTATTTCACGGGAGATGGCAACCAAACTAATTGAGGCGGGAGTAGATGTCATTGACGTAGCAGGGGCGGGGGGTACCTCGTGGGCAATGGTTGAGAGTGAAAGAGCTGAAAATAATCTCCAGCGACGACTAGGGAGAACTTTTGCTGACTGGGGAATTTCCACCGCCGACTGTATCGTCCAAATTCGTGAGCAATATCCAGATTTACCTCTAATTGCTTCAGGGGGCTTACGCAACGGAATGGAAGTCGCCAAGGCGATCGCCTTGGGGGCAAATTTAGGGGGGTTAGCTTTTCCTTTCCTCCAAGCCGCATCAGAGTCTGAAGCTGCCGTTGATGAGTTGATTGAATTATTGATTGCTGAACTTAAAACCGTTTTATTCTGTACGGGAAATGCTAATTTATCTGAGTTAAAGCGATCTAGATCTTTAATTAAACAAATTAAATAAATTTCAAACAAAATCAAATCAGCTCTGGGGGAACTGCCGGCATAAGGATTTTAAAGGTGGTGCCCTTATTGGGTTGGCTACTGACCGAAATTTCTCCGCCACTACGTTGTACGGATTGTTTAACCAAGGTCAGTCCTAAACCAGCTCCCGCAGCTTGAGATTTATCCGTCGGTTTAGTGCGATAGAAGCCATCAAAAATTCGACTGATTTCCTTACTGGGAATACCTATCCCCGTATCGCTCATCAGAATTTCCACTTGCTGACTTTCTTTTTTAAAGGATGCCTGAACAAACACCCTGCCCTTGGGGGGAGTAAACTGTAAACTATTATTGAGCAGATTGATAATAATTTGTCTAAACCAAGATTTGGGACAAGAAATTGGCGGCAAGTTAGCAGGAATTGTATAGCCTAGCTGAATCTCTTTCTCTTCCGCTAAGGGCTGATAGGTGCTGACGATTCCTGGCACCAGATCATCTAAGCGGAGATATTCCGTTTCCGCAGGAGTATCCAACTGCAAAAGACCCAGTAGACCACTGACTAGAGAATTTTGGCGATCGCATTCATTGCTGACCATCTGGAGATAGCGCTGGCGCTGTTCCCCCTTGACCTGTTTCGACTCCAATAAACTCAGAGCCGTCTTCATATGGGTGATGGGCGATCGCAATTCTTGAACCAAATCCTTGAGAAAACCTTCTTGTAAGCCTAAGATCGTCGGCGTGGGCAGGGATTGTTGATTATTTCTGGACTGAAAGACCGTTAAAGCATTCTGAACTTTTTCTTGTTGATTAATCTGGAGATAAATCAACTTACTAAATAAATCTGTCTTAATGGCAATGGGGGGATTGAATGCCAAAGCTTCATCAGTTTGAGTACTGGGAGAAGCAATATTTTGTCTAATTCCTGATAAAATAGAACTAATTTCTTGAGGGTCAAAACTCGAAACCATCTCTAAATATGGTTGTTGTAATCTTTTCCCCGAACCGTCAATTTGAATTTTGCTTTTTTGCCACTGCGCTAGGATCAAAGCACAAAAATCTGGTGTCGAAACAATTAAACAACATTCTCGCTGGAGAATTGAACTTTGATGAAACTTGACTGCCACGCTAGTTTTTTTTACCGCATCTTTGGGTAAGGTCGAACTAAGTTGATGGCGTTGATTACTACAAATAAAGATTTGTTCAACATTACCTTCTTTCTGCAAGCGTTGAATCTGACTGACCCAGCTTTTAGTTTGAGGAAATTTAACCCAAACAGTTGCTCGAAGCTGTTCTTCGACCAACAAATCAATAATACTACTAACATAAGACTTGAGGGTCTCTGCTCCTACAGAAAGGGGAATCAGAGGCTCATCCAAGTCCTGAGTTAACTGGTACAAAGATGGTTCAGAAGTGGCAATATTCATATTATTAATAGCAATTCTATTCTTGATCTAATAGAAGTTAAGCAATACAGAAGTGATCAATAGTTAGTGCCCCTAGCTTGCGACTAGGGAATTAATTTCAATAAAACGATCAAACAATAATCAACAACTATTACAGACAAGTGCTTAAAGTGGCAACTACAGAAAGAGCTAACGAGTTTAGATGGTAGCCACCTTCTAAACCAAATAAAGGATACTTAGTAATATTGAGGACATATTGAGTGAGTATTTGGTAATCTTCAGGCTGGAGAGAGATGCCTGCTAAGGGGTCACTATCATTAGCGTCATAACCCGCGCTGACAATGAGGATATCTGGTTGCCAATGATGGAAAAAGGGCATTACTTCCTCTGTAAATAGGCGTTGGTAATCGGCGACTTTGCTGCCTGCCGGGAGCGGTAGATTGAGAATATTCTGATACTTGCCTCTAATACCTGGTTCTGTACCTGTACCTGGATAACAAGGATGTTGATGAAGAGAACAATAGGCGATGTTGGGGTTATCTTGGACGATCGCTTCAGTCCCGTTACCATGATGGACATCCCAATCTAAAATACCTACCCGTTGAATCTGGGATTTAGTTAAAGCATACTGAGCGGCGATCGCCGCATTGGCAAACAGACAAAAACCCATGGCTCTATCCCTGGTGGCATGATGACCTGGAGGACGCGCCAGGACAAAAGTAGGGCGTTGGGTTAAAACTTGATCAACTCCATCCAACCAAGCACTAACTGCCAAGAGCGCCACTTCGTAACTAGCTTGAGAAATAGGAGTATCCCCATCTAAATATCCGCCCCCTGATGCGGCAACTTGTTTAATCCGCTCAATATGCTCTGGGGTATGAATTTGCTGGATATAAGCCAGAACATCCCTGGTTTCAATCGGAGTGGGTAATTGCCAGGCAATTTGCTCTTGCCAGGTCACCGCTGCTAAAGCCTCGGCGATCGCTGTTAACCGTTTTGCCTTTTCTGGATGTCCATAACCCGTGTCATGTTCGAGAAATTGGGGAGCATAAATCACCGAAATCATCGCTATTTTGATCTTAAGGCTAGGGTTTGCTTACTTTAACCTTAAATAGTTTTGTCAAGGGACAATCGCAATATTATGATTTGTTTACATTGCTTACACAAAAAAATCCCGAACTTGAGTCTGAAATTAATTAATAAAAAGTATTTACTGAAGAGGATATTTTCCTATGGCTGCTACTCTTTTATCAATCGAAAAACTTAGTTCAGACAACTTACCCTTCCCTGCCTATTTTGTTGCTAGTACTGCTCCGATTAATATCGAAGATCGGCAAGATGATCACCTCCCCTCCGCTAGAAGTTTAATTAACGAAATTGCCCAACATTTACAAACCCACAAAGGTGATGCCGAAATTCTAATTGTGATCCATGGCTACAACACTAGTAAAATCGGGGTTAAAAAATGGTTTGAAAGTATCGCTCGACATCTAGCTAGTCATCACAGTCAAAGTCGTTCTCCAGGATTGATTTTAATTGGTTATCGTTGGCCTTCTGAGCAAATTTTCCCTCGGGGACAAGATATCCAGGAGGAAGGGGGTTCTTTTGAAGATAAGCGGCAATCAGCTAATCAAGCTTTACCGGTTATTTTAGGTAGAATCTTCCGAGGGGGGAGTATCGGGTTAATCGTGGGGATAATTGGTTCAGTAGTCAGTGTGATAGCGATCGCCATGGGATCTTCCCAAGGAACCATGATGCTGATTATCTTTTCTCTCTTGACAATGATTTCAGGGGCAGCGATTTCCCCCGTGGTGACGCTTATCGCCCTGCGAGTCGTGGGTTATTTTCGCGATCATTACCGCGCGACTAATTTTGGGGTTGCCGATCTAGTGGAATTAATTCGACAAATTGATAATGCTTTGATTAAAGCTAGCCCTGGAGAAAATCGGACTGCCAAAGAAGGCTACTGGGAGAAAGACCGCATCAAACTATCTTTTATTGGACATAGCATGGGGGGATTTGTGGTCACTAATACCGTGCGCATTCTGTCTGATGTGTTTGATCCCAGGTCGATTGGTTCAATAGATGTTCAAGAACTAGAGAAAAATTCCCCATCTGCCATTGGTAACGTATTTTCTTTAGGGCGCTTAGTGCTAGTTGCCCCCGATATTCCCGCCGAAACGATTATCTCTGGACGAGCTAACTTTTTGCAATCATCTTTACGTCGATTTGAAGAAGCCTATCTATTTAGTAATGAAGGAGATATGGCTTTAAGACTGGCTTCCACTGCGGCAAATTACTTTAGCTACCCCACCAAGACTCAAGATGGGGGGTATCGACTAGGGAATGTAACAGTCAGATACTCCACAGGGGCAAAAAAGAATTTACAGCAAAACGCTGCTACCTGGTCGGCAAGCTATGGCATGATGACCAAGCTGCCCGACGGACAACTAGTTAGCCTCCTCAATGGACAAGAAATCGATATCCCTGGTTTTCCCTTGGATTATCTTTATATTCGCGAGCAAACACCACTTTCCAAAAGGCAAGAGATGGTAGCTTTAGAAGTTAACCAGAAACCAATTGGGGAACTTTTTACGTTCTTTGACTGCACTGATTATACAGAAACCTATTTAGATTTTAAAGGACAGCAAAAAACTCAAGGATTGCTGAGTCATGCTCTGAGAAAGCAGGCATTAAGCTTCAAAGATTATGTGTTGTTAACGATTGATTTTTTTCTCGGCAAAGTTGATACCCATGGGGGCTATTTTAGTGATGGGAAATCAGTGCCAAACCAGGACTCGAAACCAGAAGCAACTTTCACTAAGCTGGCAATCTATGGATTGGCTGCCATCGGGTTTGAAAAGTTTTTGCTCGAACTACCCATCGAGCTAGACCAAGACCCTAGGTTTACAGATCCCAACACATCCGCATCTTTTGCCCAAATGCTCCAGGATGTACAATCTCGAACTTCAGGTTTAACAGCCCATCAGCAAGAAAAAGTAGCCTTAAGCCAAGTTCTTTCTAGTCTTTGTCGCGAGCGAGGGATTCAAGTGCTGTTGGCCCAGAAGCGCTATAGCCAAGACGTACTGGAAAGGCGTGAGCCCAAGAAGTGAGGGAATGCCCAAAACAAACTCTCACCAAACTATCAAGCACCTATACGGGGGCAATTTTGTTTAATTTTCCTCCTCTAATTTTCTCTGGGCAAAGCGAAGTTTGGCTGAGCGCGATCGCGGATTGGTTCGCTGTTCGTCACGGTCAGCAATAATCGGTTTTTTCGTAATTACCGCCAATAGTTCACTGCCCCGAAAACAGTGTTTAACAATGCGATCTTCGAGGCTATGAAAACTAATAATGCCAATCTTGCCCCCTGGTTTAAGCCACAAGGGAGCTTGAGCGATGAATTTTTCCAAAGACTTTAGCTCTTGGTTCACTTCAATTCTCAATGCCTGAAACGTTCTAGTGGCTGGGTGGATGCGACCATGACGATATTTTCCTGGTACAGTGGAGGCGATCGCCTCTGCTAATTCTGTAGTGGTTTGGAAGGGACGTTGCTGAACAATTGTCTTGGCAATACGCCGCGAAAATCTTTCTTCCCCATATTCATAGATCAAATCGGCGAGGGATACTTCTTTCCAGTGATTGACAATCTCGGCGGCGGTGGTTCTCTGGGAACGATCCATACGCATATCCAAGGGGCCATCCTGCATAAAACTAAAACCGCGTTCGGCCTGATCCAATTGCGGTGAGGACACACCCAAATCCATCAACACGCCGCTAACGGCGCCGTTTACATTTAATTCGCTAGCCACGGCAGAAAGATCGGCAAAACTGCTGTGCACAAGCTGCAAACGCGAATCCCCTGCCATTAGCTGCTGGCCGTAGGCGATGGCTTCAGGGTCTTTATCAAACGCGATC
>JBJOPG010000106.1:0-12900 GCA_046050865.1 Cyanobacteriota bacterium
TACAGGATGTCAAAACTGACGTTACCATCAACTGGCATATTGATCCTGCCCAAGTAAATCGTGTATATCAACGCATCGGTGATGAACAAGAAATTCTCAGTGGGATTGTGTCACCAGCGGTTAACGAAGTAGTGAAAGCAGCCACCGCCAAAAAGACAGCGGAAGAAATTATTACTAAACGCACAGAATTAAAGGAAGAAATCGATTTACATTTGCAACAGCGGCTCAAAGATTACGACCTGGCAGTGGACGACGTTTCTTTAGTGGATGTTTCCTTTTCTCCTGAATTTGCCAAGGCGATCGAAGCCAAACAAATTGCGGAGCAACAGGCAAAGCAGGCTGATTTTGATGCTTTAAAAGCCGAAAAAGAAGCAACCGCAGCAGTTAATCGCGCCAAGGGGCAAGCAGAAGCTCAAAGATTGCAACGTCTGACGTTAACTCCAGAGCTATTACAACAACAAGCGATCGATAAATGGGATGGTAAATTCCCCACCGTTATGGGGGGTGAGAGTCTGCCGCTTATTGATCTCAGTCCCGAACAATTGGCAAAGTAAAAGCTCTTAGCTCTTAGCTCTTAGCTTTTAGCTTTTAGATTCAGAGATTCAATAAGGTGCCAAAAATCCTAAAGGAAAATCGAGGTATAAATACGATTCTGAACTTTTAAAGTTCCCTGCTGTTTGACGATTAAACCCGATAACAGCAATTCTCTTTCGGCTGAACTATCAACTGCTCTAATTTCTCCGTGAGTCACAATTTGTCGATAGAGTTCACGCAGATCAGCCGTTTGTTTACTTTTAAATAGGCGATCGCGGATAGTTTTGAGATGTTCTGGTTCATCCTGAGATTCCCAATTATCAATGATTTTGGTTCGCACTAGATTTTCAATCCATTCCGCTTCTTGGTTAGTGGGGATCTCAGATTCCGTCGAGCGAATTAGTTTACAGAGCTTTTGGGTCAAAAAAGGTTGTCCCCCTGTCCAGGCTAATACTTCTTTAAGAATGGTTTGGGGATTATCCACTTTCTCGGTCAATCCCTGGAGTAAAGGTTGAGCTTCATGCTCTTTAAATCCTTCTAATTTGATTGCCTGTCCAATGTTAAAAGGAGTGGTTTGAATGTCGGTCATTAAATCCGAAGGGGTGACAACCCCTAAAAAGACAAAGGTTAAACGTCGATATTCAGGATTGATACTACGTTGGTTGTAGCAGGAGCGAATGAGGGCAAAAAAGTCATTAACAGAGAAATTTAACCCCAGGACGCTATCAATTTCATCAATAAAAATGACTATCTGTTGAGCTGAAGGAGAACTTACTTTACTGTCTTTATTGCTCTCCTCTTGATGTTTGCCAATTTCTACTAGTAAAACTTCTTCAATAAATTGGCTCAATCTTTGCACAGGAGAAAGATCCCCTCGCTCATTCCACCAAGTTTTGAGATTTATGACCCTCAATAAACCAAAACTACGCCAGAGTTCTACCGCTAGTCCCTTGTACCACTGCTCAGGGGTGACATTTTCGCTCCCAATCCGAGTCAGGTCGATCGCCCCACAACGAATATTTTCATGCTGGAGTTGGTGCATCATTCTCACCATTAGACTGGACTTGCCCATCTGCCGAGGGTTAAGGATGTAACAAAACTCTCCCCGCTTTAAAGACTTATAAAGATAACGATCAGCAGCCCGAACCACATAGGTGGGAGCATCCATGGGGAGACTTCCTCCTACCTGATAATCAAAGCTAAAGGATTGTTCCGCGCTTCTGAGTAAATCGTTTTCAAAGAGTAGTTCTGCTTGGGTCGCCTTGAGAATACCCAGGGTGTGGGATAGTTCTTCCGTCCGCTCTAAGACTTTTTGTTCCAGGGTACGGTTCGATTCTGCTAACTCGTTTTTGGTTTGTTCTAGGGCAATATTTTTGAGTTCCAGTTCATAGGTAAACTGAATTTGAGCCGCTTCTGCTTGTTTGCGTTCAGTGATATCGGTAAAAGCGGCGATCGCATATTTGATCTTGCCAGTTTCATCAAAAATCGGTGTGGCAGAAATTTCTAGGGGAATAATTTTATTGGGGGTATGGAGTTCGAGGTCGTCTTTGACCATTGTTTTACCAGTGAGAGCTTGCACAATGGGCAACTGCTCCGTGGGATATAGTTCTTCGGTTCCCCCTTGATATATGCGATAAACTGCGGCTAGTTCATCGGTTTTCGTGGTTAAAGGGGCGTTACTTTCTTGGGCTAATTCCTTGGATTTTTGATTGACATAAAAAGTCTGTCCCGTGGCATCGTAGACTGATACCCCTACGGGCATGGCTTCAAGAAATTGATTGAGTCGATTTTGATTTTCTTCTAGTTCGGTGTAGAGTTTAGCATTGGTAATGGCGATCGCCGCTTGACTGGATAAAAGTTGGAGAATTTCTAATCTCTCTTGGGTAAAAGCACCGACGGTAAGATTATTTTCCAAATAGATAATGCCCCTTAGTTGTCCCCGATCTAGAAGGGGGGCACATAATAAAGATTTAGTTTGATGGGTTTGGATATAGGGGTCTTTAGTAAAATCTCCTTGGTGAGCAGCATCTCGACGGAGGAAGGTGGTGTGAGTACGGGCAACATAATTAATAATTGAGCTAGGCAGGTGGTTGTCAATGGGGATGGACTGGAGCACCGTCACCTGATTTTCTTTTACTGAACCAGAAGCTTCAATTACTAGCTCCCCCTCTGTTGGTAAAATCAGATAGCCCACCTCTGCCCCAGCATTCTCAATCAAGATTTTCATTAAAGTTGTCAGCAGTTTTGCCAACACGATCTCACTAGAAATCGCCTGGGATGCTTTCATAAAAGTTGCTAAATCCAACATCTCCCCTGAACGAGTATTGGTGCCAGTGGTGGTTTTGACTTGCTCGGAAAGGGTAATTGCCAGGTTAGCAACAGAGAACTGGGATAGCAACTGGGAATATTTAGCTTCTAAATGTTGTACCTTCCCCATCGCCCCCCAGAGAGTATATAGATAGTGAGCTTCGGCGATATAGGTTTTGGCAATTTTTTCTTTCCCCCAATCCAGGTAGAGTTGGCAGGCTAGTTCATTGGCGAGGGCTACTTCATTAAGATATTGATTGACTTCGGCGATGGCGATCGCACTGTCATAACAGTCCATTGCTTCCACGTAAGAACCTTGGACGCGGTGTTTTTCCCCTTCCACTAGGTAGAATTTATGTAAATAATTGCTAGGGGCATGGGTTGCCCAGCTCTGCATTTTTGCCTGATTGCCTTGAACTCGCTCTAAAATAATCTGCTGCTCCGCCATGGATACGGAATCATAAACAGCAAGCCACACCAGGGAATCATAAAAGTGAAACAGGGGAATGAGGAAGGTGGCGGTTGCTCCGTCAAGATATTGTTGAGCTGCCTCAGCATTGGCAATTCCCTGGTGATGATCCCCAAATAGATAGCACAGAAATAATTTATTGACGTGGTAAGCACAAAGTCCATAGCGATCGCCTGTTGCCAGATATTGAGACAACACTTCTTGTTCCTCGTCTTGTTCCTCAGCGGATTCCCCGTCTAAGGGGCAGGGGTCTGCCGATTGTCCAATTAAGCTCAACACAGTTTGACTATAGAGTCTGAGGTAATTGAGGGTTTTTTGCTGTTGGAGTTTATCCAGGTTTGCCGCGTAAGTTGCTATTTCGGCGGCTAAGGCTGACAGTTCTTGACCACTAAAAGTTGCCTGGAAGGCATAGAGAAAGACACAGGTGGTTCCGTAGTATAAATCTCCCATTTCCAAGCCAATTTGATAGCCAGATTTCAGGGATTTTAAAGAATCTTGGACTGGTTCTTGCCAAATGCTAATGGTGCTACGAAATACAGCAATGATGCGGGGCATGAGCTCTTTTGCCTGCCATTGATCCGCAACCCTTAAAGCCAATCTACCAAATTGATAACCTTGGGTCGTTTCTGCCGTTAAACCACAGAGAATGAGTCCATAGTTGGCAAAGGCAAAGGCGGATAAGGCAGTATTCCCATGGCGGATCGACAAATTAACTTGTTTTGCCACCAAGATCGGTAACAGTTGAGGTGCCGCGATATAGATGGAAGAAAAAACTGCACTGGCGATCTGCATGGCGGCCAGTTTGGCGGGATCACTCATAGCAGGGAGATTTACTAAGTCCTCAATCTCCGTCCCGGCAAAAGCAAGCTGGGAATTTGTTAGCTCTTGTTGAATGTCGATGGTCGTGGGAGACTCTGGCAGGGTGAACTCCAATTTTTTCAGTAGCGGCAGCGCCAATTGAATCACGGCTAAATCTTTATTTTGTCCTTGGTAGGCTGACAATTGCACCTGATAAGCCTTTATTTGATCGAGTAATGTTTTCGCCTTTTCCAGCACTATCGCCGCGAAATGTTCCATCCCTTGGAAATCGCCACTTAAATAAGCTGCTTCTGCTGCTTCAACATAGAGGGCTAGGGTCAAATGGTAGTTGCTTTGCCAACTTTCTGGAGGGAGGAGTTTTTGACCGATTTTAAAATACTTGAGGGCGGCTTCGTAAGCATTAGCGGCCTTGGCTTTTTGACCTGCTAGCAAATTTAAGCGGGCAGTCTGTCTGCGGTGCGATCGCTTCTTAATTAGTTGCTGACCGATGTTGAAATGATCGACAATTTTAAAGACTTTTTCGGGCAATTCTGCTCGGGGGGTGTTTTTCCAGAGTAGATAACCAATCTTGAGGTGAGTTAAGAGTTTTTGTGATTCGGTTCCCAGCTTTTCAGGAGTGGCTTGAGCTGTCCTACCGATCAGGGTATAAACTGCCTGTTGGATGCGATCGTGACCGAATTTATAATCTTGAATTAATAGTTGCTCATCTAATTCTGAAAGGGGAATCACTAACCCGGTGGCGATCGCACTGGTTAAATCCTCAAATATCTCTTCAGGGGACTTGTCACAGATCAGGGCAATGGTCTTGAGGTCAAATTTAGCTCCAATACAAGCCGCCAAGCTTAAAACTGCTTGGGTAGGGGTCGGCAATTTTTCGATCTTCGCGATCATAAATTTGACCATGTTATCGGTGCTGCTAATCCGTTCAATCTCCTTGAGATTCCAGTGCCAAAGATTTTGGGTCTGGTCAGAGGTGGTGACAGAGGTGGCAGCAGTAGATCCAGCGGGATTAAAGACCAGCAAATGTTCGGCATCGATGGTTTTTAAAAACTCATTGATAAAAAAAGGATTACCATTAGTCTTTTGCCAAACTAATTCCGCTAAAGGTTGCACATAGGCGGGGGTACTGTTGAGGGTATCGGCAATAAACTGACTAACCTGTTCCAGGGCTAAGGGTTTTAAATTGATCTGATTAACGATGCTGCCTTGGCGATGCAATTCTTCTAGGGTGAGGGTTAAAGGATGGGTCTGGTTAACCTCATTATCTCGATAGGAGCCAATTAAGAACAAATACTCCAGGTCTGCATCTGCCATGATTAATTCAATTAACTTCAGGCTAGCGGAATCTGCCCATTGCAAATCGTCGAGAAAGATGACTAAAGGGTGTTGAGGGTCACAGAAGACGCGAATAAAATTTTTAAAGACTAAATTGAAACGATTTTGGGCAGAAAGGGCTTGCCCGCATCTGGTTCCTCCCCCTTCGACAATGGCTGGCTGCTCACCAATAATCAACTCCACTTCTGGAATGACCTCAATAATCACCTGACCATTTTCCCCCAGCGCCCCTAAAAGTTGCGATCGCCACTGCTTGAGAGCCGCCTGACTTTCCCCCAAGAGTTGCTTCACCAGATTGCTAAAGGCACTCACCACCGCTGAATAGGGAATATTGCGCTGAAACTGTTCAAATTTACCCGAGATAAAATAACCGCGTTTTTCGGTAATCGGTTGATAAATTTCCTGGACTAAAGTTGTTTTACCCACCCCCGAATAGCCTGTCACCAACATTAGTTCTGGGGCAGAAGATTGCGAGGCGGTAACTCTGGCAAAGGCAGCTTTTAAGGTGGCAATTTCCCTATCTCTGCCATAGAGTTTTTGCGGAATTTGAAATTGATAGGTTAAATCTTGGCGGGCGATCGCAAAATTAGTAATGGTGCCTGTAGCTGCGAATTGTCGCCAGCATTCTTCTAAATCGGCCTTAATACCATAAGTACTCTGATAACGTTCTTCCGCTGTTTTTGCCATCAATTTACCGACGATTCTCGCCACCACCGGGGGAACTCGTCCTTGACTGAAGGTGCTAAGATCCACTGGTTGTTTTGCCAGATGACAGTGGATTAACTCCAGAGCATCGGTAGAAGTAAAGGGTAAGCTCCCCGTTAAAAGTTCATAAAAAGTGACCCCGAGAGAATAAAAATCAGTCCGATAATCCAAGCTACGATTCATTCTGCCCGTTTGTTCAGGAGAAATATAGGCGAGGGTACCTTCTAGGATATTGGGACTCTTCAGAGTTGGATTTTCCCGCTTTAAAATCGTGGCAATGCCAAAATCGATTATTTTGAGCTGTTTCGTAGTAGTATTAAAAACGATATTGGCAGGATTAAGGTCTTTATGAATAATATTGGCACCATGAATCTTGCCTAAATGTTCCACGATCGCGATCGCTAAGGGGAGGAATTCTCCTAGGGTTAGGGGTTTCTGCTGAAGCCATTGTTTAAAGGAATCTGCCCCAAAATCTTCGAGGATAATTACCAAGGTTCTTTGATAACTTTCTAAGCCATAAGCCTTGATCGCCTCAGGAAAATTAAGTCTACAGATAGTCTTATATTCTTGCTTGTAGCGGGTTAGCTCTTGGGGGGTGGGATAGTCCTGTCTGAGTACCTTGAGGATTACGGGCTGCTGATCGGCAATACGAACCCCCTGGTAGACGTTGGAGTTAAAACTTTCGTAGATTTTGCCCAGGATTTGGTAACCAGTCAGTGTGATCATTGGCTGAACTTAAAACTTAAGGTTGAAAATTAGCAACCTTAGAGGAATTATGGCTGCTTGAACAGATATTCATAAGGAACTTTGGTCAAACTACGCAAGGCACAGAGGACTCGATTTACATTGTACTTGGATGTTCTCGGTTGGATAGTCTCAAAATACTCTGAATGCAAAGTAAAACCTAAATTAACATCTTCCCCCAAACTAAGTTTAGCGATCGCCCCCTGCCGCAGACAACCCGCCGCAAATAGCCAAACCTCCGAAGCGGTGGGGGTGATCACCGTGGTAAACAGATATCCTTGGTCTTGGGGAATAAATTGAATACTATCGAGAATATATCCGTCAGGACAGACATAAAAATCGAGGATCTCTTTGCCTAAGTCTGTCCGAGGCAGCTCTGGATTTTGCTCTTGTTCCAGGTTTATTTTTTCAGTCAGTTCTTGCCAATTCTGATCTAAAGGAATTTTAGCTAAAACCGAAGGCACATTCCCTGAAGGAAGCTGCTGATCTGTGAGGACTCGATTTTCATGGTCACGGAAACTCAAATAGTGACGGCGACAAATGAGGTCAGGGAAATACCCGGCATAGACTTGGTAAATAGCCGAATAGCCAGCGGGAGTATGGAGTTCTCGAAGATCGGCGGCATACAGCATTGTATTAAACCAACCAGGATGCACAAAAACTTCTTCCTGAACCAATTGAGCATCTTTGATTAATACCTTACGCAATACGCCTGGGTCAAAACCAAACATCCAAGGTAGCCCGTAATATTCTTCACCATAGCGATCGCCAGTAAAATGTCTCACGTCCCCTGGTTGGATCGCAGCCGTCAAACTAATGGTTGCCTGCTGAATGGCAACAAAACAGACCGTTTCGTTGATGTGGTGATAGTTGCAGAGGAAATGATAGCTATCGCCATCAAAAGTGAGCAAGCGAGAGGTTACCGTTGACTGGTCTGCCTGTAAGTCTTGACGACGGACAATATAGATTTGAGTTTTGGGATAAGCTTTACGAGGGGGGATGTTGATCCCCAGCATCAAGATCACTCCCATCTGGAAAGGCATATCAGGAATTAAAATCAGCTCCTCGGTGACGATAGTGGTGTGAGGAGTCCCATCCAGTTCGGTGCCTTCTAGTTTCCAGTGTTGAATGTCTGCCCGATTGAGGTTTTTTGACTCTTGAGTATCCCAAACAGCAATGTAGGGATTGCTGCTCATATCGGTGAAGAGAGTTTCCTTACGGAGTTTAAACTTTAACTCACAGGTAATTAGTTGATTACTCTTGGGGTCGACAAAGGGGTGAGCTGTATTTGCCAACATGGGAAAGAAGGACAAAGGAATTGAAATAATATGCTCATCAAAATAACCGATGGGGGTCATGGTTTCGAGGGTACTGGGGTCTACTTCCCAATAACGCCCTGCATCGGCGGTGAGAATTAGTCTGCCATTCAAGTTAACCACGGCAGTATTGGCTATTTCCGCTACCCCAAAAACATTAAGTCTAGCGGGAAAAAAAGCTCGGGAAAATAAGATACTCCTGATAAACCGCCAAAAACTATCCCAAGTTTGTAATTTTTGGCTGTGGAATTTGATTTTGCCCTCTTGGGGTTGTAGTTCCCATTTAATAATTAACCCTTCTCCCGCAAATAAGTGGCGGTCACGGGGTCGATGGTAAGGTGCCACGATGAAAACATACCCAGATAGATGCTCTGGCCAAGTCCCCTCAATAACTGGGACATCTTGACTGTAATGGCTCCAGGGCATGGAACCGCGAAACTTACTTACCTCAATGGACACGACAGATACTCCTTAAACTTACAAAACTGCTTGAAAAACTTTGGGGCAAACTTTAGTTATTATCTTCATTTGAGATTACTCGATGATTAAAAACTGAAGCAAAATAATGGCGATATAGTTGATAACTGGCGATCGCTGTATCTCCTGACTGATGAATTACCCCCATGCTGCTCAGTTTGTAAGCAATAATTGGGTCTAGAGTCACGGGTTCTCTAGCCTTGAGTACCAAATCTAGGGCTTGAGCTAATTCGGGCTGTTTTTTGAAAATTGCCCAATGACGTTGTAAATGGTGGGAATAAATCCCCGTAGCAGTGGGAGCGGTTTCCAGCAGTTGAGGCAAAGTAATTTCCCGCCGACTTAGATGGTAGAGGGCGAGGCTGATTAGGGCGGGGTGTCCCCCCACCAAAGACATTAGTAATCTTGCTTCTTCTCCATCGACCCACTTTAGTCCATAGCGCTGGGCGAGCTGCTCTACCTCTTCTAAATTAAAATCATCTAAATGAATCGGTAACCCCACATTAAAGGGGGATTGATTTAGTTGAAGAGGCACATAAATTTCTGTGGAGTGAATGACAATTAGCCGTAACTTTTGCCAAATAGGCAATCTTTTCGCTTCTTCGTACCACGATCGCAATAAAGGCAGAAAATCCTTAGCCACTTGAGGATGCTCAAAAACCTGATGTACCTCATCGATCGCCAAAACCAGAGGGGTATCAATGGACTCTAGAATATAGTCCTGTAGGTAGAGGGTAGAACTAATTTTGCTGCCGAGGTCTTCATCCCAATAATCAGCCAGCATCGATCTTCGTTGTAGCTGGCGACTGATGTTCGCGCATACCCAACGGAGTAATAGATTCAAATTACCTAAAACTGATTGTTCCACCTGTTCCAGGTTTAAGCTAATGGTATGGTAGCCCTGACAGTTGGCATAACCCAGAATTCTTAAGAGTAAAGAAGTTTTTCCCATTTCTCTGGGGGCTTTAATGCGGATTAAGGCGCCTGGTTTACTAATTTCCTGATAAACCTGCTCCTCCAAAGAAGCCCGTTTGAGATAAAAGGGAGAATCTAGGGGCACCGACCCCCCAGGATAGCAAGGTAAATTATCTTGGAGCAGGGGAGAATCAAAAGTATCTGAATCTTGTTTTCCCAGTTTGCTATTGTCGATTTCTTGCTCCTTGGCATAGCATTCCAGTAATCCCTGACAGTTTTTCTTGGTGACTCGCTGACCAATTAGTTCCGAAAGTCGCTGATATAATTCCGGGGCAACCACCGTTGTAAAGTAACCAGCACTATAATCTGCCTCAATCGCAATTTGACTATAGGTTTTATACTGCCAAATGCCCTGTAGAATAATAATTTCTGTAGAGTTCAGGGGGCGATTTTGGTTTCTAATTAGTTGGTGGTTAACAATCTCAAGTAGGCGATCAAGGTTCATGGAGATTTAAAAATCATATTCTGGTTAAAAGTTCACTTAAAAAATTCGCTCTAACAGTTCATTTAAGAGATAAAGCCTTCCTAAGCTGGCTTAGGAAAGCTAGAGTCTAGAACTAGAGGAAAAAAAACAGTATTTATTTTTCATCCATGCATTTGATATTACAATGCTTAAACCCAGAGAGCATTCATAAAACTCATAGGAAAACTCATAAAAAAGCTCATCTTTTTATTCTTTTTTATTCTAGCGATTAGCCGTCAATCGATCACAATTGATCACAAGCAGGATGCTTCATAGGCGATCGCTTATTTTTCCCTTAACAGCCGAAATACTAACCACTCTGGGAGAAGCCAGATAATTTTTGCCTGTAGGATCTCCTGTACGTCCTGTAAAATTGCGATTTGTGGCATAGATTCCCGTTTCTTGTTTGCCTAAAACTCCTTGACCAGAATTGATACAAGCACCACAACCAGATTTAAGAATCTGTACTCCAGCCTGGGTAAAAATCTCAAAATAGCCTAGTGCTTCTGCTTGCTGGCGAATTTGTTGGGAAGCAGGAACCACATACATCTGCACCTGAGGATGTACCTGACGACCTTTAAGCACCGCCGCAGCTTGGGCTAGGTCAGTAAGTTTGCCCCCTGTACAAGAACCGATAAATGCCAGAGTAATCGGTGTATCTGGTAAGTCACTAAGATTAACTACGTTATCTGGTTTGGGCGGACAGGCGATTTGGGGTTCGAGATTACTTAGATCGAATTGATAAACAAAGTCATAGACTGCACCTTCATCTCCCACTATCGGGGTATAGTCAGCAGCATTTTTGGCTGGTAATTTATCCTGCAAATATTCAGCGGTAATCCTGTCAGGAACAATCAAACCACACACCGCCCCACACTCCACCGCCATATTACTCAAAGTCATCCGTTCATCCATGGATAGCTGTTGGATAATACTGCCCCGAAACTCTAGTACTTTGCCGATCGCCCCCTGACAGCCGATTTTTCCCAGAATAAATAAGATAATATCCTTCGCACTCAAATATTCAGGTAGGGTTCCCCCAAGCTCAAACACGATGGTTCCAGGAACCCGCAGCCACATATCCCCTGTCGCTAAGATGTTCGCCATGTCGGTCGTTCCCACTCCCGTAGACAGACTACCAAATGCGCCATAGGTACAGCTATGGGAATCAGTCCCCGCAATAATCATCCCTGGGCGAATCAAACCCTGTTCTGGTAACAAGACGTGGCAGATTCCCGACGCTTCCCCAGGAGATACTAGATCAAAAAGTTTACAGCCATAGTGATTAGCAAAATCCACCATATCCTGATACAGCTTCGTTGCTTGGTGATCAACTCGAATATCGTTGACTTGAATAAAATGATCGGCAACTAAAACAACCCTGCTCTGATCCCAGATTTGGGTATCTTCACCAAAATTAGCTCTAAATAACTCAAACACAGGAGCGGCGATCGCATCATGGGACATGGCTAAATCCACTTTGGCAAAGACGATTTCCCCAGGTTGTACATAATCATTCCCCGAAGCCTTGGCTAACATCTTTTCCGCCATGGTCATAGAACGGGGTGAGGTAGTGCTGCCAGGAATCATCAGTTGGTTTTGTAACCGTTGTTGATTGAAAGGAGTTAATCCCCCTGCGGCATAGATAGCTTTAACTACAGAATTATTTTGGCTTTCGTCAATAATTTCTAAAGTCAGACCAATGTTAATACTATTACGATAAAAAATCTCCGCAAAAGAACGGGCGCGGACTAATTTAATCCCTGCCGCCTTAATGGCAAGGGGAGCGTATTCCCGACTGGAACCACAGCCAAAGTTTTCTCCGGCTTCGATCACTTCATACTGCAATAAAGTATCGATACCAATGATGTGTTCTAAAACATAATGTTTTTGATGTTCAGGGTCGGGATTAGTACTGCGATGAGCAGGAATAATATCATCGGTATTGATATCATCACCAAGTTTGAGAACTTTTTCTTCCATTTCTGCCATTTTTCTGTCTGCGGTCAACCTTGAGTAAATAACCTGAATTCAGCGCCAATCAAAACTTTAAAGGCGAATCGCCCTGATCCAACTTATCCAAAATAGAACAATTTTGTTCTGATCTCGATAAAAGTGTTAATGTTAGGGTGGAGAATCGACAGATTAACGATTAAGTTTGTATCCAGTATCTATTAAGGTCTTTCCCATTAAAGTATTGCGCTATTTCTTTCCCAATAATCCAGTCTCTCTAAACCCAACACTCATTGAGCAGACGAACATAACATGTCAATTTACGTAGGCAATCTATCTTACGAAGTTAACCAAGAAGACTTAACTGAAGTCTTTGCTGAATATGGAACTATTAAACGAGTTCATGTTCCTAGCGATCGCGAAACAGGCCGTCCTAGAGGATTCGCTTTTGTCGAAATGGAATCCGAAGCTAGCGAAGATAAAGCAATTGAAGCTTTAGATGGAGCAGAATGGATGGATCGCGCCCTCAAGGTCAATAAAGCTAAACCCCGTGAAGACAACAGAAATGGTGGTGGTCGTAACAACCGCTTCTAAGCTTCTTGAAGGCAATTAAACATTAACGCTTCTAGAATTAAGTAGACAAGTTCTGCCGTTCTAGGAGCGTTTTGTAGTTTAAACGGAATTACAGCGAATTGCAGTTGGATAGAACCCATTACCCATTGGTGACAAGTTAAGAGACTACGTTGTTTGTCAATCGGTTTTAAGCTTTTAGCTTTTAGCTCTCAGCTATTAGCTTTTGAGACATT
>JBJOPG010000107.1:0-19683 GCA_046050865.1 Cyanobacteriota bacterium
ACAGTTCGTCCCAGACTTGACCCCAATTTTTCTGGGTTCCCCATCCATCCTGGGCTAAACGGAGGGCGATCGCTTTATTTTGCTCTGTCAACGTTGAGGGATTAGCAGCGATCGCCGAAAGGTTATAACTTAAAAACATCACCACCACCATCAAAGCCAACCAGGTATTGTTAGCAATACGCAGCATAACTTTGTTATTTCGTGTTTTATTTCGTGACACAAACATCTAAACAGCTCCTATTTCCTTTGATTTGCTCTATAGATTAGAAGATGGCATCAAGACAAATATTGTAAATTCTGTTTTTTTTAGAAGATTCCGCTCTAAAGTTGTCTAAAAGTTTTTGGTGTAATACCTAGATGACGTTTGAAATGGTGAGTTAAATGACTTTGATCGGCAAAACCAACCTGGGTAGCAATTTCGGCAATGGTTAACTGTGGCTGTTTAAGTAGTTGTTTAGCTCTTTCAATACGGCAGCGAATTACATATTGATAGAGGGAAATGCCTTGACTTTGTTTAAATAATCTATTCATGTGAGAAGTACTTAAGTTGACAACCTTAGCCATCTCCTCCAAGGTTAGATTTTGAGCCAAATTTGCTTGAATATACTCGGCTAAACGTCTTAACAAAAACGAAGGTAAACCATCATAGCTATCTGTAATCGAGTTTTGGGATCTACTGTAATGCCTTAAAAGGTGGAGTTAGATAGGGAATCGAGATACAAACTCTGGTTGGGTAAACTACGGGGCAACTCCCTTAAAAAAGTTAAAGCTAACTGTTGAATTAAAGGATCTCTTAACTGGAACTGAGGAATAATTTCAATGTTTTCTGGTGCTAGCCAATCTTGACAGGCTTGAGTAAGCAACTCTGGTTTCAGACTAAGCTGTATGGTTTCAGCCTGCTTATTCCAGCTAAGTTTTTGAGTTAAACCAGCGGGATAGATAATCATATCTCCATAGATACAGGTTTGCGATCGCAATTTACCTTCGATTAGCTGTTCATAGATAATGGGCTGCCCCACATAAACACAAATCTCGTGATGCTCTGTTGTGTATTCTGGGGTTTCGTAGGCAGGATAAAAACAATGCTCTAAAGACACTCCCGACCAATTTGCTTGACAACCCAAAGCTAATGGTGATTGATTTGAATCTACTGACATAAAGCTAACTGTAGTTTCCTATTGACTGGAGAAATTAACCATCTACTTGAGTTTGCCATCAAAAAGACACATAAAAGACATGCAATAGTCATAATCGTGCTATAGTATTTACGGAATTTAATAAAAATTAAGTTCAGTCAGCCTAATTTTGTACTCAGATACAAAAACGGGGAACCCAAATTTTGGGGCTTGTTTCTACGGCAAATAGAAAAGAACATCTCTCAGTTCTAGCCCGTCAGCTAACCTCGTAAGCTTTGAGAGGAGATTGAAGAAGCGATATCTATAAGTAAACTAATTATAGTGGTAGTTATAGTATTGTTTTCATCACGATCCTTAAGTTACAAACTGCTCTTTACAGATGGTGTGTCAGAGTTGTAAGTGTCTAGTTGTCAACATTTTGTGGCTATTCATCACACAGTGAACTAAGGGAAGAAAACTAAAACTATGATTAATCAACAGCGATCGCCATAACTAAATTCAAATTAAATCTACAACAGACAGTAAAAATGTATTTTTTTACTCTTTTTGACGTACATGCTTAAAGTCGAAATCTGTCTTTTGGCATCTATAACGTTCTAAAAAATATAAAGAATATATTTAACTACTAAGCATAATCCTGAGTTAGCTTGATTGGTCAATTCAGGAACGGGGGAACCGAAGTTTGGGGCGAATTTCTCTAGTTAGAAAGGGGCATCTCTCAGTCCTAGTCCGTCAGCTAACCTCGTAGGCTTTGAGAGGAAACTGAAGAAAAGTATTTAAATGATTTATTTGAATACCGTTTATTTTCATCAGTATTCCTGGTTTTATTAGTTCTACTAAATTCAACTAAACAAAAGGAAAACTAACCAAGGGAATCTTATGAATTTATCTATATTCGCCGTAGCTGGGCAAGTTGCCTGGAAAAAGGCAAAACCCATATTTCTTAGAGATACATTTTTATTACCATTAGCAGGTTTTGCTGGATTAATTGCGGTTTGGTGGGCGATCGCTTTATTTCGTCCTGAATTAATGCCCACGCCGCCACAGGCACTAATGGAGAATTTAGACTATATTTTTCATCCCTTTTATCGCCGAGGCCCTGGGGATTTAGGTCTAGGTTGGTTATTGCTAGCCAGTTTACGACGGGTAGTCATTGGTTTTCTAATTGGGGCGGCGGTAGCTATCCCTGTCGGATTTTTGATTGGAATGTCAAGATCAGCAATGTTAGCGATTAATCCCTTAATTCAAGTCCTTAAACCTGTTTCTCCCTTGGCATGGTTGCCCATTGCCTTAGCTATTTTTAATGTTGCCGATCCTTCCGCTATTTTCGTGATTTTTATTACTTCCCTATGGTCAACGATTATCAATACAGCACTGGGTGTATCGAGTGTCCCCAAGGACTATCAGGACGTGGCACAAATGCTAGAAATGCCAGCCTGGAAAAAAATCGTCAAAATTATTTTGCCTGCTAGTCTGCCTTATATCTTTACTGGGTTGCGGATTAGTTTGGGGATTGCCTGGTTGGTAATTGTAGCGGTAGAAATGTTGACTGGTGGCATTGGGATTGGCTTTTTTGTCTGGGATGAATGGAGTCGTCTGAATCTTAGTTCCGTATTTTTAGCTGTATTTGTGATTGGTATCACTGGTTTAATCCTTGACTATATTTTGGGATTGATCCAAACCTGGGTAACTCATCGTCCTGCTGCCCGTTCCTAATTGCCAAATTAGTTAAGAAATAACCTGGAGTATTGAATTGAAATGAATAGGAAAATAAAACGCCGAACCTTCTTGCAAGGTTTAGGGACGAGTGCGTCGGCGATCGCCTTATCAAGTTGTGCCATCAGTGGTAGTAAAGCACCCAAAACTTTAACCGAAGCAGCCTTAGCGGTAGAACCAATCGTCAAACCGGAAAGTTTAGAAAAACCAAATCTAACTATCGGTTATGTTCCTGTCAACGATTGCGCTCCCTTCGCCGTCGCTTGGCAAAAAGGCTTTTTCCGTAAGTATGGCTTGAATGTAACTTTAAGTCGGGAAGCTAGCTGGGCAAACTCTCGCGATGGGGTCATCTTCGGTCGCCTCGATGCATCTCCCGTAGTTTCTGGAGCAGTGATGAACGCTAGAGCCGGGGCTGAAGGGGCGCGCCATGCTCCTTTGTGTGCTGCCATGACTATCCATCGTCACGGTAATGCCATGACCATGAGTAAAGAACTGTGGGATGCAGGTATTCGTCCTTGGCAAGATTATCAAGGCAATTTAGAGCAATTTGGACGAGATTTTGATGGTTATTTTCGTAATGCTGCTCCAGAAAAACGTACTTTAGCCGTAGTTTTAAGTTCCGCCATTTATGAATACTTTGTTCGCTATCTAATTGCCGCAACAGGGTTAAATCCTGATGAAGAGTTTCGCATCATGATTACTCCCCCACCCCAGATGGTAACTAATATGCGAATTGGCGCAATGCAAGCTTACATGGTGGCAGAACCTTGGAATACTAGAGCAATTTCTGGTGACAAAGAACTTGGTTATGAAAGTATTGGTTTTACCTTTGCCCAAGGAAGAGAAATCTGGCGCGGACATCCCGATCGCGTTTTGGCGATCATGGAATCTTTTATCAACGAGAACCCGAAAACCTACCGTTCTCTGGTCAAAGCCATGATTGAAGCTTGTCAATATTGCAGTAAACCAGAAAATCGCGCTGAAGTAGCTCAAATCATCTCGGAAAAATCCTATACAGGAGCTAAGCCCAATATAACTGGAGCAGGAATCGAAGGAGATTACAACTATGGTGGTTTTGACAACCAAAAGCGAATTGTCGATGACATAACTACTACTATGTTTTTCGATCTGCCAAAGGAGGTTTCGAGTGTTCCCAACGACCATTCCACCTTTTTGTGGCAATCACAAAATCTCTGGTTAATGACTCAAGCTACACGGTGGGGACAAATTGAAAAGTTTCCGAAAAATGCCGATGAGATTGCGCGGACAGCATGGCGCACCGATTTATATCGCGAAATTGCTGACGAAATGGGTATTAAGTGTCCCACAGAAGACTTTAAGGTTGAGTCGGCAGAGGCATTTATTGACAAGAAAGCTTTTGACCCAAGCGATCCAGTCGGTTATCTCGACGGTTTTAAAATTCGAGCAAATGCACCCCGCTCATTTTTCATGTCTTAGGTTTTGTTGAACACAGAAATCCCCAATAATCCCCAATACTTTAGTTTGTCAAGGAGAGTTATCCATGTTTACTTCTAATACCACTAATAAAAGCAATACTATGGTTGATCGCAGTCAAGATGATTTTTTGGTTATTGAAAATTTGCTTAAAGCCTTTCCGAAACCTGATGGTGGGAAAACGGTTGTTCTTGACGGCATTAATTTCACTATTGGGACAGAAGAATATATTTCCGTGATCGGTCACTCTGGTTGTGGAAAATCAACCATGCTCAGAATAATCGCAGGTTTAGATAAACCAACTTCGGGACGGATCACCCTAGAAGGTAGAGAAATTCGTAAACCAGGGGCTGAAAGAATGATGGTTTTTCAAAATTATGCTCTGTTGCCTTGGCTGACAGTCAAAGAAAATATTCGTTTAGCGGTAGATGAAGTCTATAAAAAAGCTACTCGCGCTGAAAAAGTAGATTCCATCAACGAACATTTAGAAATGGTCAATTTAACTGAAGCTGCGGATAAATACCCCGATGAAATTTCTGGGGGGATGAAACAACGGGTAGGAATTGCTCGGGCTTTGATTACTCGTCCCAAAATGTTGCTGATGGATGAACCTTTTGGCGCATTGGATGCTTTGACCAAAAGAAAATTACAGACACAGGTATTAAAAATCTGGGAAAATCATCGCCAAGCAGTAATGATGATTACCCATGATGTAGATGAGGCGATTTATATGTCTGATCGCATTATTTTGATGACTAATGGCCCTGAAGCGAACATTGGCAAAGTCCTCACTGTACCTTTTCCCCACCCTCGCGATCGCAGTGCAATTCAAAAATCTCAAGAATATGCTGATTTACGCAATCAAGCTTTAGATTTTCTCGAGCAATATCAGTAGTATTCGACACATTTAACCGCCTAAAAATACACTAAAATTGCCATGTTTCAGATTAGTGATATAATTTCTAGACAATTTAATAGTAATAGAGTTCAGTCAGCCTAGTTTTGTAATTAATACAAGAGCGGGGAAACCATTTTTGGGGCTTATTTCTACGGCAAATAGAAAAGAACATCTCTCAGTTCTAGCCCGTCAGCTAACCTCGTAGGCTTTGAGAGGAAATTGAAAAACAGTATTTATTTAGAGGGAAATCTCGCGTAAATATTGTCTTCATCAGCCTCCTTCGTTACTAACTGCTATTTATCTATAGTGGCGATCGCTAGAACGTTTGTTTAGGCGATCGTTGCTGCATGACCAGTTATCAAGGAGAAAATGATTATGTTTAAAATTGGCGATGTTGTTCAACATAAAGTTACTAAGACAGTAGGAAGAGTATCTGGATATGGATGTCAAATATCAGACAACATTCATTTTATGACCCTTAAAGTTATTCCCTTCAAAATAAATTATTACCAAAACTGTCTTGAGGACACGGTAGAACAATGGTGTAAAGGGACTCTTGAGGAGGCTCAGTTGTTTCCACCAAAATTCAGCAACCTGAGTCTGGTTGGTTAGGACTTAGTTTTTGGTTACCTGCTCAGGAATATTGCCCTAGTAATGCTGTTAGAACTTGAGTTCAAACTGAAATTTTATAAGTTTCAGTTTATTTTCATGGTTGCAGTTTTTGATCTAAATCTCAAACAGAATTTCTATTCGGAAATCTTAGAAGCTATAGCTTAGAGCCGAGAAAGCGTTCTTTCTTTCTTTTGAATCTCAGTAATAGTACTAAAATCAATTCAATCAACTTATTTTTATGGACACAACCTTAATGAACGTGCCAGCTATCATAGCCTCCGCAACATTTGCACTGGTCACGCTCGCCATCTTGACAGAAAAGATGCACTTGACTACTGCTGCCTTTTTAGGAGCATTAGTTTTAGTTTTCTCCCATGTCATGAGTCTTACTCAGGCAGTGGAATATATCAACCAAAGCCATGCCACCTTAGCTTTATTCTTAGGGGTAATGATCTTGGTGCGGGCTTTTGAGCCAACTAATGTTTTTGCCTATTTGGCAACCAAAATGGTGACCTTAGCCAAGGGAGAAGGTAAACGTCTAGTACTGGGAGTAATTGCGATCACCACTCCAATCTGTGCTGTATTGCCTAACGCTACTACTGTCATGTTGCTTGCTCCTTTACTACCACCAATCGCCCAAGAAATTGGAGTTGATTTTGTCCCGTTACTAATTTTGATGGTTTTTGTGGCAAATAGCGCAGGTTTGTTAACCTTAGTGGGAGATCCCGCCACTTTTATTGTGGGGGATGCAGTTAACCTAACCTTTAATGAGTATTTAATGAGGCTGAGTTTAGGCGGTGCGGTCGCCGTTGCTTCAATTTTAGTTATGGCCCCTTGGTTGTTCCGCGATATTTGGAACAAGAAACTAGCAGACCTGGATACTCTACCTCATCCTAAGATCAATCATCCTAGAGTATTGATGTTAGGCGGTTTACTCATAGCTGCGGTGCTAACCTTTTTTGTGATTGGCGAAACTTTGCCCACCCCAATTCCTCCTGCGGCTGTGGCTTTATTAGGTGCATCCCTCGCTTTAGTCCTGGCTAATCAAAGTAAAATGGATACTGTCCACAATATTCTCAGGGACATAGACTGGAGTACTTTATTGTTTTTTATGTCTACCTTTGTGATTATCGGTGGATTGGAAAAAACAGGAGTTTTAGATAGTATTTCCGCCGTGTTAGCGGTTGTTTTGGGAAAAAATATTGCCCTTGGTTCTATTACCTTAATCTTCTTAGTAGGTCTATTGTCTAGTGTTGTGCCTAATATTCCTTTGGTGGTGGCAATGGTACCGCTGCTTAAACAGTATGTGGTTAATGTCGGTTTAGCAGGGCCAGAAATACTTAGTCCCGATTTTACTGGGCAATTCCCGCCAGAAGTTCTCCCGTTGTTCTATGCCATGATGTATGGGGCTACTCTGGGAGGGAATGGCACCTTAATGGGTGCATCTTCCAACATTGTGGCGGCAGGAGTTGCCGAACTCCACAACGATAGTATTTCTTTTAGTAGATTTCTCAAATACGGAATTCCTGTAATGCTTGTGCAGCTTGTGGTAGCGTATTTATATGTTACCTTTGCTTTTCTTTTGTAATTAAATGCTGAAGTTTTAAACTAACATCGTTAGCAGAGCCACAAAGCCTTTCACTTTTTTCCCTAAACTACTATTATCTATTGGAGCTTATCAACTAAAAAGTACAGAAAACAGACACAGTATTTATATTTCTGCAATACATCCTGCGGATGTGGTCAGGCACAAAGGCAAATTTTAATTTATTTTAATTTTAAGTCTTGCGAGTTCGAGTCTCGCCATCCGCACAATAAACGCTAATAGTTTGGCAAACTTAATAACTATTGTTTTTTTGAAATTCTCAGTTAAGATATTCCTCAGATCGCTAGTTTCTCTCGTTAAATATATAGTTTTTAAGTAGTTTTTAAGCTTAAAAAAGCGATCGCTAAAGGTGAAGTGCATCTTAAGTAAATACTGCTTACTTCAGAATAGATAGTAGGATGAAATCCTTTATCAATCAGAACCAATAGAAAACATTGTAATTTAACTATGTCAACACCTGTTTTAGTATTAATAGAAATATTAGTTGTTATTGCCTTGTCCCGTTTAATGGGGCAGGTTTGTCGTTTCTTAAAACAGCCTTTGGTAATTGGGGAAATTATTGCGGGGATTATGCTTGGCCCTTCTCTATTGGGTCTGGTTGCTCCAGATCTTGCTGCCAGTCTATTTCCTACCTCCACCCTGCCCTATTTAGACATTCTGGCGCAAATTGGCTTAATCTTTTTCATGTTCTTGATTGGATTAGAACTCAATCCCAAATATTTAAAAGGGCAATTAGATATAGCCATTTTAATTTCCCATGTCAGCATCTTAGTTCCTTTTGCTTTAGGCTCTATTCTGGCTTTAATGCTGTATCCTTTAGTTTCTAGTCAGCAAGTCTCTTTTACTGCCTTTAGCTTATTTTTAGGGGCAGCAATGTCCATTACTGCTTTTCCAGTGCTAGCCAGGATTATTACGGAAAATAACCTGCAAAAAAGCAAACTGGGAACTTTAGCTTTAACTTGTGCTGCGGTAGATGATGTGACTGCTTGGTGTTTACTAGCGGTAGCGATCGCCGTTACCCGAACCAATAGTTTTGTTGGTGCTATACCCACCATTGTCGAATCCATAATCTACATTGCCTTTATGATGGTAGTAGTGCGTTGGGTTTTAGAAAAGCTAGAAATTCACTATCAACGCAAAGGCAAATTAACTCCCCTCACTCTAGCTTGGATTTATATGGGGGTGGTGGTTTCCGCCTTAATTACCGAATTAATCGGTATTCATCTGATTTTTGGCGCTTTCCTGTTAGGGGCAGTAATGCCGAAGAATGAGGGGTTAGTCGAAGAAATAGCCGAAAAAACCGAAGATTTTGTGCTGATTTTCTTGTTACCCGTCTTCTTTGCTTACAGTGGCTTAAAAACTCAAATCGGCTTACTTAACCGTCCTGTTTTATGGTTATTGTGCGGAGCAGTGTTGACCGTAGCAATTGTAGGTAAATATGTTGGAACCTATGTGGCAGCAAGAGTATCAGGAGTCGAAAAACGAGATGCTTCGGCTTTGGGCTGGTTAATGAATACCCGTGGTTTAACAGAATTAATTGTCTTAAATATTGGACTTAAATTTGGGGTTATTTCACCACTACTATTTACCATGTTGGTGATTATGGCGTTGGTAACTACCTTTATGACTTCGCCCATATTAGAGTGGATTTATCCCAAGCGCCTAATTAGAATGAATGCGGTTGAAACAGAAACCGAGACTGTTGAACAACTAGTTCCTACCTATAAAATTTTAGTGCCTGTGGCTAATCCTAATACTCAAGCTGGGTTACTACAATTAGCAGGGGCGATCGCCGGGACTAAAAGTGCAATAGTACATCCCCTCAGTTTAATTGAGCTAGAAGAAGACTACTTATATGAGAGTACTCCTGAAGCAGCCGACAGATTAATCAGCAAACGCCGCAAGAGTATCGAAGATATAGTCAGTACCATCGAACCTGAATCAATCAGACAAACTATAGTTCCTATTGTTGGTGTTTCAAAAGATGTAGCTCGCGAAACAGCAAATGTAGCGACTAGCGAACAAGCTAGTTTGATTTTAGTTGGTTGGCATCGTTCGACATTTACAGAGAATCGTCTTGGCGGTAGAGTCGGGCAAATTTTAAATAACTCTCCCGTTGATGTAGCTGTTTTGGTGGATAAAAAGCCATATCCCTGGCAATCTTTATTGGTTGCTTATGCCAATAACATTCATGATGATTTGGCTTTATCTTTAGCCATCAGAATGCTCTTTAGTGATCCTCAGCGTCAACTAAAAATTATCCAATTTGCTCAAAAAGATCCCGCCACAGAAGGTATTAGTTCAGAACTATGGCAAACGATTGAAACCTTGCCTCCGCAAGTGCGATCGCGCATTGAAATTAGCGCTGTCGAAACTGGCGATCCGATCCAATCTGTAATTCAAGCATCTGCTGCTGTTGACTTGACTATTGCTGGCACCAGTCGTACTTGGGGAATTGAACGTCAAACTTTAGGACGTTATACAGACAAATTAGCTGGAGAATGTGAATCTTCGCTGTTAATTACTCGTAGATATAACCAAGTAGCGGATCACTTTAGTTCTTTACTCAACGAGGAGTCAGAAAATCTCAGCACAGTTTAATAATACTTACCTATAAGCTAACTGGATTTAAACCCTGTCGGGGTTAGCTTCTAGCAAATCTTTAATACGTAGAGGAAAAAACATGAGTCATTTTAGTGCAAAAACCTTGTCATTTTATGGCATTGCGATCGGCAGTGTCTTATTACTTTTTAAAACCGTAAGTACCTATGGTGAAACTAAATTAAATGCCGCTCCTAACATTAATGGGATCTACCAATTTGCTCCCATTGCCAACTTACCCGATTGCTTACAGGGAAAAAAACTCAATTTGCAGATTGATCAATCAGGGGTTTATCTGTTTGGTCATCTTGAGGTCGCGTCGCCTGGGGTTTCCCCAGGCGTTTATGACGACCGTGCGGTTCAACCTGAAGCTGCATCAGCAAAGGTCGTGGAAATCCCTCTAAGTGGCGATTTCAAAGATAATCAGGTAATTATGTCGGGCAAAGGTAAGATGGCTGGCTGTGATGCAGGGCTGCAATTAGCAATTCAGGGACAGCGGGAGCAGCAGAACTTGGTTGGTCAAATCAAAGACACTGCGGCTCAGACTGAAGGAGCTTTTGTGGCTAAATACCAAGAGCCAAAAGCAGAAGCAGTTGAAGGACATTAACAAAAGCTATAAGCTGTGAGCTTTAATCCCAACGACTGCATCTCTTTAAATTAGGGCAAAGATTCCCATAGTGTTCGAGCGATCGTTTCATTGCGATCGCACTCCGCACACCAGCCAAGCTGATCGTCAATGTAAAGACCAACAATTTTTAATTTCGATGTTATTTCAAAAAAATTTTAGATGACCCCAGCATTCATAGTTAAAGTTTCCAGTTAATACGCCTATACAAAGCAGTAGTTATACATGATTTATCGGTATTGATTTTCAAATTTGGAATTATTATGCGGAAATATTCTATTTAAATACCCCATATAGGGTGGTTGTCTGGAAAACGTCAGTATAATACATAGTCTAGGTCGCAAGAGATGTATCTCCATAGAACTGGAATTATTCTGGACGAATATTCGCAGGATTCCAGAAACCTCGGAGACTCACAATTTTTCCCTCGACATTAAAGCAGAAATGATTGATTCCTTCAAACTGTACCCGCTGTTCATCTTTTTGCGTACCTCGTCCTATCCAGTAAGCCAGTGCCTCATTTCCATTCACTTCAACAAAGACTTCTTGCAATCCCACTTGACTAAACGCAGTCACAAAAGCATTTCCTTGCGCCAAGATGTCTTGTGGAGTATCTAAAGTAGGCTGCCCGATCGGATCTTCGACCACAGCATTAGAGGCGAAAGCGGATGCCCATTGTTCTGCATTCATGCTGCGAGTTCCTTCAAAATAGCGAGCAACGGCTGCCCGTGCTTGATCTGACGTTAACACTTGACTTGCACTCATTTCAGTTCCTCTTAATTGACAGATTGATCTTGGCTTGATCGTAATGCGATCGCACTCGGCGTACCAGCAAAGCTTATCGCCAATGTAAAGACCAACAATTTAATTTCTCTGCGAAAACTGCCAGACCAAGTATTCTAGATCATTACTTGTTTAGCATCACCGCATCTTGTACCTGTTCTATGAGTTTTTTTAGCGTTGCTCCAGAGAATAAAATCTAAAATAAGTTTTTGAATCATCTTTTAATTTCGATGTTATTCCAGAAAAATTTTAGATAGCTCTGATATTTATACTGAAAGTTTCCAGTTAATACGCCAATACAAGGCAGTTATACAGAATTTATCGGTATAATTTTCAAATTTGGAATACTATGCGGAAATATTCTATTCAAATACCCCATATAGGGTGGTTATCTGAAAAACGTCAGTGTAATAAATAGTTATGCAATCTGAGTAATGTCCAAGAGAATTTTTTATTCATGGCAGTCCGATCTGCCCAATAACATCAACCGAAGCTTCATCCTTGACTGCCTGGAGCGCTCCGTTCGCGCGATTGCCAGCGAAGATCTTTCCCTCGACTTTGAGATTGACCGCGACACACTCGACGTATCTGGATCACCCGACATCGTCGCAACGATTTTCAATAAGATCGACAATGCGACGATGTTTGTTGCGGACATAACGTTCGTTACTGGCGGCGAGGGTCAACGACGGTCTCCGAACCCAAACGTTTTGGTCGAACTTGGTTACGCCGCAAATCAACATTCGTGGGATAATCTCATCTGTATCCTTAACATAGCGTTTGGCAAGATTGAGGAACTGCCGTTTGACATGCGTTCGCGACGCATCGTGACATACAACCTCGCTCCTGAAACTGAAGACAAATCTACTGCAAGAAAAGAACTGGTTGCGAAGCTAACTTCTGCCATAAAGGGAATCCACGAAGACGTTCCACGCCTTGCACGAAAGCTTAATGCGATCTTTAACACAATTAATCCCCAAATCCATCGTGCTGTGGTTGACGGCCAACGAAGAATCAGCGTAAATTTAAATAATCGGAATGAGGAGATGTTACTCGATCTGGTTAAGAACACATCGCTGTCGTCATTGATCTCCATTACTTCAAATGGAAATTGGTTGTCAAATAACACAAATTCGACCGGTGGTCTGAACGACGTAGGGACGGGCACACTAAGTGGATACAACTTGGAGATCTCCGACGCATTAGCCACAATGATTGAATAATCTTGAGATTACGCAAGAGGAATATGAAGAATTAGTTTTAGATTTACTGACCGATCCAAAGTCGCAATTTGAGATATTGGATGTACCCACAAAAGATCAAACTTATAGACAGTGGGTTGAGTGGAAACTGAAGCCTCCAGGGAGAAGGGTGAATCGGCTATCACCACAGAGCTATAATTTGATCAATATCGATTGGTGGAGCTGAAATCCTGATTATGTCGAACCTTGAGCAAATTGAAGCTGCTATCCTCACTCTTCCGTCTGATGAATTTCAGCGATTGAGACAGTGGTTCTTTGACATAGATTACCAGCGTTGGGATGAGCAGTTAGAGCAAGATATCGCAGACGGCAAACTGGAGGCTTTGGCAGAAGAAGCGATCTCTGAGTTTAAATCAGGGCATTGTCGGGAAATCTGATGCACTACACAACACGAAGATTTTGGAAGTGCTACGATAGCCTGCCAAAAACTGTCCAGCAGACAGCAGACCAGTGCTACGAACTTTTAAAGGCTGATCCAACCCACCCATCGCTGCATTTCAAGAAGATCGGTAAAAAATACTGGTCAGTTCGAGTAGGATTAGATTACTGTGCTTTAGGTGTTGAGGTGGAAAGCGGTATTTCATGGTTTTGGATCGGAACTCATGGAGAGTATGACAAACTGATTGATAAGCTGTAGCCAGCCACATAATTAGTTGAGTCTGTTCGAGCAAGTGTTGTTTTGCGTCAGTTATCTTTTCTCAGAAGAGAGGCAATTTTATAAAAGCAGAGTAGGATCTTAGTTTATTAATTTTTTATTATGCTTAAAAAGTGGTACTTAGTCCGCAGGGGTTGTTGCATCAGCTCCAGTCTTCCCCAAAAACAGTAGCAGGGGGCATGGTGGCGATCGCTGGAGTGGGGGTCTTTGGTTACTGGGGAACGAAAGTATTAGTCCAGCAGAAATTATCACCATTTTTAGAGCAGCAGCTTGGCAAGATTCTGGAACGTCCCGTTGATGTGGGGGAGGTTAAAGCTTTTTCCCTCAAAGGGATTGAGTTTGGCAAAACCACTATTCCCGCGACCGCCACTGATCCAGACAGGGTAACTGTAGAGGGGCTAAAAGTTGGATTTAATCTTTTTCCGCTGTTATTTCGGCGAACTTTACCCTTGAAGGTGGCACTCCTACAACCTGATATTTATCTGGAACAAGAGCAGGATGGGGAATGGGTCAATCTCGACTTTATTAAGGAAGACCCCGACAAGAAAGACCCCCTAGTCTACTTGGATGTGGATTTGGACGTAGACCAAGCCAAGATTACTGCTATCCCCTATCGGCAATCTTCTCTCCAAGGACAGGTAGATGGTAGAGGGCGATTTAATCAAAAACAAAAGTTGGCAACCTATGACCTCGACGCAACGATCGAACAGGCTCGTGCCAAGATTGAGGGAGAAACCAAGTTGGAAACTGGCAGCACCGATACTAAACTGCGGGTGGATAATCTGGTTTTGGCAAATGTAGCGAAGTTTTTACCGCTGCCTGTAGAAATTAATAGGGGTTTGCTCAATGCTGATTTGGAGGTTCAAATTCCTTCCTTTGCCGAAATTACCGCCGCTAGTGTTAAAGGAAAAGTTAATTTGCAAAATTTGACGGGCATAGCCAAGGATTTACAAGCTCCACTGACAGCAGAATCAAAGCTTAATTTTGGTGGTCGTTACGGAGAATTTAACCAAACCCAGGCAACTTTGGGGAATATTACCGCCCAAGTAAATGGACAAGTAAATCTAGATACTGGTTATGCCTTAGATCTTAAAGTCCTGCCCTTTCAATTAGCTAGCCTTCCCGATCGCCTTACCCAACAATTCTCTGATCAGGTGGCGGGGGAAATCGCTGCTCAGGTGAAGCTGAGGGGGGGGATTAAAGATCCACAACTAACGGGCAAGATTAACAATACCCAGGCAGTGACAATCAAGGAAACGACTTTCCAAAAAATTGCGGCTAACTTCCGAGGCAACTTAGATCAAGTGGTCTTGGAAGATGCAAAGATGATTCCTGTGGCAGGGGGCAAGGTAATGGCGGCAGGAAAAATTACCACCAATCTCCGTCAGGCGATCGCCAATCAGCAGCCCATAGATACGAGTAAAATGCCTTTATCCTTGAGTTTTACCGCCGATTTACCCACAGGGAAACTGGTTAATCCTTACTATGCATTACCACCCAAGGTGACAGTAGGAGATCTGCAAGCAGAAGGTAAGATTGACGGCACCGTCAATAATCCTCAAGGAGTAGTCAACTTTGCCCTTGCCAACTCTAGCGCCCAGAATCTAGAAGATGTGGCAGGTTCAGGGAAGTTAGTCCTGGCTAATCAGCGTCTGTTGCTCAAAGATACCGCCATTGCCTATGGCGAGGGTCAGATAGATGTAACCGCAGATGCTAATTTAACTACGAAAAAATGGCAAGCCAACCTAGATGCCAATACTCTTAACCTCCGACCCTTTGCCGCTCAATTTAGTAAGCCCAATTTAAATCTCGATCAACCCCTGGCGATCTCTGTGGCTCAAGCTAAGTTTAACGGTAACTTAGACCAGATGGGGTTAGAGCAAATTAAAGGCACGGCGGATCTCAACCTCAAGGTGAATGGTGGAGATGTGGTGGTGAAGAGTCAGCTTAATAAGGGAACCATTCAAGCTCAGACGACGACTCGCCAAATCAAATTAAATTCTTTTCTCCCCAGTCTCCCTGTGGCGGCAGCTCTATCATCGGGAACAGTTACCACTTCTGGTAAAGTTGCTCAATTATTAACTTTGCCAGCTAATCCTGGGTTAAGCAGTTTTGCAGGGGATGCCCAGATGAATCTAATCCTTGATGGTGAAGCGGTGGAAGTCAAGAGTCAATTAAACTCTGGTCAGATTCAGGCACAAGCCAATACCAGCCAAATCAATCTCAATCGTTTTGCTCCTAAGTTGCCCCTCCCCGCCCAGCTCACGGGGAGTCAGGTCACCGCGACCGGAGAATTACGGCAGCTATTAACTTGGGCTGATGATCCTAGCCTCAGTACTTTTAAGGCTCGTGTGGATGGGGATGTGGCAGTGGCGGAGGGGACGGTCAAGGCGATCGCCAGGCTGCAAAATAACCAATGGCAGGCAAACTTTGATGCCCAGAATCTTAGCTCTGCATTACTGCTAGCTAAATTCGCGCCCCCTAATCTGGCGGGGTTAGCGATCGATAATCTGAATGCTCAAGGGAGTTTTTCAGGGGATATCCGCCCGCTAATTAACCAAGACTTGAATATCCCTGTGACGGTAAATCAAGTTACAGCTAATTCAGGAGTACAGCAACTCAATGCCCAGGGAAATCTCACCCTCGCTAACATTACCCGCCAGCTAGATATTGCTAGCAATCTCAAGGTTAAGGCTAATCTCGACTTTGAGCGTCTCCCCATCGATCAGCTAGTGGCAGGGAATAAGCAGAATAAGCAGAATAATAAATTAATTGCGGAAAACGTTAATTTCCAGGGTCAGGGGGTCTTAGACGGTCAACTTACGGGACAAAAATTACTTTCCGCCCCAGGCAAAAATATCAGTCTCACAGGGGATCTTCAGCTTCAGGATTTTGCCTTTAACGAGATTGCTTTTGACCCGATCATGGACGGGAAACTGACGGTGCAGCCTCAGCAAGCAATTGCCCTCCGTCTTCAAGGAGCAGAGGATCTCATTGCTGCCAGAGCCATTCCCTGCAAGACCCGTGACTGTAAACTGCCCTATCTCCCCAGTGATCTAGAAGTGCGCCAAGGAGAAGATACGGAGTCCCCTGTAATTGCGGTGGGACAAAAAAATGGCGATCGCTTTAACCTGGATGTTGATAATTTTCCTCTCGCCCTGCTAAACCTCGCTCCCGCAAAAGCGGCGGGTATAGATGGTGCCCTCAACGGCACAGTTACTGGAGCAGCGGAGCTTAATCTCTATACCTTGGCAGCCCAGGGAGATATAAAAGTCGCCAAGCCAGGATTAGGCTATATTCAAGCAGATCGCCTTAATGCCAATTTTAATTATGATCCTGCCCAGGATCTGGCAGAAATTAAGAGTGCCTCCCTGGAACTAGACCGCAGTAAATATGATCTCAATGCGGCTTTGAATCTGAAGACCGGCAAGATCGACGGCAAACTAAATATTCCCCAGGCGTACATCCAAGATACTCTGGCTACCCTACGGTGGTTCACCATCGAAGATGTGCTCAGGGTCTTTAATATTCCTGAGTATGCCGCAACCTCCACGGTGCAACCTGATCCTACAGGAGATAAGGTGGATCAATCCATCGCCCGTAAATTAAATCAGTTACTTCAGGTTAATCGACAAATCCAGGCAAATGCAGCCCTCCAGGAAACTAATAGTATTCCTAACAAACTAGATATTCAAGGTAAATATGCAGGGCAAGTGACTTTAGGGGGAACAATTCAAGTCCCGAAAGCTGATTTTCGAGTTGAGGGTAACAATTGGCAATGGCAGCCTCGTCTTCCCTACCCGAATATTGTTAATCCTCTGGGTTTAGTCATCGAAGAATCTCAGTATATTGATTTTCCCAAACTCTTGATTGATGGAGATCTAGAAGGAACCACCGTAGATTTAGCCGAAGCCAGACTAGAGTTACAAGAAGCAGTGTTTTCCCTCAAAGGTAAACTATCCCCTCAACAAACTGCTGCCAAGTTTGCCGTGGCGAATTTAACTGTGGACGACATTGACAGTTTCGTGACCATTCCCGTAGACCTAGCGGGAGAAATCAACAGTATTGGCACCATTACCGGCACCCCCAAACAACCAATTCTGGAAGGTAAGGTGGCTTTTTCGGACGGGGCGTTTAACGGCAATCTATTACCCTCCAAAATAGCCGGCAACTTTGGTTACGATGGAAGCAAACTAGATTTTAAGACTACTGCGCCAGAAGAGATTCAGGTGGCGGCGAGTCTTCCCTATCCAATTATTCCTGGTAAGAGCGATCGCTTTACCGCCAGTGCCGATCTACAATCAGAAGCTTTTGTGTTTTTGGCAGCCTTTAGCCAAAATTATCTTAACTGGGCAGGAGGAGAAGGAGATGCCCAACTCAAAGCGAGTGCGCGGTTGGATTTAAACCGTCAAGCAAAAATCTATGATTTGTCTGCTCAAGGAGTAGTTAATCTCAATGATGCCAACGTAATTGTGGAAACGCCCTTCTTCACCGAACCCTTTGAAGGTACAGGGAAAATCACCATCAATAACCAGATCGTCAATGTTGAGACTCTAGATGGTACTTTCGCCGATAAAGATCTGGCCGTCACGGGTAAATTACCTATTCTCCGCCCCGTCAAAGGTCTAGAAAATCCCTTAACCATCGATCTGCCCCCAGGGGAGATTGCGATCGAGAAACTTTATCAAGGGGGAGTGGAGGGACAGGTGACGGTAACAGGAGCATCCCTTAAGCCAGTCATTGGCGGAGAAGTTACCCTTGCCAAGGGAAAGGTATCCATTCCCCAAACTAAAGCTCCCACGGCGCAAGATACAGTCTCCATCGGCAAAACCAAGACCATTAATCAGGCGTCAGGAGTTAAAGCAGGTATTAAGACAGCTAACCAGGCAAACCCGAAAGCGCCATCTCCAGATGCTGCCCCCAGTACTGTTGTGACAGCTTTACAGGATTTGAAAGTAAATTTTCAAGACTTTAAACTGCAACAAAATCCCCTCTATGATTTTCAGCTGGAAGGGGGCTTAACCCTCAACGGGACAGTAGATAAACCGCAGAATATCATTCCTGATGGCAAATTACTGCTGACCAAGGCGGATGTAAATTTATTTAGTAGTAGCTTTAAACTGGCTCGTAATCGGGAAAACACCATTGTTTTTAACCCCAAGGCAGGGATGTTTAATCCCAACCTAGATGTCATTTTAGGTACTTCTGTAGAAGATGTTAAAACTGGAGAAGTCAACAATTTGCGGTTAGCAGAATCCAACTCAAATGAAATCGACGATCCCCTCTCCAACAATGAAGATAGCCAGACTATTCGTATTAGCTTGCTAGTTGATGGGGAAGCTCAAGAGATTTTACCCAATTTAAATCAAGCAACCAGTCTGAGCTGTGATCTCCGTCCTAACAATAAGCCGTTAGTGGAAAATCAAGCGTACTATACGGAAACCGAATTAAATCTCTTTACCCAGTGCTTTACCGATAACTTTTCCCAGAAGACTCAAGGGAATCCAAATGCAACTTCAGCACAACGTAGTTTGATTGATTCCTCGGCGATCGCCCTCACTAGTACCCCCACTCTCAGTCAAGGAGAAATTATCAATCTCTTAAGTAATCAGTTTGTCGGTTTTGCCCGGGATGTTAGCAGTAGTAGTCAAGCAGAATTATTTGATTTAGGCGTACAACGGTTTGTAATTGATCCGCTATTAGATAGCGCCCTTTATAAAGTGGAAGATACTACCGTCGGCTTAGGTAAAAAAATTCGTCTTGATTATCTGACTGTCTATCCTGACCTAGAAGGAATCTACGAAATCAATCAAGATTCTTCAGTCCGCTTTGTCTATAGCCACAATCTATTTAATAAATTAGTGGAAACAATTAACAATACTAACGATGAGGAAACCAGCAGCCGCAATGAAATCAAACTTGAATACCAAAGAAAATTTTAACTTTGATTGCTTATATTGTTGAAACCCACTACCTACTACCTACTACCTACTATCCTTCGAGTGAGTACGTAAGATCTGTTAAATAGCTATTTCATCTGTTAATTCATAGATCCCAATCAGATTTTCGTCAGGATCGCGCAGATAGATAGTTTTAATGCCCCACTGAGGGCGATAGGTTGGTTTGGTGATGAAAGTAACATTCCTCTCTTTAAGAGTGTCACAAGTTTGATCGAGATTTTGAGTAGTAAAAATTAATGCCATGTTGTCACCAGCATGGTCGCCAGCACTGTCGGCAGAAAGATCATTCGTGGAGCCGATAATCGCCGCCATCGTTTGTCTTTTAATCAGGTTTAATCTGGTATCTCCCATTTTTAAATCTGCTTCTTCTTGAT
>JBJOPG010000108.1:0-13536 GCA_046050865.1 Cyanobacteriota bacterium
ATCATGTTTGAAAGCTACCTGCTGCAAGATAGTCAGTGTTGCCTCCACTACTTCTAAGCCGATTCCCTCTCCAGGTAAAACTGCAATAGAATACTGATTCGTCATGATAGTGGCTAGTATATTTATTTAAAAATAGTCTATTAATTGCTTAAATCAAATCTAGAGCAGCCTGATTTAGTATATCAACGAAAGCGATCGCAAAATAATTAATATGGCAACTGTAAAACAGCATTATACAAATGTCTTGGCAGATGTTTATTCTTGGATGTTGGGTGGGTTCGATTTCGCCCTGGGCAAAAATACTGAATTTTTTAGAACTCAAAATATTAGCCCACAAGCATCTGGGATAGCTATAGATTTGGGTGCTGGTTGTGGATTCCAGTCGATTCCTTTAGCGAACCTAGGATTTTCCGTTACGGCTATTGATTTAGACCAAAAATTACTTAATGAATTAAAAGTAAATGCTAGTAACTTAGATATTACAACTATCCAAGACGATCTGATTAATTTCGAGCAGTACGTTGATAATCAGGCAGAATTAATTGTTTGCATGACGGATACTCTATTGCATTTAGAGTCTAAGGAAAAAGTAAGTACTCTATTGCAAAAGATTTATGTCTCCTTGGAAAACAAGGGTAAATTGATTATTACTTATCGCGATCTTTCTCAAGAGTTATCAGAACTCGATCGCTTTATACCTTTAAGAAATGATGAACAGACAATATTTACTTGTTTTTTAGAATTTGAACCTGATGCCGTCAAAGTTCACGATCTGGTTTATCAGAAAGATCATAATGGCTGGAAATTGAACAAAAGTTTTTATCGTAAACTACGTTTATCTCAACAATGGGTAGATCGACAACTTAAAGATGCAGGTTTTAATCAGATTGAATTTGAAGTTAATCATGGTTTGATCTGCGTCATTGCTACAAAATAATTTGAGGCTGCCAAAGCTGCAAGGCAAAAACTATCGCTTTGAGTTTGACCCCATAATATAGACTAAAGTTAAAAGTCGAGGTCTTATTATCCACAGGAACTAGAAAGCGATCGCATTCACTGTCATGGTCGGTCAAGAATCGATCAAACTGGCAAAACCTACGTCATTCTCTCTTTTTTGCTCTGGGTCAAGCACCAGATATTTATGCCTTGGATAAGTCTTTGGCGTGAATAGCTAGGTTTAAACTAATTATTGCTAAATTTGGCTAGTTTTACTTCTAATTCCTTAATTCTTGCTTCTAGTGGTTCAGTTCGGGCTTTTACTTCTGTCTCTGAATATTTAAGGGGAATGTGTTGGGGGCAATTCCAACTCATGGCTTCAATGGTAATTATAATTCCTCGCTCAATCTCTGCTGGGTAGTTAGATACTGCTAATTCAGGCAATAAAGATACATCGTCGATTACTTTGGCTCGTCCCCATATTTTTAAACGGCGACGGTGAGCATAATCCATCAGAAACAAAAAAACGCGATCGCAAAGCACACCGCAGGTATCGCTTGACGACAAATTACCCACGCTAATATATTGTAGATTCCCTTTGAAATCGGCAAAACCTAAAGTTTTTTCATCAATAATTCGGAGAAAGCCTATCGCACCACCGCGAAATTGAATATAGGGATAGCCGTTACTCCCCACTGTCCCCAGATAGAAACTATCTCTAGCTTGGATAAATTCGATTTCTTTAATGGTTAAGAGGTCTTCGGTAATCCCCTGCTGCACAAAGTTTTCATTTATTTCTCTAGTGCCATATTTGGTTTGTGCTGCTTTGACTTCAGGGGTAAAGGCAATTTCTGTAAATTTGCGTCTCATAGTTATAACTGGTGTTTGAGGTAAGAATTTCTAACTAAATTCCTGGCATGGAGACAAACCCTGGTAGCTGTTTAAGGCGATCGCACCAAGCTAATATTTGAGGATAGGGTTTAAGAGAAATTTTGCCATCGGGGGCTAAAGCTACATAAGGAAACACCGCAATATCAGCAATAGTCGGGTGTCCTAACTCCAACCATTCTCTATCAGTCAAATGTTGTTCTAGCTGTTGGAGAATAATCGCTGATTTCTCTGTTACGGCTTCGATATCGATACCTTTGTTGTTCAATAAATAAAACAATCTGGCTGCTGCTATTCCTTGACGAATTTCTGCTGCACTGATTGATAGCCAGCGCACAATACAACTTAAGGATTTCGCATCATTGGGCAACCAAGTTTCATTGCCATGTTTCCTGGCTAGATAAACCAAAATAGCTTGGGAATCGGCAAGCACTAAATCTTCATCTCTAAGAACTGGAACTTGTCCCAAAGAGTTGAGTCGCAGAAATTCAGGCGACTTATGTTCTCCTGCTAGCAAGTTAACAGGTATAAGTTCAGGCTCCAAACCTAATAAAGACATCATCAGCCTTACTTTGTAGCAATTTCCCGATAACTCGAAATCGTAAAGTTTAATTGTCATTTTTTACCGATCGTTTGGTCTAAAAGTTTGTAAAATTACTATACCGATTGTTCGGTATAATGTCAAATAGACCTCCACAATACTTAAGTAAGATCGATCTTGATGTCTAAAGAGCAAGTAATTCTCCAGTTGATTCCCGTCTTCAGACAGTATGGCTATGAAGGAACAAGTTTATCTATGCTCTCTAAAGCTACTGGTTTAGGCAAGGCAAGCTTGTATCATTACTTTCCCCAGGGTAAACAAGGGATGGCAAAGGCGGTGATGGATTATATGGCTAAGAGTTTCGATGAGACAGTTTTACAGTTTTTAAAAACCTCTGGTACACCTGAAGAGAGAATTCTGTTAATGTGTCAAGCTTTAGCCAATTTCTATGCTCATGGCAACAATAACTGTTTTCTTGCCATGATGTCCTCGGGAGAAGCCGACAACTTATTTCATGAACAAGTTAAACAACGACTAGAAATCTGTATTGATACGCTAACGCAAGTATTGATTGAAGGGGGAATTGAACCGCAGCTAGCTCGTGAGCGATCGCAAGATGCCATAGTAGAAATTCAAGGGGCATTGGTTTTGGTCAGAATTTTAGATGAACCGGCAATCTTCACTCGGATAATCAACAACATGCCTAAAAAGTTACTCTAGGCATGGATTCTATCAGCTAATTGTGATCAGAGGTGTAAGACTCTTGTTCAAATAATTTTTATTACTTATTTCTACTCAATAGTTTCTGGAGGCTCAACTTGATCTTTGGTAGTCGGTTGCTGTGATTGCTGTAATTGTTGTTGCTCTAGAATTTTTTGCTGTTGAAGACGTTTAAAGTCTGATGCGGAACTGTCGATTTGGGTCTGGAATTCTTGGTCAAACTCCGCTGCACTACGTCCGTTGGATTGCTGGGCGCGGTGAATAATTTCTAGGGGGTCTAACCCTGCTGGTGCATCTCCATAGATACCGCTTTTTTCGTTAGATTGATAGCCATCATCCCCACCGCCTTGAGCTAGAGTGGAGGAACTTAATCCGGCGATCGCCATGGTAGCAATGACCATTGCCCAGCAAATTCGATTTAATTGGTTATTTTTAAGCATAAATTAAACCTCTAAATAAAAGTTCTTGGAAAGTAAGTTAAAGTTATTTTTTAAGCAAAACGACGACGTAATAGGGGTTGAATTGCCAGTAAGATCAAAGCGTCAAAAGCCAACAAGACCAAGATGACCGTTGCAAAATTTAAACCAAACCAAGGGGTATTCATAACCATCTCGTTCATTCCCCAAACTCCATGACCGTAAATATAACGAATCGGTTCGATCGCATAGGTCAACGGATTCAGACTGGCAATTACCTGAAGCCATCCCGCCATAAAGCTCAAAGGAGCAAGAGCGGTACTAGCAAACAATAAGGGTAAGTTGGTGACAAAAATCACGGCAATTAGTTCAATATGACCAGGCAGGGCAAACGCCAAGCCTAAGCTTAAGGCGGTAACCCCCAGAACAATGAGAAAGACGATTAAGGCGATCGCACTTAACCCAGCAATCCCTGGTAAACCTGCCCCCAAAACAGCACTGGCAAAGACAATTACGGCGGTCTGAATAAAACTCAGGGCAATTATATAGATTGTCGAGGCTGCCACAATGGAATAGCGAGAGGATAATGGTGCCACCAGTAACCGGTTCAGAAAACCAAATTCACGGTCAAACATGACGGGTAATCCTGCATTCAAGGCTCCCGAAAAAGCCGTAAACACAATTACTCCAGGGGCTAAAAACTTAGCGTAACTCAGGTCATTACCAAATAATCCTCCAGGGGCATTGCTAAACAAAGCGCCAAACAAAACCAACCACATAAAGGGTTGAATAATACCCGCAACCAAAGTCGAAGGACGACGTTGCAGTTGAATAAATAGACGTTGAGTTAGAGCGAATGTTTCCTGAATAAAATCTTTCAAGGAACTACTTTGCTGATTGTTTTGTCCGCCAATACCTGGATTTGGTGCTAAGGCAGACTTGATGTTTTGACTAGATATTGACTGACTCATAATTATTTATTGCTGATGTAAACTAACAAGTCTAATTTTCCGTTTATCTTCCTTTCACTATAAATATAATAGATGGATAAAACATATAATAGACAGGTAAAACGTCTAATAGTATAGATAAAAAGAGCAGTATGAAAACCTTAGATAAAATTACCTTCAATCCTGAAGTAATGGGTGGCAAACCCTGTATTAGAGGTATGAGGGTTACTGTAGGTACAGTTGTCGGTTTGATGGCTTCGGGACATTCCCCGGAAGAAATTCTTAAAGCTTATCCTTATTTAGAAATTGATGACATTTATCAAGCTTTAGCTTATGCTGCATGGCGCACAGAAGAGATCGAAGTACCTTTAGCTTCAGCGTGAAGATAGTTATTGATATGAACTTATCTCCTGAATGAGTATCCGTATTTGAAGTTGCTGGCTATCAAGCCGTTCACTGGTCATCGGTTGGTGATATTAAAGCTAAGGATTCAACTATTATGGCTTGGGCTGTGAGTAATAGTTATATGGTTTTTACCCACGATTTAGATTTTGGTACGCTGTTGGCAATATCAGAAGTCGATACTCCTAGTGTAATTCAGGTTAGAACCCAGGACATTTTACCAAGCAAATTAGGCAAGACGGTATTAGATGTTTTAAAACAGTTTCAGTCCGAATTAGAGACAGGGGCTTTAGTTACAATACATGAAGCGCGATCTAAAGTCAGGATACTACCGATAAGGCGAAATCCTTAAATAAGGCATTGAAAATTTTTTTTACAGCGATAGCGCTATCTAAACTCATCATCAAAATAGAGCGATCGCTCTCAGAGCTTATTTAATTCAAATAAGGCGAAAGCATAACCTAAGCAACGACAATTTTCCCCGCCGAAAGGCAAATATTCGTAAGTTTCGTAAGTAGAGAAATGTACCAAACTGATCGAGTAAAGCTTAAACCAGGAAGAAATTTGAATTTAGCTGGTGATGGAATTGCAGTAGTCATTTCATCTGCTGTTTTTTTTCCTTTTTGAGATCTCTGGTGCTGGAAGCAGCTATTTGAGCATCCATGATCGTTTTACCTGTAGCTGCAAGATACACATCATCGAGACTAGGACGAGACTGAGCCAGACTAAAGGTAGGTAAGTCGATTTCCGCCAACGACTGCTCAATTTTACTCAAGGAACTTTGACCCGACTGCACGATCAGATTGAGAGAATTACCCTGGACGGTGTTGATAATTACTTCTTCCACAAAAGGCAAAGATTCTAAAATATGTTTAGCTTTGTTTGCCTCCTGCTCACTGGTGAATTCTCTAATTCTGAGGGTGACGCGATCGCCTCCCAATTTATCCTTTAATTCCGATGGTTTTCCTTCGGCAATCACTAATCCTCGGTCAATAATTGCCAAGCGATCGGCTAAAGCATCAATTTCTTCTAAATAGTGACTGGTAATGAGAACTGTTGTGCCGGCTGAGCGCAACTCTTGCAAAAACTTCCACACCACCAGGCGACTTTCGATATCTAGACCCACTGTTGGCTCATCTAAGACCAGCACTTCGGGCTGATGTAGTAAACCTGCCGCTAAATCTAGACGTTTACGAATTCCCCCAGAATAGGTACCTGATTTGTTATCAGCATATTCTGACAATCCCAACACTTCGATTAATTGTTGAACGCGATCGCCAATTAATTTGGGGGGCAAATGGTAAAGTGCCGCCTGTAACTTTAATAGTTCTCGACCCGTCAAGACCTTATCAATAGCTACTTCTTGGGCTACATAACCCAACCTTTGGCGTACTGCTTTCGGCGAGTTGATCGCACTTACTCCCCCGACTTCGATGCTTCCTCCATCCGCTTTTGCCAGGGTACATAAACAGCGAATTGTGGTGGTTTTGCCTGCACCATTGGGGCCTAATAAACCAAAGATTTCTCCTGGCTGGACAGTAAAGGAAATGTCTCGTACCGCCTGGACAGCACCATAGCTTTTTCGGAGGTTTTCGATTAAAACGGCAGCAGACATACTCTCTAGACGTATTTTATATTCTATATATCTATTGTAATAGTTCCTCTGACCACAGATCTTAAGTATTTGCGAATTATCTCTCTAGTCAAAGTGCTAGGGGAGCATCGTGACTTTTGAGAAGGGGAGGTTTTGCTTTAAACTGTGAGATGGCTCATTAATAATTCAGGATAAATTCACAACAATGGAAATCGGGCAAAAAGTAAAAGTTTTTAGAATTAAAGACCGAGTAAACGGCAGTGTTGCCAACAAACTCGGTAAGGTTGGCACCATCAAAGAATATAAAATGACCGATGGCAGTGGCGTTGGAGTGGTGGTGCTATTTGATGATCGCTCCTCTAGCTGGTTTTTTGAGGATGAAATCAAGCCCGTAAACTAGTCATAATAAATAAAATCTATAACAGACTAAATTTTTAAATATGTCCTCGATCGTCACCTTTTTAGGTAAAGGCGGTACGGGTCGCACCATTAGTGCGATCGCAACTGCTAAAAAACTAGCTACAGAAGGCAACAAAGTACTTTTGATGGGGCAAGATTCGAGCCCTGGGTTTGGTCTCACTTTAGGCGTAACTCCTACTACCGAACCCCAAGAAATCGGTGCTAATTTTGCCGTAATGCAGTTAAACTCTGCCGTGTTGCTAGAAAATAGCTGGGAACAAGTCAAACAGATAGAAGCCCAATATTTGCGATCGCCAATTCTTAAACAAGTATATGGTCAAGAGCTAGGTATCTTACCAGGTATGGATCGAGCCTTGGCTCTCAATGCTATGCGGGAATATTATCAAAGCAATCAATACGATGTAATTGTATATGACGGTACGGGAGGCATCGATACCCTGAGAATGTTTGGTTTGCCAGACAATTTGAGTTGGTATGTTCGCCGTTTTCGCGGTATTTTTGCCGAATCTGATATTGTTAAAACTCTCTCTCCCTTCGTTCAGCCAGTTACTAGCGCTATTTTTAACACTTCTTGGTCGGCGAATGATCTAGCAGGGAGCACCGATAATCCAGCAACGCAAATGTTGGAAGACGCTACGGCAGCTTTAAGCCAAGGCAAGGTGATCGCTTATTTAGTCACTACTCCTGACCCCGTGGCGATCGCTACCGCTAAGTATCTCTGGGGCAGCGCTCAGCAGGTTGGGTTAGGTGTTGGGGGGGTATTGGTAAATCGAGGGTCGGCGATCGCAGATGAGTTTGAGCCTTTAGGCATTACCTCTTTACCGAATTATGATGGTAGTGACTGGCAGCCTTTGATCGATGCATTGCCCAGGATGGTAGGAAATGTTGATATTCCCAAAGCTACAGAATTTGTCATGGCAGAGCGGAAGGTTAAGGTGTACTTGCCAGGATTTGACAAACAAGATGTCAAGTTGACCCAGTATGGCCCTGAAATTACCATCGAAGCAGGAGATCAACGACGTAATATTACTCTGCCTCCTGCTTGGCGCGGTAGCTCCGTCACCGGGGCAAAATTTACCAATGGTTATTTGGAAGTAACAGTCGGGTAAACCTTGATAAATCTGACCATGTAAGGGCGAATGGCTATTCGCCCCTATAAATATTTAACATTTACGGAGCCGATCAACAAAGTTTTATATCATCATGTCTGATACCACTACTAATCCCGATACTAATCCCGAAAAGGCAGATAATTCAGGTAATTCTAAAGCTCGTCAATTGCTGGGGATGAAAGGCGCAGCAACGGGAGAGACTTCGATCTGGAAAATACGTCTTCAGCTAATGAAGCCGATTACTTGGATTCCTTTGATTTGGGGCGTTATTTGTGGTGCCGCTTCTTCGGGGAATTATACTTGGACGGTGGAAAACGTCTTGCTGTCCGCCGCCTGTATGTTACTCTCTGGGCCACTAATGACGGGTTACACTCAAACTGTGAATGAGCTATATGATCGCGAGATTGATGCTATTAATGAGCCATATCGTCCGATTCCTTCTGGGGCAATTTCTCTCCCGCAAGTGAAAATACAGATTTTTGTGCTGTTATTTGCGGGCATAGCTTTAGCCTATGGTCTAGATTTGGCTGTGGGTCATGATTTTCCCACTATCCTTTGTATCGCCTTGGGGGGTTCTTTGGTGGCATATATTTATTCCGCACCACCGTTAAAACTGAAACAAAACGGCTGGCTAGGTACTTATGCTTTGGGTTCGAGCTATATTGCCCTCCCTTGGTGGACTGGTCATGCTTTATTTGGGGATTTGAACTGGAAAATTGCGATTTTGACTCTCATCTATAGTTTTGCAGGGTTGGGAATTGCCATTGTCAATGATTTCAAGAGTGTGGAAGGCGATCGCGCCTTGGGTTTAAAATCTCTGCCCGTTATGTTCGGGGTGACTACTGCCGCCTGGATCTGTGTGACGATGATTGATGTTTTCCAAATCGGCATCAGCGGCTACCTCGTATCTGTCCACGAGAATCTTTATGCCACCATTGTTTTTCTCCTAGTCATTCCCCAGATTGTGTTTCAGGATATGTACTTTTTACGTAATCCTTTGGAAAATGATGTTAAATACCAAGCTAGCGCCCAACCATTTTTAGTCTTTGGAATGCTGTTTACAGGTATCGCCCTAGGACACGCTGGGATTTGATAAGTTGTAGGTAGTAGGTAGTAGGTAGTAGGTAGTAGGTAGTAGGTAGTAGGGAGATAGGGAGATAGGGAGATAGGGAGATAGGGAGATAGGGAGATAGGGAGATAGGGAAGAATGGTTCCCCAAGTCCCCAAGTCCCCAAGTCCCCAAGTCCCTAAGTAGAAAGCTAACGGCTAAAAGCGATTAATTATCAATCCACTTCAACTTTATAAAAAAGCCTGATTTTCCTGCTTTATCAGTAATTCTGGTGATTTTTTGCAGCTTGAGATTAAACGGGATTGCTGTAGTGATATACTTCTGCACGTAAATTCCCAGATCGGGGGCGAGATAGTTAGCGGTTAGCGCGGCTAATCCTAATCCCATAATTTGATGCAAAGGCGATCGCGGTAACGCCAAATGTGCGGTGACTGCCATTCCTGCGGTCAACACCGCTGCTACAGATGAATTGGTACCACAGCGAGGATGCAAAGCTAGGTTCCATTCTCCTTGTTGTAGACGGGTTAAAGCTAGATTCACAGATTGTCTCAGCTTAAGGGGATTGATTTCACCATAAAGATAAAATCCTTGTTCTGTAGACAGACCCCCAATGGTTTCGTTATCGGTGGAGAGATAATTAGTCGAAAGTTTGGTTCTTTTGGTGTTGACGGCATCACTCAGCATCCAGACTGTGGCATGTTCGAGAGCGTGTACCTGACGAATGATTAAAAACTCTTTGAAGCCAGGAATAAAACCGAACTGTTCCAGTAGCTCGGTATCTTGATGGGGATGGAAGCCAGGAGCAAATCCTGTGTTGGGGAAGATGGCATCGTTCATAATTCTGCTCCGCGATCGCTTATTTTTAAACCGAACGAAGGTGATCTAGGTGATCTAATTCTCATGATCCCCGAAGGATTGTGTTCCACCCCACAATATTTATTATTTGTTTGTTATTTACCGCAAAATATTAAGTTAAGTATCGATACTCTTTGACCTCACGAGGTTTTTCCCTTTTCCCTTTTCCCTATCTTAATTAAAACCTAAGTTCATACTCCAACAAGCCTCTAGTACCACTTTCTTGGAAATTGCTCGAACCCCGCAAGACAAAATGATCGTCTAGGCGATAGCGGAAACCAAATTGAGCGGGAGTGTCATTATTTAAAATTTTCAGGACAGAAAAAGAAAGATCATTAATTAAGTCGAAGGCGATTTCCCCTGCTAGTCCATCCCTTTCGTTATCTCGATTTTCATCAATAATCGGCGTAGGAAATAGGCGTAATTCACCGATGGGGAAAATGTTATTGAATTCGGAATTTAAACTACCAAACAAGGCTGACCCTGCCAGGGTGGCTAATCCAGAAGTCCCATTACTATTGGCTAAAGCTTCCACAAAACCGCCTCCTAACAACACGGCAATCTCTGCTGGGCTACGGGGAGGACTGCTGGTCAGTTCAATTTTATTGGTGATTTGACTGGCAAGCCCCTTCACCTTGGCGGAAACGCGGATAGTTTCTAAGGTAGTCAAGCCAGAATCTGGAATTTCTGTCGGCGAGACTTCACTGGGAACATTGCGATCGCTAGCTTCGATCGCCGATCCCACCAGTAAGACATCTAAAAAAGGATCGAGAACATTATTGCTCGAAAAACGAGCGGTGTTTTGATAGTCTCGCGATAAGTTCAGTTGAGTAGTAAACAGGTTCACCTGTCCTCGTTTCAGCTCAATCGTGCCATTGGGAGTAGGCTGGGCAAAAGTACCATTTAGATCTAAATTCCCCGTGGCGATAAAGGTAAAGATGGGGGGTTGACTAATCTGAATATCTTTTCCTAAACGTAATTTGAGATTTTTATACTGAGTGACCGCCGCCAGACCTTGCTCGGTGGTATTTCGTCTGGTAATGGCATTGACGCGATTATTAAAATCAATCCCTTTAGTTTGAGCTTGATTACTATCATTTTCAGCCGTGAGCAGAATTGTGCCATCAAATAAAGTTAAATCTCCAGCGATGTTGGGTTCCGTTGCCTTACCCAAAATTTGCAGGTTACCCCTGACCCCGCCGTTATATAGCTTGGGAATCGCCACTTTTTGGATGTCATTGAAGCTTATGGTTAAAGGGCTAAGGGAAACTGTGTCTCCAAAAGGAACAGTGCCCGAAGCGGTAATTGTCCCCTCGCCAAACTCCCCTTGAAAGTCGTTGACGCGAATATTATCCAGGTCAAAAAATACTTGGCTGTTGATCTTGGTAATTAAATTCTTCGGTAGACTCTTGGCGGCGATGGTAGCATCTTTGATATTGGCTATTCCTTGAGCTGACAACTTCCGTGGTAGGTTTTGCTTCTCGTCGAGAATACCCGTAATATCGAGAACAATTTTGCCTGAACCATCAATCCACTTGAGTTCACCCCGCGAAAAAATATCCAATAGAGCTAATCCTTTGTCTTTGACATTAACCTGTAGTTCTAGGCGATCGCTTTCGGGTTTAGCCTTAGCAAAAGGTAGTTGATAAGGAATACTGCCCTTGAGAATTAGCGGATCGGCATTTTCGGCGATTACGCTACTGGCAGAAAATTCTAACCGAGATTGCTTATAGTTGAAACTACCTTTGGTGGATTGGATGGAGGTATCGTTCAACGAAGCATCATCAATGCTAATCTCCCCCCTCCCCTGAGGATTATCCTTGTTCCCAGCAATACTGGCGTTAGCATTAACAAGACCATCTACAGCTAATTCTGGCGGAAAGGAAAATAGCTGTTCAATTAATTTCATCGGCACATCCACTAGCCTAAACTGACCCGATTGGGTGGAACCGCCAAAAGTGCCTGTAAAGATCAGCTTGGGCGGAGACTGATGAGCTATGGTATCAGGTTGCTCCAAATCTTGCAGTTGCACCGAAATCGGTAATAAAGTCAAAATACCCGAGCGCAAATTTCCTTGGGCGATAATTTGCTCGCCAACTAAATTACCCCAACGCCATCTTTGACCAACAAAGTCAAATTCTGAAGTTATGCCTTTTTTGAGGGAACCAAACAGATCAATTTTGCCATTGAAAGTGCCTTGTAAATTCTTGATTTCGGGCACTAAAGCTGTTTGTCTTTCTTCCTGTGCCGCCGCTAAGGAAGCTTGAATTGCCGCTAATAACTGAAGCTGATCAATTACAGGGGCGTCCTTAAAGCCCACATTAAACAGGGGTTTTGGCTGGGAAGGACGAGGGGGCTGCTGAGGTCGATAGAGATGGGCGGCTTGACCATAGTCGCGATCGCTAAAAATACGGCTAAAGTCATTCAGTTCAAAAATTTGCAGCGCTACGAGAATATCCTGAATCTGTCCTCCATTCACTGTAATTTGACCATCTAGCTCTAAATCATCAGGTTTTTGGCTTAAATTTCCCTTAAGCTGATAGATACTATTTCGCTGTTTAAATTTCACATCTTGAATGGCAAAATAACCATCAACATATTGAAAATCTCCCTCCAGGCGATCGCCTCGAATACTTGCCAAAGCAGGGTTATCAATGACCACATGACTACCAGAAGCGGCTAAAGTCTTGAGATTAAAGCTAAAATCCCCCGACATATTGCCTTTGATGGGTTGCGGGGCGATATTTTCGGGGATGGTCAGATCTTCGCTTTTGATTGAGCAGCTCTTTTTTTCCTGTTCCTGCGATCTGCAAATCATCCTGCACGATCGCCAGATTCAAAGGAGCAAAATTTGGGTCTAAAACTAACTCAATCTTGTCTAAAGCTTGGGACTGATCCGTAACAGATCCCTTGCGAGGTAATAATGGCGTGGTTAGAACTTCTTGCAGCCTAAGTTTGACTCCAGTGTCTGGGGATACTTGCACATTCCCTGCCAGAAAAGGCGCAAACTGCCGCCCCTCCAATAAGAAATTATTGAGACTAACATTACCGTTAATGTTCATAGCAGTAGGAGTACCCTTAAGCTTGCCAGCAAAATCCCCTCTGCCTGTGTAATCCAGATTCTCTGCCCAACTAGGTAGGGGTAAACGCAATTTGTTGAGATCAATCCCGTGAACTTCCGTCACATCAAATTCAAAATAGTCCACCGCCGCCAACTTATCGGGAATATCGCTAAAGAATGACGGATCTAGCACTACCTGCCCCTGAGCGTCTAGACCATTTCCTTGGGCTTGCAGCACATCAAGACGTTGACCGTTCCAAACCACCTCCGCCGACAGGGGCTGTGCTAACAAGTCAATCCCTTCACTAAAGCTGAGATTTCCTTTGGCATTTACGGCAGTGGGACTCAAATTATCTACCTGACCCGTAACGGTTAATTGTCCGCCCAATTTTCCCTGCAATTCTAGTTCCTGAGAATTGGGGTCGGCAAAGAGACTCAAATCCACCTGTTGGGGAACAACTTGAGCATTAAACTGACCATTGGCGATCGCTAATTTTTCGGCTTGGAATACTCCTTCGGGGAGGGTCAAACTACCATTACCTATAGCCTTAATGCCATCAGGGGTAATATTA
>JBJOPG010000109.1:0-12664 GCA_046050865.1 Cyanobacteriota bacterium
AGGCTTTGAATGGGTTGGCACTAGAGAGGCGGCGATCGCGTTGGGAATTGCCACGATTTTTGAAGTCTGCGCCTACTATATTCCTTTTGTGGATAATCTCCTAGATACTGTTCAAGTTCCTGTGGCAGTGGGGATTGGAACAGTGATCACAGCGGCTACCCTGGGACATACCGATCCTGTATTGCAATGGACTTTAGCAGCGATCGCCGGCGGGGGAGTAGCGGGGGTGACAAAAACCCTAGCTAGTCTAACTAGATTAGCCTCAACGGGACTGACGGGAGGGCTGGGTAATTTTATTGTTGCCACTATCGAAGCGATCAGTTCAATTTCTCTCTCCCTCTTAGGTTTAACCTTTCCTCTTTGGACTGCGGCAATTTTCTTGGGTATTCTAATGGTCGTAGTGATCTCATTATTAACTAATCCTCTCCCAATTTTAAATCAAGCCAAGGGGACAACAGGGAAAAGTTTCTAATGTTGATTAGTCTGAGATTTAACTGAACACTTAACCCTTAAACTTATAGATTCATCGCTTGTTATCCTAAATTATTTATTAAGTTTCTATTATAGTTTTTTAATATCAATTTAAGATGTTCATGGTTTTATATAAAAAAAGCTATATGTCGGATGAATCAAATGAAAGTATTGTTAAGCAGTATTCCGCTGGAAAAAGACAGTTTTCTCAAATAAATCTGGAGAGAGCGAATCTGGAAACAGTAATTTTAAGTGAAATTAATTTAAGTAGTTCTGTGCTTAATTATGCCGTTTTGGAACAAGCGGATTTAAGCAATAGCTCTTTTCATGCTTCATCTCTGGTTAAAGCTAATCTTTCTCGAGCTAATCTTCGGGGCGCAGATTTTACAAAAGCAGACCTCACTGGTGCAAATATGACTGGTGCAGTTCTCATCGGTACAAATTTTGCTCATGCCAATCTGAGTAAAGCCAATGTTTCTCTTTCTAGACTAAAAGATAATAATTCATTAGAAATTACCAAATCCCATCAAGCCAACTTTCAGGGTGCTAACTTGGCAGGGGCTTTTTTTATGGGTGTGGATCTGAGTTTGGCTCAGTTAGAGGGAGCTTTTTTTGATGATAAAACTAATTTTATTTCTGGTTTTGACCCGATAAAAGCTGGCATGGTAAAGATGAAGATGATCGAAGCGATCGCCTTAGATAAATTATTAGCTCAGTTTAATTATTTAATTAGTAATAGCAACCGTTTTTTAGGGCCTACCATCACTACTAAGTATTTTAATTCTTCTCGTCCAGACCACAGTTGGCTCGATCAATTTCAAATCAATCCCCAGAATTGCATTGATTTTGAGGGAACTGCTTCTAGTTTTGTGAGCCTGGAACAGTTAGATTGTTTTCAACAATGGATAGATTCTTTTACTCAATCTTGTTCCAAGATCATTAGAAATTTTCCTGAGGAAGATTGAAGTGAAACTCAACTAAGAACGATTGGTTAAAGTGGAATACAAATCAACATAACCATCTTCCGACACAATCAGCGCCAAGCAGTTAACTTTATGGCTCATACCATCTACATAGCGAATGGCAGAGTTATATCGAGCACCCCTGGAGGAACTGCCATTTTTGGAAGCCTGTCCATCTAAAATCACCCCAAAAGAATAAATGATTCCCTCTGGAGAAAGCAAAATTGCCCCGTCTATGTTAGATAAATGGGAAATAATACCTCGGGAGACAATAACTGGTTCAATTACCGTACTTTGAGCTGCTAATCTTTGGGTTTCTTGCTCTGCTTCTGGGGTAATGACGAGCATTGTTCCATGACGCTGTTCGATCGCAGCTTCTACTGCTTTAACCAGCAAATTAGCAGTAGTGGAGTTAACTTGAAACAATTGATTAACATGGTGGCAAAACAGTCGCCGATCAAAGCGCTCTCTCGGCAGTCTTGCTTGTCGATATTTAACCCGCAACATGATATTTTCCGCATGAACCAATTCCCAGGTCTGATGTTCGGCAAATCGAATTTCAAACAAATTTTCGCGACTAGGTTGATAGGTATCCAAAGGAAGTCCTAGCCCCCAAACCGTTTCAATATCACAGAGCAAAGCCATACTGTTACTAGATACTTCTAAGAGCTTACGGATTCCACGATAATTGTAAATTTTAATAGGGGTGGCTAATTTGATCTTCGCGGCAATATCAGGGTGATCCTTGGGACAGATGATCAATCTACCTTCACTAGCAGCTCCCTCATAACGTTCGGCGGCGATCGCATTAGCAAAAGATAATAAATCAACTTTATGCCACTGATTGATATGCACTTCCACTGACTGAAGTAAGGAAGTCGCTGCATCTTCGATTACCCGCTCCGCATTTCCTAGAGATAAAGTGTTTCCGGCGGAAGAACTTTGTAATTCTAGGGCACCTTCTTTTAATACCTGATAAATTAAGGCTTCCAAAAAACAGCGATCAATCCGATATTCGCGCATCGAATGTAATTCATGACTGGCTTTGTTTAAGCGATATTGATGGTCAAAATCCTGCTGTTTAAGTTGAATTACCGTGATAATCCAGTGATCGTTTTTCTGGATCGGCAAGCTACAAAAAGAAACCTGCTCTCGTTGGTGATCGTATTGCTGAAGAATTGATTGAACTGCCAACCGCAAGGCTTTAGGATAGAGGGAAGCTCTATGTGCCTGGTTGAGATGACTGGTACTTTTAAAAAAGAGTTGTTCAGGGTCTTGATCAAAGTTCTCTTTTGCTAGGGAAAATACCTGTTGAAAATCATCCGTAGTCAAACCACAATTTTCTTCGTGAAATAAAATTTGGGGTACATCTTCTTCCGAGATCGGAATACCCAGCACAAAGATATTAAAGGCGATCGGCACTTCGAGAATTTGTAAAATACTTTCCAGCAGATTGTTGACTGCATCTTGAAATGTATGCTGCCAACGCCACATAAAGATCTTGGTTTGCATGGTTTTATCACATCCTGAGAGATAAAAGCTCACTTTGATTAATATTTGACTAATAACCAAGGCTTAACTTTAAGTTTATCGGGTTTGTATCGATTAATTATCAAACTTTTCAAATTACAAGCTGCCAAAAAAAATCCCCCAGGTACCAAACTGGAGGAATGTTCATGTAACAGAGAGTATCTGTTGCATAGCTCTATCTCTTCTCTAATATCTGCTATTTTCTGAAGGAAAAGTATGATCTCGATCACAAGTCAAGGGTGAGTTTTCTCAAAATTTGATCAAGTTGAACATTAGATCTTAAATTAAGCTGGTAATTAATCCTAAGGAGAGGCTATAAAATAAAAACTGGATCGCCACGATCGCCAATATCGTGATCGCTATGGAAGAATAACCCCGTTCCCAGTCAAATTGAAAATCTCTGAAGAATAGGCTAGTAGTCAGGATAGTTAAGATGGGAAATAAGATCGCCCCTAATAACCCCCAGAAATTGTTAGGCATGAATAAAGTATTCCCTAACTGCACCATCCCCAGCATTAAAGCGACTAAGTAAACTGTGTGGGGATGATTAATTTTTAAACCCAGATTTAACCAAGAAGCGATCGCAATGCCCACTGCCCCAAAGATGGTTGCTAAACCCAAGTTAATTGGTTTCGTTAAACTACCAAAAGAAAGATTTTCCCTCTTTTCTGTCTGTTGTTGCTCTTGTGCTGGATATTGCTTTTGTTGCCAATTAAGGGGAATCAGATCGGCGGCTAGTTTTTTGGGCGATCGCTGTGCCTGTCCTGTGGCGTAAACACAACCCACCTTAGTGGTTCCTAGCTGGTTTGCGTTTTTCTGTTCCGCAGTAACCACATAGATGTGAGGAAAAATCTTTGACCCCTGACTGGAGATGACGGGGGTGGTTTTAGGGTCAATCTTGGCGATCGCCGTTCCTGCTTTGAGGTTGGCATATCTCTGACAACCATAGGTTGCGACGCTTTCCGTTACGTCCGTTAAGGGAAAAAGATTCTTAGGCTCTTGGGCGATCGCTCTTTCTCCTGCTAAGTTGACTGCTAAACGACAGTATTCTACAGAACCAATGGTATTGTTACAGACCCCAGGCATCGGTGCGGAAGTTTTGACCAGCTTGGAGTTCTGACTAATAATTCCTATCATGATTAGAATCATTGTCCCTAGTGTCCAAATTCCAGGTAAAAGTAATTTTTTAACTAATATTTTAACCTTGGGGGGTAACTGGAATTTTGGTTGATCTAGCGGTTCATCTAGTTTCTGATCTAACGGAATGAATGGCTCTAGGTTGGAAGAGTCAGGAACATCATCGTTAACAGGGACAAAACCATAAGTGGCGACTCGATTAACTTGTTTGATATTCATCTCGGCAGCATTTTGAGCGGAGATGGTCTTGAATTCGTCTAAAGTTGCGGCAGGTTCAGCACAGTAGCAACTTAACCACCAAGCAAAAGCACTTTGTTCCGGAGTATCAAGTGCAGTGATTTTGGTTAACCAATTTTGACTGGCAGGTAAGATTTCTGCTCCTGGATCAATTACTCCTAACCGTAAGTAATTCTCGATAACGGGTGCTATGCTCTGTTGATCTTCGGCAGATAGATAATGAAAAAATTTCACCAACCGTATGACAGTCTTACTGGGAGTGACCCGCTGCTTGGGAGTTAGTTCTGAGTTACTAATAAAGCAGTATTGAGCCAACTTGTTGTGGGTTGGAGAAACAGCCACTTCGGTGGAATCTCCTGTAGAAGCGATAACAGTATTAATCTCTACTTCTTTTAGGGGGCGACCATGAATTAAACCTTGTTCCTGGAGTAGCCCAGTATCTCCAGTGCTATATCCTAGAGATGTTTGAGAAAAACTAACAACATCCACTACCTCGATCGCTTCTTGCAGGAGGGTTTGGTCTTGTTTATCAGTATCTACTTGATTTAACATTAATCTAGCGTCCCCTGTGGTGCCGCTAGTCATCAAGTCAAAGTTGCCGATGCCTTCAATATCTGTTACTGAATCAATTTCTGTTTCAAATTCTGCTTCAAGGTCTAAAATATCTAATTCAGGTTGCTCTAAATTACTCTCTGTATCACCAATTTTGTCTTGATCTTGAGTTGGTAATTCGATAAAAACTTGCCAATTTGGTTCAACTTGACTCAGAGGGCGGGTATATAACCACAGACCATTAATATTATCTAGGCTTAAGGATGCGATCGCGCCACAGACATTTGTTTCTAATATCGAGTAGTTAGGTTGATATTCTGGTCGGTGATTGCCATAAATATGAAGTTGATTATCCTGAATAATTATTTGAAATTTGATATTTTTATTGCCACAAGCACTTTTCAAGGCATTAATTATCAATTGCTCCATGACATCTAACTCCACAACACAGCAGTATCCAAGTTTAGGATTCCCCAAAATGCTGGTTAATTGACAGGAGTTAGCTAAAATAACCGTTATATATTTCTTCTAGTTATCAGTATTATTTATCAGTTTATCAGTTCAGACTTTAAATCAGGATTCATGTCGCTCAAGAAAAATCTTTTACTCACAGAAATTATCCTCACCCCCGCCCGTCAATGTATTGGCAGACTCAATCTTGATCGTCAGCTTCAACCAGGTAACTATATGGACTTTGAAGGTAAAACCTACGCCATTTTAGAACGACACCATTTCTATCAATATCGGGTTGGGGGCTATCGTTTCGACAAAGCCACCCTCCATGTCCAAGAATCTAAACGTCCTGAAGAAACTACTCTCATCGGCGATCGCTATATTATCGGCAATGCTAACTGTCGCTTCAATGCCCACTCAGAAATTATCCGTTGTGCTGTTAACCCTGAAGGACCATGTAAAGATTGCAGCTATTTCGAGTCACTATTTTGAACTACAAAACTGTACAATAATTGACTATCACCATACCATAATGCTTCATTACCTCTTTAGCACCACCACAAAATGAAGCTCTCCACTCTCCACTTCTCACTTCAGCTTTAGTCAATCTTCTCCGTTGCTGTCAAGGTTGTTCGTAGTTGTTCAAAAACAGGTGGCTTTCTCATTTTAATTACCTTAGCGGGATTACCCACCACCGTTGCATAATCGGGAATGTCCCTAATGACGACAGTTCCTGCACCAACAGTACACCACTTACCGATACGGATCGAAGGAATGACTACCGCCCCAGCGCCTATATGAGTACCCTCTCCTACTTTGACATGACCACACAAAGTTGCATGGGGAGATATATGAGCATAGTCACCTATCTCGTTATCATGATCGATACTAGCTGCGGTATTAACTAGCACATGTCTACCCACCTGCGCTGCGGATTGGACGATTGCCCCTTGTAAGATCACTGTACCTTCACCAACAGTTGATTTAGCCGAGATAATTGCTGTTCCGTGAATTGCCTGACCATATTCGGCATTAGTCCTTAACATTAAATCTAATTCTGCTCTTCTTTGGTTATCGCCGACACTAATAATTAAAGGCGCATTTAACTTAGGGAAAGTCTGCCCCTGCACTCTAATTCCCGAATCGATCGCCATGGTAGTCAATTTTGCACCTAGAGGTTGATCATCAAACACCCCAATCACGTCGATTCCTAAGCTGTTGAGAATATCGGTAATAACCTTAGAATGACCACCTGCTCCGTATAGATACATGTCGCTAATAAAAACAATAATTTGAAATATTTTCTTGACTAGAACTTAATGTAAATTATTAAAATTTAACAATTTTTGTGGTTTAATTAGATATTAGTCGTATTTCATGGATGTAATATGCATCTTCATCTAACCAGCAATTTAGCTAGTTCGGTTAGCTACTTACATAATACTATTTCATTTGGCTCACAAACACCGCATATATAATCTCCATCATTTTTTTGACTAGTGCTTTTTTTTAATAAATTTTAATTTAGATTAATTTTAGTAATACCCAAAATGCAAGGATTACAGAATAAAGGTGTAGTTGTTTCTCAGAATCTCCAATCCGATCAACCCTTTTCATCTGCAAACAGTAATTATGATCTGGCGATTGTTGGATCAGGAATATCCTGTGCTTATACTCTGATTCATTATCTTTCGTTACTTCAAGAACAACAAGGCAAACAAGGCAAAATAGCAGAAAAAAGCGAGCAAAAAGCAATTAAAGTCGCCGTCCTCGATAAGTCTGGGGAGTTTTGGACGGGTATTCCTTATGGCAGCAGATCAGGACAGCAATCTTTAATCATTACCCCCCTCAAAGAATTTTTGCCTCAGCCTGAGCGCGATCGCTTTACCGATTGGTTAAAAGCCAACTACGATTCCGTAGTCTTAAGTCTCCAGGAAAGACCAGGAGACCTAAACAACCACTGGTTAAAGTCTTATCAGGAAGCCATTGAACAGGGTAGTTGGGATGATATTTTTGTCCCTCGGTATGTATTTGGTTGGTATCTCAAAGAACGTATAACCAAAGCCTTGCAGCAGGCTACAGAGCAAGGCTATTTGCAGTGCGAGTTGATTTCAGCAGATATCTGTAATATCCTCCAGCAGTCAGGAATCTATCAAATTCACACAACCGAAGGTCATTCCTACTCAGCTACCAAAGTAGTTTTAGCCATCGGTAGCCCGCCAAATAAATCAACTTTCTTAAGTCAACTAGAATCTTTAGAGCGATCGCCTTCTGGGAAAGATATTTGCTGTATTGCTAATATGTATGAACCCTCCCAGAATGAGAATATTAAGCGAATTGTTGAGAGGTTACAGGCTAATCCTGAGCAAGCTAAACAGGTCCTAATTATTGGGTCAAATGCTAGCGCCCTAGAAACTATCTATAGCCTTAATAACTTGTCAGAGGTAGGAAAATTAATCGACAAATTTGTAGTTATTTCTCCCAGTGGTAGCTTTCCTCACCGTATTACCAATAGCCCTGCATCTACAACTTATATAGCTGAATACTTAGAATCATTGGTGCAGCAAGATAATTTTACTGCAAAGCAAATTTATCAAGCAGTGCAACAAGATGTGGAAACAGCTTTAGCCAATGGTGAAACTATTAACGGTACTTATAGCATCATTTCTCAAGGAGTAATTAAAGCCCTTAACCAGCTTAGTTATGCAGAACAAAAGCAATTTGTAATTAAATATGGGGTAAAAATAGGGAAGTTTCAAAGACGTGCAGGGTCAGATTACCTTAATGTGGCAGACAAGCTATTGTTTGAAGGCAAACTAGAATTCATTACCGGTAAATTTACTCGCACGATACCTTTAGGGGAAAATCAGTTTGGGTTTGAATTTGTTACTCTCACTAGTAGTGAGCCACAAGCCTTTACGACTCCTATCCAAGTAATTATAAACTGTGCAGGATTTCAAGATTTAACTCAATCATCTTCGCCTCTAATCAACAACTTAATTCACCAGGGCATCTGTACCCCAAATGATTCCCATGGAGGCTTTGAGATGAATGAAAATTTTGAAGCTCACCAGAATTTCTATCTCATGGGTCCATTAGTAGCGGGAAACATCAATGACAAGCTAAAAGTTTGGCACGCTGAAAGTTGCGGTCGAATTTTTCATCTTTCCCAAAGCCTAGCGGAAGTTTTACTCTAGTTAATATCAAACCATGAACAAGCTATTTGCCCAGATGCCTAAAAAATACAAGGTGTCACTGCTATCTCTGTTGGGCTTAATATCTATTGCTAGTATTACCTGGAAACCGATAGCGATCAATTATGGAAAGTGGCTAGCGGCGGGAGAAAGCAATCCCTCAGGGGACATGTCTGTTTTGCTATCAGGCAATAATGTCCGTTTAAAAACCCTAATTGGGCTTTACGAGCAAAAAAAAGTTCAGGGAATTTACTACGCCGCAGGTATCGATGAAACCGAAGAAAAGTTGCGGGGGTATCGGGATATCTTTGCCGGATACAATCTTCCGACCGAAGACTTGTACTGTGGCGAGCTAGTTGAAAGCACTTTTCATGAAGCCCAAGCATTTCAGCGGAAATTACCAGAAATCAAAGACCCTGTAAAAAAAATTATCCTCGTATCTGATCGCTATCACCTACGTCGGGGAGTATGGAGCTTTAATAAAGTCCTAGGAGATGAAATAGAAGTTACCGCCTATTCTACTCCTAGTTCTCCAGAAATCGCCGATCCTCAGTGGTGGAAACATGATTCTTCCCGCGAGCAGGTTATTAGCGAGACCAAGAAAATGAGCTTTTATTTCCTTTATTATGGTTTGCTCAATCAGGGAAAATTAATTACTCATGGTGACGTCAACCGAATAACCACAGGAAAAGCATCTAAGGGTGTTAATCGCCCTTGTCAGATTGTCTTACCTCAGCTAACTACAGAAAAGTAGCTAATAGCTAAAAGTCCAGATTCCTAAACCTGTAAGCGCCAGACATAGTATCCCAGCCATCCCCGCCAGGGGCTGTTGATTTAACCCAGTAAACCAATGATTGGGATATTTATAGGTTAATAAATTTGCTGAATCAATACAGGTTAATCCCCAAATCCACCCTGCATGAAGTCCTATAGCCAGATAAAGAGTGTCACTTGTGAGTATTCTGGCTATAACTAACACCATTCCCATCAGCCAAAGACCTGGAAGCTGTGGCAGAGTTTGTTTCCTTTCCCAAATTAAATGTAACCCAGCAAAAATTACGCTGGCGGCGATCGCCGCCAGCCAAAAAGAATTATCAGCTAGTAGAGTGATAAATATGTAGCCACGAAATATTACTTCTTCTACCAAACTAATCAGCAAACTCAGACCCAAAATCGGCAACCACAACGTCGGAATTTCCCGTAAATTCTGCCAATGCCAAGTAACTAAATTGCCTAGGGATTCTAAGCAAAAAATTACCACTAAACTAACAGCACTAGCCCCTAGTCCTAACAATATAAACAACAAATTACTGGGATTAAAACTCAAACCAAGATCTGTCCAGGTGAGAAATTCCGTATTAACTTTCCAAGCAATTATTCCAGGAGCAAGAATATATAGGGAAGCTAATAGAATCAGCTTTTGTTTTGGAGTTAAAACCTCTTGTGGCTGCCAGTTAATTTTTCGAGATAGGAGGAGAGCAATAGGCAACCAGATAATCGTCCAGACTCCAAGAAAGCCAAGAATATTAAACCACGATGCACTGATCAGATTAATACTCAGATTAGATGATAGTACATCGCTATGATTTGAAGAGCCAAGGTTCATCAACAAAATATGCTACCAATGCTACAAAGCAACTAGCTGTCAAACAATTAATTGTCTGCTGCACCATTTTCTTCACCATCGATTTGTTTAAGGTGAATATGCTTGTATCCTAGCTTAATTTCAAACTTGTCTCCTTCTTTTAACCCCATTGCTTGAGTATAGGTAGAACCAATCACAATTTGACCATTTTTATGGACACTAACTCGGTAAGTAGGTTCACGACCACGACCATCTTTTGCGCCTTCTGGATCTAAAGGAACGCCCTTAGCCGCCAGTACTGCATCATAAAAATCAGTTAGGTTTACTCGGGTTTGGTTATCCTTCGTAATTGTATAGTATCCGCATTTTTTAGCAGTTTCACGCCTTGGTAAATGAGATAGTTCCTTTACTTTTTGTAGTAAAGCTTTTCCTGTTAATGTTGCTGTAGCAGCTTCGCTCATAATTAATTTCATTTTCTATCTAAATTGTTGATGTCAAATATTTATGTGCATTTTATTTGACATTAAATTAACACTATTAAAAAATAATACCGTTTATTCTCACTCTTGTCACAATTTTATGGGGATAATTAGTTTTTTTTAATAATGTTCAGCTTTTTATTTTAGTTGATTAAGTCTAATGTTACAAATTACTGATTTTACTTCAAGAATATTTCTGAGGTTTTCACACCTTCAATCCTAGAACCTTAGTTCTTTAAAGTAACAATTAGCAAAAATACTCTATTTCAAATCTTGACTTTTGCCATTTAAAAATGTTAGAGACAAAATAATAGATATCTTGCTGTTTGAGGAGGGCTAGAGCAAAGTATAAATTTCACAAGTAATGTAGCGCTTTATTATCTTCCTTAGACCTAAAAATTTTGTAGTTGATTAAGGAAAAATAAGAGAGGATTCTGGTTTAGCTAAATTTACTAGCCAAAATAATGAGAAAAAATTGATATCAGAGATTAACGAAGTTTTCCAATTTTCATTTAACCTGTGCTGCGTCAAAAGTAATATATTTATCTCTTTTGACTCTTGCAAAAAATCGTAAAAAACTAAACCAACATATTGATACTATATTTTCTTTTTCAAGTGTAAACCTAATTTAAGCAGCAATTTTAGTAGCCGAAATGTCTAATAGTCGTAAAATCATTTTAATAACAGGAGCTTGTAGTTCAGGAAAAAGTGAATTTGCTGAAATTTTGGCACAACAAAACCATAAGTCTGTTATCTATGTTGCCACAGCCAAAGTGGATGATCATGATCGCGAATGGGCAACCAGAATCCTAAAACACCAACAGAGAAGACCTGCAACCTGGAAGACGATCACGATTAATATAGATATACCATCATACCTGAAACAGGCTTCCACATCAGACTGTCTATTGATTGATTCCTTAGGAACATGGGTAGCCAACTTGATGGAATTAGACAAAGTTGCATGGCAAGAGATGAGCGATCGCTTTTTATCCAGTCTACAAACCACGGCAGCGACAACAATTTTGGTGGGAGAAGAAACAGGATGGGGAGTCGTTCCCGCTTATCCAATGGGTAGACTGTTTCGCGATCGCCTGGGCAAACTATCCCGTCAAGTGGGTAATGTAGCTGATGTCACTTATTTAGTAGCGGGGGGTCATGTAATTAATCTTAGTGTTTTAGGGGAACCATTAAAAAAATATGGAATATAGTTGCCGATTTATTGTCTTTACTGAGTCTGGAACTATGATCATAAGTAATTAATTAATTACTTATGTTACGCACTAATCAAACTGTGGGGGTAGGGAAACCCTAAAGGGTACCGCTTCACATAAGGTTAAAGGGAAAGGGGAAAAGAATTAATTGCTCTTTTGTCATTTTTGATTAGACTAAACTTTTATTTTTCGCTTCACTTTTAGTACTGAAATCTATAATTCAACAGAGAAAGAAAGAATATGGCATCCCCAACAGAAGTAAAAACCTATCTTGCTCACTGGTTTCAACTAGGGAAAAAACTAGCCTGGCGTAACGGTGAAGTCGAACTATTACCTTCAAAAGTAATTCAAGGCGATCGCTATTCCTCAGAGTTTGAAGCCTGTTGGCAAAAAATCATGAGTGTTAACGGTAAAGACTGTTATCTCTTGGGAGGAGAAGCTACGATCCAAGAGCTATTAACCCCCGCCTGGACAATTGACCAGTGTGCCAGATGTGCTATGCCTGTACCCATGATCGAAATGGGAACTCAACCCCTCGACTGCGCCTGTAGTGACTTAGAGAATTGGCCAAATACAGAACTTCCTGCTCCCCACTCTCCTATTAATAGCAAAGCAAAATTAAGCAGCATCAGTGAACGTCTAAAAGCTAAATAGTAAAAACAAAATAGAGAGCACAAGTAGGGGCGATTCGCGAATCGCCCCTACAAAATCGTATGTTTTTTATTTGGAATGACTATATTTTTAACTGTCGGTGATCGCGATCGCACTTCTTTTGGGTACTCTAGGTAAGACTTGAGGCGAGGTCTATTGTACCTTTGTTGACACCTATTTGTAAGTGCTAGCTTTAGAT
>JBJOPG010000110.1:0-12580 GCA_046050865.1 Cyanobacteriota bacterium
TCCAGGTTGCGTCTAAAGTATTCGATAAAGCTTTTTCCAGCAATGCGAGTTAAATAGGCGGCGGATACTGCTTGAATGGCTTTACCGACGATATAGGTGGCAAAATTAAGCTGAAGTGCCTTGGCTAAGATATCTACTGCCCCCTTTACGACACCGAGACTGACAAGGGTTTTCCCTAAAGACAAGGCCAATTCTTTCCCCTGTTCTAAATCCAGCTCAATGTTATAGATTCTGCCAATTTCAATCACCATCTGCGCATTTACCGCAGCAGTGGCTAACATATCCACTATGGGGACAGGGGTTACAGCAATTACCCCCGCACTGATCCATTGGTAGCGATCAATGATTTTATCTGATTCCCGCCGACGCTGATTTTCGATAATGGTGCGGGCTTCTTCTCCTAAGCGATGGGACTGAAGCAAAATGTTATCGGCAATTAAGTCTTCCCCTTCTGCCCGCAATACTGCCACCAATCTTTTAATTAAGGGCAGGATCTCCACCGGGGGATCAATAATCTCCCCCGTAGCTAACTGCACAGGTTGGGGGTTGGCACAAATTGGTGTCACATCACTGGGAGGAATAAATTGTTTTACTCTTTCCTTCAGTCTGCCTAAAATCATTTCTCGATCTTCATCGGTATAGAGATCCGTTTTGTTAAACACCAAAAGCGATCGCTTGCCAATTTCCGCTAAAGTCTTAAGGGGTTCGTATTCTGACTGCCGCAGGTCGTTATCGACGGTAAATACCAACAAATCGGCTTCTGTGGCTAGTTGTTTGGCTACTGCTTCTCTTTCAGTCCCCGCAATTCCTGCTTCCAAAATACCAGGAGTATCAATAATCAAGATTTCTCTCCCAACCCCCCGTAGCTTAAGACTATAGGTTTCTCCTTGGGTGGTTGTCCCCATGATGGGGTTAGTTTCTCCCACAATTTCTCCCACCAAAGCATTGACTAAAGAAGTTTTTCCTGCCGATCCTGTTCCAAAAATCACAACTTTGACTTCTCCCCGTCGAAGATCTGCTTCTATCTGTCGCGATCTACCTAGTAAAGCTTTTTGGGCAATTTTGTCCTGTATTTGCCCTACCTGTTGTCGCAACGCCTGAAGATTTTGCGCTGCTACTTGAGTTTTTTCTTCAGGAATTCTGACCCGACTAGCGCGACTCTTTCCCGGTCTACTCCTAGATCCTCGGCGAGTATATTTATTTATGTAGTAAATATAGCCTCCCACCAACGAGCCAATCAAAACTACCACCAATAACAGCAGCAAATTAGCCAGAATAGGCGCCGTAAAAGAGATTTGCATATAGAGGTGAGATAAAGATGTCACCAACCAAATTGATAGTCCAAGAATTACGCTCAAACCAAGGAAGAGAGCTATGATACGAAACAGGGGCATGATGCAGTTAGGCAGAACAATGTTAATCTCCCCATATTAACGACTTTAGCTTGGTTTAATTGCGGCTAAGATTCCTGATAACCAGAATAATTAAGTAAATCGAATATATTAAATCTAAATATTTTGCATGAGAATTAGACATCACAAAATAGCCTATGCGACCTATATATTAATTGGTTTAAATTTACTGATCTACGGATTAGAGATTAGGTTAGGAGGGAGTCAAAATTCTCTAGCTCTGGAGCGGCTGGGGGCCTTGATTCCTGAAAAAGTTTTGGCGGGAGAATGGTGGCGACTAATTGGAGCAAATTTTCTCCATTATGGCTTATTTCATTTAGCAACTAATATGTTGTCGCTATATTTTGTGGGGCGCTTGATTGAGTTAAGTTTAGGCGCAAAATACTATCTAACCATTTATTTAATTAGTGGTATTGGCTCCATGTTAACCTTTACCCTCTTAGCTTTTCCTTTGGGATTGGGCAATGTTTTTCTGGTGGGCGCCTCAGCAGCAATTATGGGTTTAATTGGGGCAGTTTTGGCGATCGCCCTGCAAATTTGGCTTAGAAGAAGACATTCAACTACTGCTAAACGTCGAGTACAGCAGATTGTTTTAATTGTAATTATGCAGTTTATTTTTGATCATTTAATTCCCCAAATTAGTTTTCACGCTCATTTATTTGGTTTTATTATTGGTCTTTTAATTAGTAGTGTTTTAGTATTTGTTAAGTTTAATTTACAGGAAGCTTGAGTCATTTCATTTCAATTAATTACGAATAGGAACTATAAAAATAAACCGCCTAGCATCAATGTACTGGGCGGTTTTTTGTGGTTATTCCACGCTAACTTGGAATCGAGGTTTACATACCTGAGCCAACACCAGCATAAGCACCGTAGAAAAATACACCAACCACGGCGATCACACCCATGCCAGCTACTGTAGCTACGATCCACAAGGGAATTCTTCCTTCTGCAAACATTTTTCTTAATCCTCTTGCTATTTGAAAGTTTAAAACGACGAAATACAGAATTCTTATTAGTTAAAGAAATAACTAGAGAATAAAATGCCTAGTACAGCGATTAAAAGTAATCCTAGGTAGAGGGAAGTACGATTTAACTCTACTGGCTGCCTATTAGTGTTTTGTTTTTTTTCCATGATTAATTATTGATTTCTATCGTTGGATGAATTGCATTGAAGCGATCGCACCCAAAAAGAAGACAGTTGGTACTGCTAAAGTGTGAATCGCTAACCATCTAACGGTAAAGATGGGATATGAAATGGGTTGATTAGGACTATTGCCTGTCATATTAATTACCTTGATTACCTACTTGATTGTCAATTGAATGTACTGCTGAAAGTACTACTGATTAAATTCTTTGATTTGCTGTTTAGCATCATAGCGATCGCTAATTACAGGAATCTCGATGCGTTCTTGAGTAAAATACTCGTCAGGACGAGGAGTGCCGAAAGCATCGTAAGCTAGTCCAGTACTAACAAATAACCACCCAGCTACAAAGAGCATAGGAATAGTGACGCTATGGATTACCCAATAGCGAACACTTGTAATAATGTCAGAAAATGGACGTTCACCAGTATCGCCTGCCATATTTTGTCTCTCCTTATAAATGTTTTAAAGTTCTGTTTACATAATACGAAACAAGGGTAACCGCCTACAACTAAGATTAGTAATTAAGCCTAGGAATTAGGTGGCAGCACCAGCTTCGGGGACGTATTTTAATAGCGTACCTCGTTCACCCAAAACAAAACCTTTTTCGGGGGAAAGAAATACTACCTTATAAAAGTTGGACGGAGCATTTTCCACGTCACGGTCTTTTGACCAACTTTGACCACTATCGGGGCTGACTAATAGATTAGCACTTCCTCCTGCCAACCAGATCTCTTCAGGAGTGCGATAAGCTACATCTAAAAAGCCCCAGCTAGAGGAAAACTCAGGGTAAATAGGTTCTCCCCATTGATCATAATCCTGAGTATCGCTAAACTGTACCTGTCCACCACGGGCTAACAGCCACAGGCTGCCGTCTTGGTTAAAGCCCATGTTTTGTAAACGGCGAGATGAAGTACGTTGATGGGGAGTCCATTCCGTCGCACCAGGTTCCCAAGTGGAAAAGAAATTTCCTTTGGCAGAAACCGCTACATATCTCCCGTCATCAGAACGATGAATACTTCTGGCAACCCCGACGGAACCCTCCACTAAAGCTTTCCAATTCTTACCACCGTCTTCGGTTTTATAAATTGCCCCCAAATTAGTCACCATTTCGGCGGTGGACTTACCTAAGGCAATAATATCTAGGGGAGAACCAGGAAGCTTGGAACTCAAAGGAATTCGCGCCCAACTATTACCACCGTCTTCGGTATGCAACAATATCGAAGGTTGACCTGCAATCCAACCTTCATCACCATCAAAGCTAATAGCTTCTAGAGTAACTTTCTCATCCCCCAAGTTGAGGGATTGCTGTGTCCAGGTTTCACCTCCATCAGTAGTTTCAAACAGGGTTGCTTGAGTGCCAACTAACCAACCTCGAGCAGCATTACTAGTAAAGGCAATATCGGAAAAAATAGCTTCAGAAGGAAGAGTCAGGGTTTTCCAGGGATTGGAAATGGTGGAGGGGACTCGGCTACAGCTAATACAAAATATACAGATGGCAAATACTAGAGTGATTTGCTTTAATTTTTTAATCAATGAACTCATAAACGTTTTTGTGACGAGTGGAGGCAGATAAAAGCAATGCTTGACTATGTTTGACCATCAACGTTTGACCACCGACCGCAGAATCGATAAGCAGCGTAATCTAATCAGATTGGTGCTAGCTCAAACCATACAGACTAAGGAAAAACAGAAAGCCTAAACCTAAAGCGCCAAAAATCAGAATGTTTTTCTGGGAAGGAGTTAGACGATTAATGCCTAAACCGTAGTCCAAGTTTTCCGCAAAGCCTGATGGTGCGCCTTGAGCACCAATATTGACAAACTGAGTTTTCCGCACACCGCAGACAGGACAACGCCAGTCTGAAGCCAGCTCCGTAAAGAGAGTTCCGGCGGGGACTTTCCCTTGGCTGTCACCCTTCGACGGCACGTAAACGTAACCACAGGAGCGACATTCATAACTGGGAGGAGCTTGTTCCGCCAAAGTTTTCTCTTTTGCTGGAGTTTTTTCCTGGGAGAGAGTCTCTTTTGGCTCTAATTGTTCTTCGTTAGCTGGGTCATTCATTGCTTTATGTTAAGCAAATATTAAAATACTTTTCTTTTATGAATTATTGCATAAAAAGGCGGTAGTCATACTAAATTCTATTCGTATAGGTTACTTGAACAGTAAGTATATGAGTTCGGAATTAGGAGTTCGCCCTAAAGGATACCGCGTCGAATTCGGAATTAATTGCAGATTAATAAACGCGATCGCGAGTCAAGTATCAGATTATGAGAAGGAATTATGAGAAAGATTTCCCCGAATAAAGCTTGAGCCATAAAAAAGCCCTAAAAAATAAACGATCGTCGTTTAAATCAGTAAACAGCGATCGCGAATTAAAAACTAATATCTAAAAGCTAAAAACTAAAAGCTATTGAATGATTGCTAGTCTCCTTCAGGAATAATTCTTTCTAACCTAGCTCCTAATTGACGCAATTTAGTTTCTAAATTCTCATAACCGCGATCGAGGTGGTGTAAACCGTAGACTGTAGTTTTTCCTTCCGCAGCCAACCCCGCTAGGACTAATGCCGCCGAAGCTCTTAAATCGGTAGCCATCACTGGGGCACCAGAAATCGTCGAGACTCCCTGGACTATAGCATGATGACCTTTGACACGAATGTTAGTGCCCATGCGTTGCAATTCCGATACGTGGCGGAGACGGTTCTCAAATACAGTTTCACTGATCACGCTATTACCTTTACTGATGCTCAAGAGGGCAGTAAACTGCGCTTGCATATCGGTGGGGAAACCAGGATAGGGTAGGGTTTCAATATCAGTACCGTGGAGTTCTCCAGGAATAATGCGCAGACGCTTAGATTGAATATTCCCGCCAAAAGTTTTACCTGCTTCATCCTCAGTAACGACCTGACAACCGATCTCTTTGAGCTTGGCGATTACTGGGGCAAGGTGTTCGGGGATGACAGAATTCAACGTAATTTCTGAGTTAGTAATTGCCCCTGCTACCAAAAATGTTCCTGCTTCAATGCGATCGGGGATCACGTTGTAGTCAATCGAGTTAAGTTCTTTAACCCCTTGAATGACAATTGTGTTGGTTCCTGCCCCCGTAACATTTGCCCCCATTTGGTTGCAGAAGTTAGCCAAATCGACAATTTCTGGTTCTTGAGCCGCATTTTCAATCTTAGTTTCCCCTTCCGCCAGGGTAGCAGCCATGAGAATAGTTTCCGTCGCCCCAACGCTGGGATAATCAAGATAAATACGTCCTCCCTGCAAACGCTGCTTCCCACCAACCAAGTTAGCGTGTACCACCCCATCTTCAATCGAAACATTTGCCCCCATTGCCTGTAACCCTCGTACGTGAAGATCAACGGGTCTAGCACCAATGGCACAACCTCCAGGAAGAGGAACGCGAGCAGTACCGAGCCTAGTGAGCAAAGGTCCAATGACAAAAAAGCTAGCCCGAAGTTGAGACACTACATCGTAGGGAGCTTCCGTGGGGTTAATGTTGGCAGCATCAATTTCAATCACATCACCTTGATGATGTAACCTAACCCCCAAAGCTTGGAGTATTTGACCCATGCGTTTGATATCAACTAAGTCTGGTACATTGCGTAAAGTACATTTACCAGGACAAAGTATCGAGCCTGCCATCAATACCAGGGCAGAATTCTTAGCTCCGCTAATTTTGACGCTTCCTGAGAGAGAAGAACGCCCCCAGATTTCTAATACAGCTTGAGGGTCTTCTGAAGTAATTTTGGTTGGGTTCGAGATAGAGTTAATGGCTTTATCCTCTTGATATCAAATATATTTATTCGGGCTTTTAAGCAATACTAAGATAGACTTCAAAAATTCAATTGCACAGTTTTAGCTTAAAAAAATTAACTTAAGCCAATCTAGAAGTTTCAGCTTGAAGTTTGACATTGAATATAAGAGTCAATCATAATAAGAGCTTGTAGGTTCAATTCTGATGCGGGACTGGCGGAATTGGTAGACGCGCTAGATTCAGATTCTAGTGTTTGCTTAAAACATTCGGGTTCAAGTCCCGAGTTCCGCATGACTAGGCAACCAAAGTATTACTTTGAACTGTGCTGTTCGTCAATAGTAGATTGAAAAACTTATAAAACTTATAGGAAAATAACATTTTAACTAGTATTCAAAATCCTTTGATCAAGCAGGTACGTAAGCTACATCGCTCCAAGGAGCGACAAAAGCAAAACTTGCTGTTGATTGAAGGAACTAACTTAGTTGAAGCAGCCTGCCAAGCCGATTATAAGCTAGATATTATTTTTTACACAGAGCGTTGGCAGCAAAATCATCAGCCATTATGCCGAATTGTTGCCGAGCAAGAAGCTAGAGTCGAACTGGTCAGCCCAGAAGTCTTGAATGCGATCGCCACTACGGTCAATCCTGATGGAGTGGTGGCGATCGCTCCTTACCCAAGCATTTCGCCAGAACCAGCCACCATAAGAGGTATAGGACTCGCTGTAGAAAGACTGCAAGACCCTGGTAACTTAGGCACAATTATCCGCACCGCAGTAGCTACAGGAGTTGATGGTCTCTGGTTGAGTAGCGATAGCGTTGATTTTTATAGCCCTAAAGTTTTACGAGCAACTGTGGGACAGTGGTTTCGCCTCCCAGTAGTGACGAACCAAGATTTACCTCGGTTAGTTAAGCAGCAGCAACAGCAGGGAGTTCAGATCATTGCCACCACCTCTAAAGCTACTAAAACCTATTGGGAGGTAGACTTCACTCTTCCCAGTTTGATTTTATTAGGCAATGAAGGAGCAGGATTATCCTCAGAACTAACCGATTTAGCCGATGTAAAGCTCAAAATTCCTCTCCTCAATCAGGTGGAGTCACTAAACGTTGCCGTTGCTACCTCTTTGATGCTGTATGAAGCACAAAGACAGTTGGCATTATTAGGGGATTGAGGGAATTGGGGGATTAGGGCATTAGGGAATTAGGGCATTAGGGCATTAGGGAATTGGGGGATTAGGGCATTAGGGAATTAGGGAATTAGGGCATTAGGGAAACTTAATTTCAACTCATCCCAAGGATCTAATCTTAGTTATCTATAATTCCCCCTCTTCGCTCTGTTTCTGCTTTAATTGCCTTCAAGGTTTCTTGGAGACGCTCTTCATAAATACTGAAGAAAATACTATCACTAGGAGCTTTGGCTGGCTTCACCATTACCTTGTGGGTGACTAAAACCTGATCTGGAGGGGCGCTGGGGTAAGGAGAAACTGGTTCCAAGACCCACGTTCCATTCATGGTTTTCAAGTCACCATCCACCGCTTCAAAGGTAATTTGCCCTGGATAGGATTCGATGGTGGCAAGCTTAACTCTTGATTCGATGCTAAAGACGAGAGTTTTGATTTTATTGATTTGTTCAAAAACTTTGCGATCGCCATTACTTTCGAGCAACTCACTACTGACAACTCCAGGAAGAAAATCGGCAAAATGCTCATAGTCGGTTAAAACTGCCCAAGCATTGTCCATGGTGCTGGTAATGAGTAACCGAGAAGTGTAGTTGCCCTCTTGACCCAGAAAAACTAATTCTCCATTTTTCAAAGCAACTCGTTGTTCGAGGGGGAGCTGATCTACTGGCCCGTCAAACAGCTTGGCTGTCGCTACTGGACTAAAAGTAATGCTCAACAGGCAACTGACTAGAGCTATTAGGGGTAAGATGAGCAAACGATTTTTCTGTTGAGATGGATTAAACAATGGTTATGATTCCGTAATTTAAGTAATTTATTTAAAATCAAATAGTGGTGAAGTGTTGCAATAAAGTTTCACCAGCTTGGTTCAAATTAGTACCAAAGGTCAAAATCCCTGCTTCATGACCGCTCATGACAATAATTCTTGCTTGTTGAGTTAGGGGTTGTTGACATAATCTGATAATTTCCGTTGCCATTTCTGGAGTTCCGTAAGCACAATCAGGATTAGTGGTAGGAACCTGCTCTAGTAATTTTTCCCACAGTAGTTGATGATGCACATGAACTACTGCATAGATTTCAGGGAGGGTGTGATAAATAGCCGCATGGGTCAAACTTTCGGAGGAGGCTTTAATTAATCCTTGACAGGTAACATAATTTTGTTGCCAATCATAATCAATGACCTTGCTATAGTGCTGCGGTGTTAAATCAGGGATACCCCCTGTTTGAGTACCTGAAATAATTAATTGTTTCTGCTGGGGTAAACGAATACTGAGATTACCAAAGCCAATACCATTGTCGTATTCGCCGATCAAACCTAACTGATACAGTTGTTGACGCCAAGAATTTAATTCCTTGATGTCGCTTTCGGCGATCGCGTCGATCTGTGACCAATGACACTGATATTTAATGTAGCCCTCGTCAATCATGAAAACTATTCTCCGCCAAGGATTTAGCCAATTTGCCTCTCATAAAATCAAACATTACGGATTTTACCACTACATCTTGGCAGTCAAAAAAGATAAATTAGGTAAAGAAGATAAAGAAATATTAATTTAATAAACAAGAGGAGTTTTTTAAACCATGTTTGAATACTTCAATGAAAAAGCTATAAAGAACGTTGTCCTCGCTCAAGAGGAAGCCCGCAACACAGGGCACAATCTGGTAGGGACGGAACATATTTTATTGGGGGTAATTGGGGAGGGAACGTCAACAGCAGCTGAATTATTAGCAAATTTGGATATTGGTTTAGACCAAACTAGAAATCTTGCCCTGGAGATAGTGGGGAAAGGTTCTGGGTTTATTCCCGCCAATATTCCCTTCACTCCAAAAGCCAAGCGAATTTTAGAACAAGCGTTTAACGAAGCTCGTCAATTAAAGAGTAATTTTATTAGTCCTGAGCATATTTTGTTGGCAATGATTAAACAGACTGACAATATGGCAGTCAAACTCTTGACCAAACAAAATGTCAATCTCCGACAGTTGCGGACAGATTTGATTAAAAAGCTCGGAGAAACCGAAGTAGTTGCCGCCGGCAATCAAGATAATCCTTTTGGTTTTGGTGGTGGCAGAGAACAGCCCACCAAGCTGAAAGAGTTTAGTATTAACCTCACGGATCTAGCCCGTGAAGGCAAACTAGACCCTGTAGTGGGCAGATTCCCTGAAATTGAGCGAGCTGTCCAAATTTTAGGCAGACGCACCAAAAACAACCCGATTTTAGTCGGTGAGCCGGGAGTGGGCAAAACAGCGATCGCCGAAGGATTAGCCCAACGAATTGTGGAGGGGGATGTTTCTTCCCTCTTAGCAGACAAGGAAGTCATTAGCTTGAATATGGGTTCCCTTCTGGCAGGAACTAAGTTTAGAGGGGAATTTGAAGAAAGGCTCAAGTCCATTGTGGAAGAAGTCCGCAAAGCGGGGAATATTATCTTGGTCATTGACGAGATCCACACTATTGTGGGTGCAGGGGCAATGGGGGGCGCCATGGATGCTGCCAATATGCTCAAACCATCCTTAGCCAGAGGGGAAATTCAATGTCTTGGTAGCACGACCCTCGATGAGTACCGTCAATATATCGAGCGGGATGCAGCCCTAGAACGTCGCTTCCAAAAAGTCATGGTGGGTGAGCCTTCCGTGGAGGATGCCATTGAAATTCTGCAAGGATTACGTAAAACCTATGAAGACTTCCACAAGGTTAAATATACCGACGAAGCCATCAGAACCGCAGTAATCTCCTCAGAAAGATATATTACCGATCGCTTTTTACCTGATAAAGCCATTGATTTGATTGACGAAGCTGGTTCGCGGACTCATTTGAATCATTGTTTGCAGAGTAAAGAAGAAAATCAGGGTGATGTGGCGACCATTAACCCAGAAGCCTTAACCCCTGTGGTGGATGAAGAAGCGATCGCCAAGATCGTCGCGGCTTGGACAGGAGTCCCCGTGACTAAAATGACAGAAACCGAGTCAGAAGCCTTGATGTATTTAGAAGATGATCTCCATGAGCGAGTCATTGGTCAAGATGAGGCAGTCAAAGCAGTTTCTCGTGCCTTACGGCGCTCCCGTTCAGGATTAGGCGATCGCCAACGTCCCATTGCCAGTCTGTTCTTTTCTGGCCCCACAGGAGTAGGTAAAACCGAATTGGCTAAGGCTTTAGCCACCCAGATGTTTGGTTCAGCAGAGGCGATCGTGCGGATTGATATGTCTGAGTACATGGAATCCCACACCATCTCGAAGCTAATTGGTTCTCCTCCAGGGTTTGTCGGTTATGACGAAGGGGGACAATTAACCGAAGCAGTCCGTCGTCAACCCTATTCCATCGTGCTGTTTGATGAAATCGAGAAAGCCCATCCTGATGTGTTTAACTTAATGCTTCAGCTCTTGGATGATGGTCGCCTGACAGATGCCCAAGGACGCACCGTGAGCTTTAAAAACACTGTGATCATCATGACTTCCAATATTGGGTCAAAGGTCATTGAAAAAGGTGGTAGCGGTTTAGGGTTTGACTTCTCTGGAGACAAGGACGAAGCACAATATAACCGGATCAAAGACTTGGTTAATCAGGAATTGAAAAACTATTTCCGTCCTGAATTTATTAACCGTCTGGATGAAATAATTGTCTTCCGTCAACTAACCAAACCTGAAGTCAGACAGATCGCTAGTATTTTACTCAAGGAGATCTCCGTCAGACTCAAAGAACAACGAGAGATTACCTTAGGGGTAACTACCGCTTTTGAAGACAAGGTAATTGAGGAAGGTTTCGACCCGAGCTATGGTGCTAGACCCCTGCGCCGGGCAATTATGCGCCTATTGGAAGATAGTCTAGCAGAAGCAATCCTCTCGGGTAGAGTCCATGATGGTGACAATGCTCTGGTGGATATTGATGAAGATGGTAAAACTACCGTGGCATCAGTTAAGGAACAAGTGTTAGTCGAAGCAACTCGTTAATTTAGTTAGTAGGGGCGAATGGCTATTCGCCCCTACGATTAATGGGATTGGGCGCGGAATTTTAAAATGCAGAAGCTAATTGAAATGACCGATTGATCAAACTCCCATCAAGTTAGCAACTTAAGCAAAACTTCTCCCATCTCTTTGCAGCCAACTGCCTTCATCCCAGGGGACATAATATCTCCAGTACGATAACCCAGGTCTAGAGCTTGATTAACCGCCTGTTCAATTTCTGTTGCGGCATCAGGCTCATCCAAACCATACCGTAGCATCATTGCCGCACTCAAAACCTGTGCCAGAGGATTTGCTTTGTCCTGTCCTGCAATATCAGGAGCGGAACCGTGGACAGGCTCATATACTCCAGGAGTGCCAGCCTCCCCCAAACTAGCAGAAGGTAGCATCCCAATACTGCCCGTGAGCATCGCTGCGGCATCGGAGAGAATATCACCGAACAAATTGCCCGTGACGATAGTGTCAAACTGTTTGGGAGCACGCACCAGTTGCATCGCCGCATTGTCCACATACAGGTGACTTAACTCCACATCAGGATAATCCCCAGCCAATGCGGTAACGCGATCGCGCCATAGTTGAGAAACATCCAGCACATTAGCCTTATCTACCGAACAAAGTTTACCCTGGCGTTTTTGAGCAGTGGCAAAACCGACTTTGGCAATGCGATCAATCTCACTGGCGCTATAAGCCATGGTATTCACCCCTCGTTGTTCCCCAGTCTCCGTCGTAAATATTCCCCTGGGTTGTCCGAAGTAAATTCCTCCAGTCAACTCTCGCACCACCATAATATCCACCCCTTCCACTATTTCTCGCTTGAGGGAAGAAGCATCAATTAACTGGGGTAAAATTGCTGCTGGTCTTAGATTGGCAAATAATCCCAAGCCTGCCCTTAAGCCTAATAGACCTGTTTCTGGGCGGAGATGGCGGGGGAGATTGTCCCACTGATAACCGCCAATTGCGGCTAGAAGTACGCCGTGGCTCTGCTTACAAGCGTCTAGGGTGGCTGCTGGCAAGGGTTCGCCTGTAGCTTCGATCGCCGCACCACCAATTAGGGCTGTCTGAAATTCGAGTTGGAGGCGATCTTGTTTTGCCACAATATTCAGCACGTCTACCGCCACTGCCATAATTTCAGGGCCG
>JBJOPG010000111.1:0-12543 GCA_046050865.1 Cyanobacteriota bacterium
AAATGACAACCAGATAGCCGATTGCGATCGCAAAAACTATCAATCGCCGCTAGCATCAATTCAGTAATCACCTCCTCATCTTCCCCAGAAGCTATTAAGAAGCGATAGCCCACGGCGGGAGTAAAGGGAGTCATCCCTAACAACTTCGGATAGTACTCAATCCCTAAACGATGAGACAAATCCGCCCATTGATGGTCAAAAACAAACTCTCCATAACTATGCCCTTTGATATATAAGGGCGCTGCCCCAATCAATTGGCGATCGCGAAGCGTACCCTGCGGGTAATCGCGCCACACTGCCAGATGAAAAGGTCTCCAGCCATTACGTACTGTGGCACTGCCGGAGGTTTCAATATTATTCAGCCACTCCCACTCTAAAAAAGGAGTAGCGAGGGGTTTTGCCAATTCATCCCAATCTGCTTGGGGAATTTCGGCTATTTGAGTAATCCAAGACAAAGAATACTGAGATTTGATCTGCTCAACCATAATGGGGCGCTTCAGACTGAAATAACGGAAGATCTGTTAATTAGCCTAGTAAATATTGCCAAAAATTGCCGCAAAACTCAGATTATTGTTAAAGGTCAAATCTGGCGTTCGTGAATCACCTGAATTACCAACTCTGTAAATACAGGGTCGTCGATCCTTCTTGCCGCTTCAATTAAGATATCTGACTCTGGCTGAGGATCTTCCGTCGTCTTATGGGGTAGGGCAACTAACAGAGAAAGATGACTAATTAAACGATCCAACTCATCTCTAATACGCGATCGCTTGGCATACAAAAGGCTAGCAGTACGACGTATGGAACGCTCTCTTTCTAGTTCTAACACCAAGACATCTCGCTTCGACGGCTCATTCATCGCTCTATTCCCACGATATTATGTTGTTTTAAGCACAAGAATCAGGTTCTGGCTACTTACCTTCTGGCTATTTACCTATACGATCGCTGCTGCCAAAAGACTCATACTTGCATTAAAGCGAATTGCGCTCCTCTTGAATAGACTTGTATAAGTAAAACCATCGTAACGTTACACTTCTACAACCCTTGTTAAATATTGCAACTATATTTTTCCTTTCTAATCAAAATTTTTGAGAACTACGAACTGCGAACTTCCAATTCCAAACTAAAATTTAATGAGTAAATAACTAAAAAAACTGACCTTGACTCCTCTCCCTCCCCGTAAAATAGCTCAGGTTTTCGCTCTCAGTGGCTGGACTTTATTAGTTATGGCGATCGCCTTGGTCATCGCGCTACCTATTCTCTTTGTGTTCAGCAGCGTTTTTACCAACTCTGGGGCAGTGTGGCAACATCTAGCCGCCACAGTTTTACAGAGTTATATTCTGAATTCTTGCGGGCTAATGGTGTTGGTGGGAGCAGGAGTTTGTTTAATTGGAGTGGGTACTGCTTGGCTGGTGACCATGTGCCGTTTTTGGGGTAGTAAATGGTTACAGTGGGGTTTATTGCTGCCCTTAGCTGCCCCCGCCTATCTCTTGGCTTATGCCTATACGGAGATGCTAGGTTATTTCGGGCCTGTGCAGGTAACTCTACGTCATCTAGGAGGCTGGACAGCAGTAGGGGATTATTGGTTTCCTGAAATTCGTTCTTTGGGGGGAGCCGCTATCATGTTGTTGTTGGTGCTATATCCCTATGTTTATCTCTTGGCGCGGGTGGCATTTCTCGAACAGTCAGTCTGCACCATGGAGGCTAGTCGTTCCTTGGGTTGTAGTCCTTGGTGGAGTTTCTTTTCGGTGGCACTTCCCCTCGCCAGACCGGCAATTATGGCAGGTTTAGCTTTGGCGTTGATGGAAACCCTCAATGATTTAGGCACCGTAGAATATTTTGGGGTCAACACCTTTACCACAGGAATTTATCGTACCTGGTTAGGGATGGGAGAACGAGCAGCGGCAGCCCAACTTGCGGCTTTTTTGATGATCTTTGTCTTGATGCTGATTGTATTAGAAAGGCGATCGCGAAATGCCGCCCAATATTATGATCGCTCTAGCTCCCAAGTGCGACTTACCCCCTGGCAACTCGACCCCTGCCATAGCCTAATGGCATTGATCTTTTGTTTGCTACCAGTCGTTTTAGGCTTTATGCTGCCTGGAGGTTATCTTTTGCAGTTAACCTTAAATAACCTTGACAGTGCTTTTGATGGTGATTTTGTCGATTTAGCTCGTCACAGTTTTATTTTGGCTAGTATTACGGCGATCGCCGCGATGATCATTTCTCTCTTGATGGCTTATGGGCAAAGATTAGAACCTAATTGGTTGATGAAAACGTCCGTCAGAATTGCAGCGATGGGTTATGCGATCCCAGGTTCAGTAATTGCAGTGGGGGTACTAATTCCTGTGGCAGGATTGGATAATATTATTGATCACTGGATGCGTTCTGTGTTTCATATCTCTACGGGGCTACTGCTTTCGGGAACTATTTTTTCCCTGATCTTTGCTTATTTAGTGCGCTTTTTAGCTGTGGGTTTTGGTTCAGTGGAATCTAGTTTGAATAAAATCGCTCCCAGTTTAGATGATGCTTCTCGCAGTCTGGGGTACGGTGCCACCAGTACCCTTTGGAACATTCATACTCCCTTGATGTCAGGGGGTTTAATAACTTCTGCCATGTTGGTTTTTGTGGATGTGATGAAGGAACTCCCCGCCACTCTAGTCATCCGCCCTTTTAATTTTGATACTCTAGGCATTAGAGTCTATCAGTATGCTTCTGATGAGAGACTAGCAGAAGCAGCCGCCCCAGCCTTGGCTATTGTCCTAGTGGGGATAATTCCTGTCATTCTTTTGAGCTGGCGGATTACCCACTCTCGTTAGCTTTTTACTTTTTTACCCTTTTACTTTAGATTTATGGCGACGAACTTTTAAACCGAATCCCATAGGCCTTAAACTCATCATGAATTCCTTTAAGCTGAAAATTCTTGATTTGTCCCCAATTAAGATTGGGGTTGATGGCGTTAGCTGTTGTTTCTGAAATTATTACACTGTTGGGTACCGCCACACTTTGCAGACGGGAGGCAATATTAACCACCTTGCCAATAGCTGTATAGTCTTTTCTTTGTCCGCCACCAAACATACCCACTACTGCCTTACCTTGATGTATCCCACAGCGCATCTGTAAGATTGGCATGGAACAACGGCTGCTGACTTTGGCTTGCCAGCGTTGATTTAATTTATCGAGGTAAAAATACATGGTCTTAGCGGTAGAAATAGCTTTTCTGGCTTGTTCTGGACAGGATAAATCTTCAGGAGCACCAAACATTGCCATCAACCCATCCCCAATGAATTTATCTACCGTACCATGATGATCGAATACAGCTTTACTCATCGCCTCTAAATATTCATTGAGAATTTCTGCTAAAGGAAGGACTTCTAAAATACTTGATAAATTGGTAAAGCCAACTAAATCACAGAAAAGTACGGTAATTCGGCGGGGTTCAGGGGTTAAATCGAGAGAAAGTTCCCCTCTGGCTGCTTTGTTGACGATCGCTGCGGGCAAAAATCGCTTCAGCACCGATTCCGTTAGATAGTAGTTTAACTTGCGAACTTTTTCTTCCTCCTCCTGAAGTTGCTGATATAATTTTGCTTGCTGCACGGCGATCGCCGCCTGGGAAGCTACGGCTTCAGCTAACTCTATTTCTGAGTTACTCCAGTCACGGGCCGTGGCCGACTGTCTCAGAGTAATACTGCCAATAATCTCTTGTTCTAAGATTAGCGGTACGATCAGCAAGGCTCTGGCTTTAGCGTGCCAGGGAAGTTCATAACGGGCTAAATTTTGCTGTTTTTCTAAGTCTTTGGATTTAACTGTTTTTTTGGTAAATAAAAGCGCCTGTAAAATTGGATTTTCGGCAATGGGGACACTGGAAGTAGTTGCCTGCTGCCAATCAGAGGACACGTCGTCCGAGGAAACCTCGGACGCTTGAGATGTCCGTACAGAATCCAGAATGATTTTTTGCGGTTCTTGAGGATTATACAGACCCACACAGCGTACAAAGCGATCGCTTTTTGTCCAGAGGGATAGGGTGCAGCCATCAACATCTAGCGCCGAACCTAATTCTTTAGCGATCGCCGCAAACATTACCGGAGGTTCCAAGCTGGAACGAATGGTGGCAGTGATCCGATTGATGGTCGTTTCTTTTTGGGCTAATTCTTTGACCTGTTGATGAGCTAAAACTTGACTAATGGCGATCGCTGCTTGGGAAGCAACAACCTCTGCTAGCTCAATTTCTCCCGCAGTCCAAATCCGAGAATCAGTCGATTGTCTAAGACTAATACTGCCGATAATCTCGCCCTCTACCAGCAATGGCACAATCATCAAAGCTCTGGCTTTAGCGTGCCAGGGTAGTTCATACCGCGCTAAGGCTTGTTGCTGTTCTAAATCAGCTAGATCAATGGTCTTTTTCTTAAACAAAAGAGCCTGTAAAATCGGATTTTCGGCAATAGGGACACTAGAAGTAGTCGCCTGTTGGCAACTAGAAGCGTCCTGCATTACCCCTTCGGGTTCTTGAGGGTTATACAAACCAACGCACTTGACAAAGACATCCTTTGCTGTCCAAAGAGAAAGAGTACAACCATCAACATTTAAAGCCAAACCTAGTTCTTTAGCGATCGCCGCAAACATGATTGGCGGATCTAAACTAGCGCGAATGGTAGCGGTGATTCGATTAACGGTGGTTGCTCGTTGGGCTAATTCCTGTAGCTTGTCTCGTGCCAACATCTGAGACAGCATTAAATTTGCTTGATGGGCAAGGGTTTTAAGCTTTGCTAATTGTTCTTGATTTAGTCGATTTCCTGAAAAGAGGTGATGAATCGTCAACGAAGCGGCTAAATTTGCCTGTAAGCACAGAGGAATAGAAACAAAGGCAACAATATTTGCTTGAATACAGGCTTGGTACTGACTGTCGGCAAGTTCAACTTGATTTACTTCGTATTGATAGATAACTACGTTGTCGCTACACTTTGTTCCAGGATGCTCAGCAACAGTTTGTTTGAGTAGTGCTGGATCTATTGGTGGGGTTTGTGCTGTGGATTTCTGATAAAAGAAATACTGTTCTACATCACAATTAGGTTTATAAAGATGTAGTATGGCGATATCTAGATCGAGTAATTGACCAACGACATCAACGATCAATTGACCTACCTTGTCCCAAGATAAATCACCCATTAACTTAATATATTCGGGTTGATGAAGCATTAATTCAATTCTCAGTTTTGACTTGGGAGAAAAATATAGTTAGTCGTATATTAGTTAATAGTTGGCAAACACCAGCTATTAAGAGCTAACAGCTTAAAATCAATTAAAATTAAGCATTGAGGATGGCAATTGTTTCACTTCTAAAGCATGATTTTATTATTCCCAAACAAACTCTTAAAAAATCACTAGCTTTGATCAACAGCTACAATGATTAGGAAAAACAGTTAGAAAAATTGAGTCCACTTCTTAATTTAATGGCTTTGAAATCTCTCGATCATGATGTTGAACACAATTTAAAGTTAACGATTCATCCTGCCGTAATCGAAGATACTAAAGGAATCAGCGCTATTTTAGCCCAAAGCTTTTATAACTTTCCTGAGTTTGCTCACTGGCTATATCCTTTTCTCCGATTTACCATTAACGAAGATTTACGTTATCGGTTGCGATCAACCACTCCCTATTACCGTTGCCTGGTGGCGAAAATGCTCCCCTCAAGCAACTGTTCTCCAGAAGACATCAGCGATCATAATTGCGAGCCAATAATTGTCGGTACCATTGAGATAGCTCTTCGTTCTGCTCTATGGTCTACCAGTCCTCAACATCCTTATATTTCTAATTTAGCGGTGGCTCAAGATTCTCGTCGTTTAGGAATTGGGAGTCAACTCTTAATAGCTTGTGAACAGATTGCTCTAGACTGGGGTTATCAAGAAACTCAGCTACATGTCTTAGATGGTAATGAATCGGCGAAACAACTATACTGTCGAAATGGTTATCAGATATCTCAGATTGAGCCTAATTGGGGAAATGTGTGGTTTGATTATTCCTCTCGTTTGCTCCTCAAAAAATTTATTTAAACCTTGTAAAATGACAACCTAGGTTAGTGAACGAGCAAAATACCGACCAAAACACAGACCAGCATATATTCTCTAAGTCCGAAGCTAAGTTTGAGCCTGATGTGAATTTGGGCGAGCTTGAAGCGACCTCTAATAATCAGCAAATTTGCGATCAAGTTCGCTCACAATTGCAGCGAGGAGATTTATTGATCGTCAATCCTCGGCGTAAAAACGGCTTAATCATCTATAAAACTTATCACGCTGAATTTGCGGGGCCAGGCGCAATTGTTGGTGGACAGTTTGATCTAGATGTCTCAAAGCTATTGGCAGTAGGCAATCTTTCTTTGGTTACCCCTAGCAATTCCCAAACCAGAAAGCAAGCCTATAAAATGCGACGACAGTGGGTGAGATTAACCAAGCAGATTATCGATAATCCCCAACCAACGGAGAGAGCGCAAGTGATTTTGAATCAATTTGAACATTGGTTTGATGTTGCTACAGTGGCGGATTTACCTGATGAAGCTTTTGCTTTATTAGTGGGAGTGTTACCCCAAACAATTCGTAAGGTAAGAAATCTTGAATTGCTTTAGGGATTCGGTTTATGGTGATAAAACAAACTGATTTTAGTATTAATTTAATTATGTCCGAAGCTATTACCCCTACCATTAGCGATCGCATTTGTAAGCATATGAATGAAGACCATGCTTCGGCGATCGCCCTTTACGCTCAAGTCTACGGCAATGAGCCTACAACAGAAACTGCCATTCTGGAATCCATTGACCCTCAAGGGATGAATATCTCGGCTCAGATTCCTGGGTCAACGGTGCCTGTCAGGATCGAATTTGACCATCCCCTCAAGGATGCAGAAGATGCCCATCATACTCTGGTGGCAATGATTAAACAGGCACGAGTTCTTTAGTGGTTCTTCGTTTTTAGTTCTTGACTCTGAAAATTTATGCATTCTCCCTCAACGACCCAGCAATCTGTTTTAGATGCCCTAACGCGCTTAATTGACGTAGTTGCTCAACTGAGGGCTCCTGATGGGGGATGTCCTTGGGACTTGGCTCAAACACCCCAAACTCTAATTCCTTACGTACTCGAAGAAGCTTACGAAGTTGTGGATGCCCTCCAGACGGGCAATCAAGCAGCGATCGCCGAAGAGTTGGGGGACTTGTTACTGCAAGTAGTGTTGCAGACCCAGATTGCTACGGAGCATCAGGATTTTACTCTAGAAGATGTGGCAGAAGGAATTACCGCTAAGTTGATTCGTCGTCATCCACATGTCTTCGGCGATGTGGAGGTTAAAAATGCGGCGGAAGTTAATCACAACTGGGAACAGATTAAAGCAGCAGAAAAAGGGGAAACCCCTGAACAGGCAAAACTCCTCAGTCGTAAGCTGGATCGCTATGCCCGTACTCTTCCCCCTCTAATGGCGAGCCTGAAAATATCCACCAAAGCGGCAGCGGCAGGTTTTGAATGGGAGAATGTTGAGGGAGTTTGGTCAAAGTTCACCGAAGAGTTAACAGAGTTCAAAGAAGCTTTAATTACTACAGACAAAGCACACCAACAGGAAGAATTAGGGGATTTGCTATTTACGATTATTAATCTTGCTCGTTGGTACGATCTAGATCCTTTTGCCGGCTTACAGGGAACTAATCGCCGTTTTATTCAACGTCTGTCGCTGATGGAAAAGTTCGCTCCTCGCCCCCTAACAGAATATGATTTAGAAGAATTAGAATCTTTGTGGCAACAAGCCAAAGCACAGCTCAAACAAGAGTCGTAGGTTTTTAAGCAATGAGCAACTAAACTATGACACACCAAAATAGAATTTAACATGACCACATACGACTGGATAGTAATTGGTGCAGGAATAACTGGTGCTAGTCTCGCCTATGAATTGAGTCAACAGAACTTTAAAGTCTTGCTATTAGAAAAAGACCAACCGCCAGATAATGCTACCCTCTATAGTTATGGTGGTTTAGCCTATTGGTCAGGAACAAATGAACTAACTCGGACTCTAGGGGCAGAAGGGATCGAACTCCATCGCCATCTAAGCAGTGAATTGGATGCTGAGACAGAATTTCGCGAAGTGGATTTAGTCTTAACTATTGATCGCCAAGCTGACCCCGAAAAGATTGCTCAGAGTTATGAGCGCTTTGCGATCGCTCCAGAATTACTCAGCGTTCAGGATGCCTGCACTCTAGAGCCATTGCTGAATCCCAATGCCATTTCTGGCGTACTTAAGCTCCCCCACGGTCATATCCAGGCGCAAAAGACTACTGCTGCCTATATTGAAGCGATGGTTCGTAACGGCGGCGAGGTGCTCTATGAAAAGGTGCTAGACTTAGTGCGTCAAGGAGATAGAATTACCGCTGTGACCACCAAGATCAATACTTACTTGGGGAATAATACGGTAGTTTGTGCAGGGGGATTTTCGCGATCGCTATTGCAACAAATTGGGTTAAAAGTGAATAATTACTTTACTCATGCCCAGCTAATTATGACTCCCCCCGTGGATTTAGAATTGGCGACGGTGGTGATGCCTGCCGTCCAGCAAAGATTTGTACTGGAAGCCCAACCGAATTCCCTGGAACTTGAGCCGATGGAGCTGGAAAATCCACCAAATAGAGTGATTTTAGACCCTGGGGCAGTCCAGTTTCTGGATGGTAGTCTTTGTATGGGGCAAATTAGTGCGATTGCCGACAATCCTCATGCTCAGTTTGATTTAGCGATCGCCGAAGCACAAATTCGAGAACAAGTAGGCAATATCTTACCCTTATTAGAAGAGATTCCTGGTATTTGTCACCATTGCTTGGTGGCGTTTAATCACCAGGGTATTGCTTTGGTGGGCAATTTAGCCAACATTACAGGACTTTATTTGTTTTCCGGCTTCACTAGTACTCTACTCTATGCCCCTATCTTGGCTAGACGTTTTGCTCAAAGTCAAACAGGAAAAATAGACCAAATTATCGAGAAGCTACAACTCAGTCTTAATCAGCAAAGTTAATTGCTGCTTAATTGCTTAATCTTCCCTTTCAATTCATCCATCATGCCGAATAGATCACATTGAGGAATTGTCTGTTGTTCCCCAGATGCTAGCCATTTTAAGTTAACGGTATGGTTTTCTGCTTCAGCATCGCCAATAATTAAACAGCCAACGGCACCACTGCGATCAGCTCTTTTAAACTGTTTACCAAAAGCACTGCTACTGAGATCTAGCTCCACCATCAAACCGGAGGCACGTAACTGTTGAGCTAGTCGCAATCCTTGGGCTTCGGCAGATTCCCCCCGAGACACAATGTACAGATCAGGAGAATGAACAGCCCTAGCATCAAGCTGTTGCAACAATAAAACTAAGCGTTCTATTCCCATTGCCCAACCTACTGCTTGAGTATCAGGCCCCCCTAATTCTTTGACCAAGCCATCATAACGCCCTCCACCACACACCGTTCCTTGCGCTCCCAAGTCTGACGATTTGATTTCAAATGCCGTGTGGGTATAGTAATCTAAGCCCCTAACTAAACAGTGGTTGATGTGATACTTAAGATCGAGGTCAGTCAATAACTGCAACACCCGATCAAAGTGTTTTTTCGAGGCTATGCTCAGATGTTCAGTTATTTTAGGTGCATTTTGAGCAATAGTCTGAGTCTTGGGGTCTTTACTATCTAAAATTCTCAAAGGGTTTCGAGTTAGACGATCTTGACTATCTGCGTCTAAATCACTTTTATAAGGCTCAAGATAATTCACTAAAGCGGCACGGTAATTTGCGCGATCTTCACCGTTCCCCACTGAATTGATGTCTAGCTCCAGATTCTTTAAACCCAAAGCTTGCAAAATATTGGTTGCCAAAGCAATTACTTCTCCATCGGCACGGGGGGCATCACAACCAAGTAACTCTAATCCCACCTGATGAAACTGACGCTGACGACCAGCTTGAGGTCTTTCATAGCGAAACATTGGCCCTGTATACCAAAGGCGCTGGACTCCACCTTGGGCATGAAGCTTATGCTGAATATAGGCTCTAACTACTCCCGCTGTCCCTTCTGGTCTGAGGGTAATTGACTGGTCACCTCGACTAGAAAAGGTATACATTTCTTTCCCCACCACATCAGTAGCTTCGCCAATTCCTCTCTCAAATAAAGCGGTATCCTCGAAAATTGGAGCCCGAATTTCTTGATATACTGCCCGACCTAATATTTCTTTGACCGTTGCTTCAATAAATTGCCAGTAACCAACTTCCTCTGGCAAGATATCTCTGGTTCCTCTTAATGCTTGAATCATTTATTCGTAATTGCGTTGCGGACAAGTCCCCAATCAACTCATTAAAGTAAAAATTGATTTAGTTACTAAAATTATTACAGTTAATTGCTCAAAGTTAATCACTTTAGACTAGTGAGCTAAGTTAAATAGCTGATTTCTAACCAGAACACCTCTCAGGCTATCCATAGGATGGGGTTCGCCGAATCGCCACAATCTTGGAGTTTCAATTGAATTTATATTAACTACTTTTTTAACTTATTTTTACTTTAAAATTACGGTCGGATTGTAGCATTAAATCTCTAATTTTTCCTGACCAGTTCTTTTTTATCAATAGACAGATTATTGTAGTATGATAAGAACACGCAGAGAAATCTGCTCAAGACAATACTTATTATTACCCTTGATTTAATCACCAAATAAGGATGATTAACCTTTGAGAGTTAAGATCGCTTTTGGTAAACATTTAATCAGCCGATTAATGACACCACTCACTGCTATTTAAAATTTTATTGGAGAAACTATAAAAAGAATTATCAAAGATAATGCTATTATCTTTTCAAGTCATTTTTTCACCCAGGGTTAGTAAAAACTTGATTCAATCTTTAAACATATAAACAAGATTAATCGCTAAGATTATTAAAGTCACCGTAGTTCTCATTCGTTTCAATCTCTTGGAGAGTTTTCCATCCTGGTAACCAGAGGGAATTGTCCTTTAGCTGAGATGCATTAAGCCAGAAACGAGTTTGGGGATCGCAAGACGCTACCATTTCAGCAAAGACCCATTTTCCTTGGTTTTTGCGGTTAACTACTTGAAAATGTCGCCAGTCCCATGTTTTTTGAACCGCAGTCCATTTTGAACCAACTAAATAAGGGAACTTTCGTTTTCGCTTTTTCGACATTTTAACCTCAAGAGATAATAATGATTGTCTAGTCGCAATAATTTACTCATTTTCATTGTGATATTTTTATGAAAACTACATCTGTTTTGTATCAATTATTTTTAGAACGAATTAATAATTACAGTGCGATCGCCCTATTTCTTGGTTTAGCCTTAGCATCTGCTCCAGTAATGGCACAAAATAGTACTATTGAATTGCGGGACGGGGGTTCTAAAGTAGAAGAACCCAGTAACCAGCAAGAGATCGAATTACAAGATGGGGATACCAAGGTAGAAGACTCTCCTGGGCAACAACAAGTTGATTTCAAGAAATTACCCCCTCTGGAAAATTCTGAATTTCCTGGATCTAACTCTAATCCTTCACAGGTAACAGCACCTCTTCCTCCAGTTAATAACAATTTTGCTACTGCTGAAACAGACTATACCCTAGGAGCAGGAGACCAAATTAAACTTGATATTTTCCAGGTTGAAGAATATAGCGGACAATATCCTGTCTTAGTTGACGGCACCATCAGCTTGCCCCTGGTCGGCAGAGTTGATGTTAGAGGGTTGAGTCTCAAACAAACTTCGGAAGTAGTTTCTAAAAAATATGCCACTTACCTCAAAAGACCAATTATTACTGTCGGCTTAGTAACGCCTCGTCCCCTCAGAATCGGCGTTGCAGGAGAAGTTGATAATCCTGGTGCCTATGAGGTGGCGCTGACTGTTGATAACCCTCAATTTCCTACTGTGACCGATCTTTTGGAACAGGCCGGTGGTATCACCACCATCGCTGATGTCCGTAACGTTAGAGTAACTAGAGACAGTGGCGGCAAACAAGTTATCTACAATGCTAATCTTTGGGATCTATTAACCAAAAATCAGATTAGACAAGATGTTTCTTTGCGTGATGGGGACACGATTTTTATCCCTACCACTGCCAAAATTAATACCACCGAGTTAGATCGACTAGCTCAAGCCAGTTTTGGATTGCAGTCGGACAAACCCATCAAAGTGGCCGTAGTGGGAGAAATATACCGCCCAGGTTCTCACTTTATTCAGCCTCAGTTACTAGCGAACAACACCAACAATGATGCCAACCAAGGCAAAAAAGAATCGATTCCCCCTAGACTATCTCAAGCCATTAGCACTGCCAGTGGTATTAAGCCTTTAGCTGATATTACGGATGTTCAAGTTAAACGTACGGCATGGAATGGAGAAGAAAAAATTATTGCGGTCAACCTCTGGGACGTGATCCAATCTGGAGACACTAGCCAAGATATTATCTTGCAGGAAGGAGATAAAATTATCATCCCTCAAGCCACTGCTTTGAGTGAAAAAGATAGACAGCTAATAGCTAGCGGTACTTTTTCGCCAGAT
>JBJOPG010000112.1:0-20302 GCA_046050865.1 Cyanobacteriota bacterium
GGTAGTGCCCTGAAGGAAAGGAAGAACTAGGGAAGTCCAAGTTTTAGCCGCCTGGTTGCATTGTAGTGATGAATAAAATTCCAGATTGCAGCTATGTGATTGTCTAACTTTTTAGAAAATGACAGACTTTTTCTGACTAAACGAGATATTCTTTGTCTCAAAGTGCAGTTGAATCGCTCGATATAGCTGGTGAAACCACTATTCTTATCTACACTGTGATGTCTTTTAATAGGTAGAACCCCATCGTAGGCACTCCAGTGGTCAGTATAAATGACAGCACATTGACGGTAAATAGGTGGCATTGAATCCCACAAAGCTTTTGCTGAGTGTACTGTCCGGTCACCTATTTGAACGCCTACAATCTCGCGAGTCTGAGCATCTAAAGCAAGCCATACCCATTGCTTATTACTCTTCTCATCCACAAATGACCATAACTCATCCATTTGCACTGTCAGACGCTTTTTTGGCTTGCAGCTTACCTCCACTTGCTGGGATATAACCTTGGACTTAGAATTAACGTAGCGCTGTACTGTATCCTCACAAATTTGTAGTACCCGTGCGATTCCTGCCATCGAAATCCTTTCCAATAGCATTCTATCTATTAAAACTTTCTGCTCTGGGGTAATAGCTTTCCACACCGGAGCAATAACAAATTGACGACCGCAGTCTCGACATCGATGATTTTGCTTCCCGTGCCGACTTTGACCATTAAGACTGATTTCTTCTGAGCCACAACTTGGACAGGTATGTATTTACAACTTGGACAGGTATGTATTTTCAATGATATTTCTTTCCTCAAATTTATCAAGAATTACCTCTCCAATTTTATCCTATCCTTCAGGGCACTACCCCTGATTTTATAAATTACATGACAACCTATTAAAAGTTTAAAGTGCGATCAGTTAAAAAACTGAAGAGTTGGGCGATTTTCTAATATTAGGCGTTGCGAGTTGCAAAAGGTAGGTAGAGCCCAATCACTCTTCAATAACAGAAAGTAAATCCTCTAAATAGGTGCGTAACATCAGTCAGTAATCACTTTTCGGGTTCAGTAATAATATAGGTAGATTCCACTTGGCGATCGCTTTGGGGTTTGGCAATAAAGCGGCCTTCATCGATTAAATAAGTCATTTCTTCCGCCCGTAGACTATTCCCTTCTTGCAGCACATAGACATTGCCTGTCAAAATTAAACGGCGTTCACGGCTGTAACCCCTGTTTTCGCATTCGATTCCTGAACATCTGCTTTTAGGGTAATTGCCCCTGAGGGGGGGGCTTGGGCTTGAGCAATCTGGGGCATAGTCAAGATGACTCCACTAAATATAGTAGCTACCATTAGCCCTAAGTAACGACTAGCAGGAAAAAAATCTAAGACCATAAAGTAAAAATGAATAAAATTGGATAGTCTGGATAATTCACGATCTGCAAATTAATATAATTTGGTTTCAGGATTGACAATTCTGCTAACGTTCTTTTAGACGTTTTTACTTTGCAGCAAGTTGCATTCTAATCTTAATAACTAAATACCTAATTAACCAATGGAATTAACGGTTGAAACTTTCACTGTGCATAAGAAATTTGCCTTACGCATCAGTCGGGGTACGACAGCAGAAAGTACCAATCTGTGGATACGTATTCAGGAAGAAGATCTTGAAGGCTGGGGGGAAGCATCTCCTTTTGCCATTGATAGTCATTCATGCCAAGATACGGCAAGTTTACTAGCAGAATTAGTCAATCTGCGTGGTCACCTGAAACAGTTTCATCCCCTACAAAGGCAACAGATTAAAGCTAAGTTAGACCAGCTAAAAGTCTCTTCTGCTGCCCAAGCAGCCATGGATATGGCTCTTTATGATTGGCTGGGAAAAAAAGCAGGTTTACCCTTGTGGCAAATGTGGGGTTTAGATTGCGATCGCATTGTACCCATTTCCGTCACCATCGGTATTAGTAATCCAGCCCAAGCCATTGTGCGACTTCAGGAATGGGAAAATAGTATAGAGCCGAAAATGCTAAAACTTAAGTTAGGTAATCCCTTGGGCATTGAAGCAGATCAGTTGATGGTCGAGGCAATTCGTCAAGTAGCTCCCCACACCAGAATTACCGTAGATGCCAATGGTGGTTGGAGTTTTGCCGATGCAGCCTATATGTCTCAATGGTTAGAGCAGCAAGGAGTAGAATATATTGAACAGCCCCTGCCTGTGGTTTTAGATCATCAACTGGAGGCATTATCTAAGTCCTCTCCTCTGCCAATTTTTGTTGATGAAAGTTGTTTTACCAGTAACGATATTCTGCGACTAGCCCCATCAGTGGCGGGGGTTAATCTCAAGATCATGAAAACCGGTGGTTTAACCGAGGCAATGAGGTCAATTCAAGTTGCCCAAGCCTGCGGCTTAAAAATTATGTTTGGTTGCTATTCCGATAGTATCTTAGCTAATACAGCCATGGCCCACCTTGCTCCTTATGCTGATTATCTAGACCTGGATAGTCATCTCAATCTCTCGGATGACCCCTTTTGCGGTGCGACAATAGTAGCTGGACGTTTAGTCCCTAACCACCAACCAGGATTAGGAGTAAGCAGATGCAATTAACAGCTGATAGTCGAGTCGTCATTTTGCTTCAAGGAGGCATTAAAGGTCAGCACGGGAAAACTGGGTTGGCTTTTCTCCGCTATAGCCAAACCAAAGTCGTCGCCGTAATTGATGCGGGCGCGAAGGGAGAATCCTTAGGGTCGTTAACCAAAATTGATCGAGATGTGACCATTGTGGGAGATGTGACCGAGGCTTTAGTTTATCAACCCGATGTGTTGTTGATTGGCATTGCTCCTTCTGGAGGTCAATTGCCCCCTGATTTATTGGCAGAAATTGCGATCGCCGTGGAAGCAGGTCTCTCGATCATCAATGGTTTACACACTCCCTTAAAGGAACAATTTCCTAATTTACAGTCTGGACAAGAAATTTGGGACATTAGACAAGAGCCAACCGGTTTAACTATTGGCAAGGGTCAGGCGCGATCGCTCTCTAGTCAACGTATCTTAACGGTGGGGACAGATATGGCAATTGGCAAGATGTCCACTAGCCTTGAACTCTATAGCGCAGCGATCGCTCAGGGGATTAAAGCGCAGTTTATCGCCACTGGACAGGCAGGAATTGCGATCGCCGGGCAGGGACTCCCCCTAGATGCCGTTAGGGTAGACTTTGCCGCAGGAGCAGTGGAACAGACCATCTTGGAGCTAGGACAAGGGCAAGATTTGATCATTATTGAAGGACAAGGTTCTCTATTACATCCAGGCTCTACCGCCACTTTGCCTTTAATTCGTGGCAGCCAACCCACTGGTCTAGTCTTAGTTCATCGTGCCGGGGCAAAACATATCCGCGATTTACCCGATGTGATCATTCCTCCCTTACCCGATGTGATTCAACTCTATGAAACTGTAGCTAGTGCAGGGGGAACTTTTGACAAAGTTAAAGTGGAAGCGATCGCCCTTAATACTGTTGCTTTGAATCCCCGGTCAGCAGAAGCTGTAATCAAGGATACATCTAGCTTAACAGGACTACCCTGTAGTGATGTAGTTAGGTATGGTGGCGGCACCTTATTATCCCAGGTTTACCATCAATAACTCCAGAGAATAAATTATTAATTGCTTTTCTTAAACTAACTATGGTATGTTTACTAAAGCGACGCGGGATAGAGCAGTCTGGTAGCTCGTCGGGCTCATAACCCGAAGGTCGGTGGTTCAAATCCGCCTCCCGCCATTTAGAATAAGTCTTTCAAGTTAGTAATCTGTTGGTTGAGTGACCTGTTGTTTAACTTATCATAAAGTAACAGATCCATCACTTATTGTTTATATTGTGGTATTTGGTAGCCTACTATACTCAAAGGTATCTCAACTAGCGAGTAAATTGTTAAAGGTAAGGTTTAGTCTATAAGTTTTTGGTTAAAGGCGTAAATTTGGTCTTAGTCAGAAAGCTACTTGCTTTTCTCTCTAGGGTTCCTGAGTCAGCCCTTACTTAAGGTAGACAATCACTAGCTAGTAAAGGGTATATATTTCTATGGTAGCGATGGGTGTGTTTCCAGCCGTCTATTCTACTCTTTCACCCCAAGCCTTAATCGAAGGTGTACTGACAGAGTATCAACTGGGCGAGGTTAATCAATGTGTATTTTGGCATCGGGGTCTGAGTGATATTTATCTGGTAGAAACATGGGGTGCATCCTATATTCTCAAGGTTTCCCATCACCATTGGCGTTCCCAGGCGGATATTCAATTTGAGCTGGAATTTCTTGACTTTCTTCATCAACACAATTTACCCATTGCTCATCCCCTCAAAACTAAGTCAAATCAACTTTGTGTTACGGTTCATGCCGTTGAGGGCGATCGCTATGCCGCTCTGTTCCCCTTCGCCCCAGGAGAAGTTCCCCAAGGAGATCTCAATATTGAGCAGAGTATCATCATGGGGGAAACCCTAGGACGTATCCACCAAACCTCTCTGAAATTCCACAACACAACTCCAAGACAATCCCTAAACCTAGAACATCTCTTAGACGATTCCTTTACCACCATTAGCCCTTATTTGGGTAGCTGCGCTACAAATCAGCCTTATTTGCTAGAAGTTATCGAGCAGATTAAGCAGCAACTAGCATGCCTAACTAAAACCTCTCCTCTGTGGGGTGTGTGTTGGGGAGACCCCCATAGTGGGAATGTTCACTTTACTCCAGACAATCAAATTACCCTATTTGATTTTGACCAATGTGGCTATGGCTGGCGGGTTTTCGACTTGGCAAAATTTTTACAGGTATCTCTCAGTGCCGGCATTAGCCGCAAAGTAAGAGATGCCTTTTTTGCCGGCTATGAAGATGTCCAGCCATTAACCAATCAAGAAACTTTATCTTTGCAAGCTTTGACTCAAGCAGCTCATATTTGGGCATGGGCAATTAGTATTAAAGCCTCCGCAGTTCATAATTGGTCGAGACTAGATGACTTTTACGTCAAGCGACACTTAAACCAGCTGAAGAGATTGAGTAGTCAAGATTGGCAATTGTTTTAGGAAGAATTTCAGTTATTTCTAAATTGAGCTATTGGGGTGAGCTATTGAGGGATTAATTGAGTTAACCTGGTTAAAATACTCTCTAGCATAAGAACACCGACTTAATAAACGGATGGATCTAGATTTTAATGACGCTTCTTCACTAGCCATAATTGATCGCCAAATTGAAGTAGAAATAGGCAAGGATCTTACTCCTGCTCAATATGAAATAATACGTCAGGTTATTTACGTAACTGCCGATCTAGAGTATCAATCTTTACTGAAATTTTCCCCCGGAGCTTTAGCTAAAGGTGCGGCGGCGATTACTGGCATCACGCCAATTATCGTCGATGTACCAGAAATCCAGGTGAGCATTGTACCTCAACTACAAAAAACCTTTGCTAATCCCGTTTACTGTTGTGCCACCACTAGGAGTGACCTAGTAGGAGGTGGTAGCAAAGCGGCTCGTGGATTAGAAATTTTAGGGAAAAAGTTTCCCAAGGCAATATTCATTATTGGTCAAGACCAAAACGCCATGGTAACCATGATGGATTTACTCAACCATAAAATTATTGAGCCTAGCTTAGCGATCGCCACTCCCCCCATGTTTATCGAATCAGCAGTTAAGCAAAAACTGCAAAACGCTGAGATTCCCAATATCTATATCGATAGTCCTAAAGGTGGTGGGAATATCGCCTCGGCAATTTTCAAAGGTTTGCTACTACTAACGTGGCAAATTGAACGCCAGAATTAAGGGCTGATATTACGTAAAACCAACTAGAAATAAATGGTTTCAGTGAGTCATGAAAATAGAACACTGCGCCCTTTCCCTTTTCCCTTTTACCGATCTTCACAGATCAATGAGTGCTTAACAGCAGTTAATGACTAACTTAGCGATCGCGTCTTTTAATGCGAGGATTACTTTGGCGTCGAACCCTGGGGGGAATCTTCCCTCCCAATTGACGGCTTACTTCCTTAAACACATCCCTTTGTAGATAGGGATACTGTCCCACCCAAAGATCTTTTTGGGGCAGGTAAGCATCAGAAATCTTGTTGATTTGACTGAGGTCTAGTTCGTTGGATAATACCAGCAATTCAGCGGTTTGTCCTGGCTTAATACCTTTGTAGATACGCTGTAGGGGAGCTTGCACTTCCACCTCAAAACCGGTACGGTCACCCAAAACCAGATTAATCCAACGTTCGCGATTTTCAACGACAACCAATTCCCCCCTTTGATTCACCGTTTGTTCTTCGCCAATTAACTCCTCTGTCAGGTAAACATCCAAAACCTTGCCCCGCCAAAAGCCAGAATACTTAAAACGCCGACTGGCGGAATTACGCAAACTAGCTTGGTAGACAGGACACCACAGCCAGTAAAGAGAAACAGCGCCCCCTAAAATGAGAATTAAAGCTGCCGCCCCATCTCCCAATATTGCTCCTAAAATTAGCACCACCACGACACCAACGACGGAAATCAAGACTCGATTCAACACATCAGACCATTTACCCCAGTAATAGGCATATTGTTGACCTGTAGCAATGAGGGGAATTAACTGCTCTGTTTTTTCCTTCGTTAACGGTTTAAGCATGAGTAATTATGGTTAAGTAGTCGTGCAAAATAATTTCCTGATTGAGACAGGGAAAAGGGGAAAGGGGAAAGGGAAAAGAGCAAGTCAAGTATGTAGTATGTAATGTGTAATTAATTTTATTTAGATAGTTAACGAATCAGCAACAGTATAACTAAACTGACTCAACTAGCTAGATTATTTTTTCCAAACCATAGACCAGAGAGCTTAGTTCCGTTACTTTACGAATTGACAGCAACACACCAGGCATATAACAAGAGCGATCGCTAGTATCGTGGCGTAGAGTATATAGCTCGCCAGGGGAACCAAACAGCACTTCTTGATGGGCAATCAATCCTGGCAAACGAATACTATGAATCGGAATATTGCTCTGAGCTGTCGCACCTCTAGCCCCTGCCATAGTCTCTTTTGATTCTACCTTGGGGGGATTAAAAGATTTACCCATTTCTGCCAGCATTTGCGCCGTTTTAATCGCTGTCCCACTGGGAGCATCGGCTTTGCGATCGTGGTGCAACTCAATAATTTCTACATGGTCGAAATATTTTGAGGCGGTTAAAGCTGCTTGTTGAAGTAAAACTATGCCAATGGAAAAATTAGGAATAATTAATGTTCCTGTGCTGGCTTTTTCGGCAAATTCCGCCAGATCCTGTAGCTGTTTATCGCTTAAACCCGTGGTACCCACAACGGGACGAACTCCATAGGCGATCGCGCTGCGGGTATTCTCATACACACTATTGGGATGAGTAAAATCCACCATCACCCCTTGCACTTTTTCTTGGGTGGCTAAAACTAAAACACTCTGGAGGTCGTTCAACACGGGAACTTCCAGGGAACCAATACCAATGATTTCGCCGATGTCTTGACCCAAATATTCAGGATTAAGGTCTACTGCCCCCACCAACATCATATCTGGCGCTTGGGATACGGCTTTAATTACTTCCCGACCCATTTGACCCAAAGCACCATTAACTACTACGGGAATCGGTGATTTATCTGTCATTTGTTTTTTATCTTGCTACAAATCCTTAGAAACCAATTCTAGAACACTTTGATCTTAGCTAACTCCTGACGCGGTGCTAATTTTCAAGTCATATTTGGGTAACCTAGTCTTGTGAAGACCTCGTAAAACCATCAAAATGAGCTAGTAAATGCAATTTATTAGCCATCACTAGATTAACAATTTAGGTGTTGCTGAATCCAGGTATCCCACAAGGGGACAACGTGAACTTGATAGTGTTACTGTTCGTCCTAAAGGATACCGCTTCGCATATAGCTATTAGCTCTCAAAAATTTTATTCTTCATGTTTTATTCAGCAACGTCACAATTTACTACTAAACAAAATTTTCAGCTAGGCTTTCCCTATGAATAACGGTTTTAATTCTGGTAATTTCAAAACAGCAATGTTTGCTGATTGTCTTGCTAATAGTAAAGAAATTTTTCAGTTAATCGATCAGGTTTTTCCTCTGGATTCTTGTCGTCACTATGAAGTTCTACCCATAAAGCTAGAGGGTAGTAATTTAGTGCTGGGAATGCTCAATCCCAATAAGGATGAGTCAGTAAGGTTTGTTAATTCCATTGCCAAAGTTTTTAAATACGAGTTAGAAATTCAGCTGATCGATTTACAAACTCATCAAATTATTCTGGATAATTATCCCCAGAATGCTGCTCAATCTAATCGGCAACAGCAGGATGATAATAAAACCGTTATTGATACTAGCTTTAATCCCAATGCGCCCCTCAAAGGAGTTAATCATCGTCGGTTAGTGGACTCTGCGCCGACTATTATTTCCCCTGCCGCCAGCGCTCCAATAGAAAAGCCAGAGCCAGATTTACCAGACTTACCCGCAGATTTAGATTTTCTCAAAGACTTAGAGTTGTCCCCCAAAAATCAGCCCCCAGCACCCAGAGCTAAACCCGATTCAGCGGCTACTCTGTTTGAGATTCCTCCCGAATTTAGACAGCAAAATTCATTAAATAACTTAAATAATCTAGATCAGAAGGCGACGATCATTGCCGATCATCCTGCTGAATTACTTGAGTTAGAAACCAAGGAAGAGCAAGACCTTGAAGGTATTCTGGCAGAGGCACAAATATCGCAATTAATTGCGGAAACTCTAGGGAAGACGGCAGTTCCAGAAGAGCTGGAGCCACCAACAGCCGATTTTCTACCCCAATTATCCCCCCAGTTATCATGGCAAAAATTACTAGACCAAGCTTTTCAACATCAAGCGGAATATATTACCTTAACTCGCTATAGCGATCGCGGCGGCATTGTGGCAGAGAAGGATAACTCCCCTCAATCTACTCTCGATCATGTACCCTTACCGATCTTCTGCTCGTTAATCGATGAAATCAAGCGCATGGCAAGACTGCCACAAAATACCTCTAGTCATCCCCAAAAACTAGTGCTAGAGAGATTATACGAACAAGAGCGTATTCTTCTGCGTTTAGAATTTAGTGTTCAACAGCAATTAGAAGCAGTGAGAATTCAAATTTTACGCGGTCAAGCTTTAAAAATATACGAACAGCAGCAAATGGATCGGGTTTGCGACCAGGCGCTCCAATTAGCCAAACAACTGGAGAAAACCCTGAGAAGAATTCAGGCTTGTTTTGATTCGGCTGAATTTACTAACCTCAAAGAGTTACAGAGTATCAATGGCAGAATTAACCACCAGTTAAGATTATTAGATCAATAGTCATTGCAATGAATTCAGTTCGTCTTGGCGATCGCTATTCCAACAAATCTTAAGTACTAAAATAAGGTTTTGACAGTGTGATCGCTAGCATTGTCTGCTTCAATTAACGATGATTTCAGTACTCTTTCAGTTTTAAATGATAATGCTCCTCAGTGATGAGATCTATAAAATCACCTCTGATTTTTATGAGTTTGTGAATGATTTTTGTTTGGGCAAAAAAACATTTGATTTTTTACCTGAATATATGCGAGTGGAACCTTGTGATAGTTTTACTTCATACGAAGTTAGATCATATGACCATTTGATTTGATTGCCTGGCAGTGCGATCGCTGATCTGTAGCTTGGGTAGCACGAGGCAAAGCCCAGCATCAATAAATCATGAAATCAAGGCTATTAGCCGACTGCCCGACGTATTTTAGTTTGGCGCAGCCTAAAAAGAATTAGAGATCGCCCCATCCTCGTCGCAAGGAATTCTAGCCCAAATACAGACGGCTACCTCATTACTTTTCCAACCCAGTCTAAATGTAGGAGAAACCTTAAAATATTGTTGATTCCGTGGAGATCAATGTCAGAATCAAAACTCCATAAAAACTAACTATTGCAAACTTTAATCAGATTTTAATCTTCAACCAACTTTAAGATACTTTCAAACTATGCAGCAACTATATAGTATATTTAGCTTGATTCCAGGTTATTTAGTTTTTCTGGCGATTATTCTGGTAATTTTGCCCACCATAATGGCTATTCTGTTGCGTTTTTGTCTATATCGGCATTTAAAACACTTAGCGGGGAAAGCCAGAAGATTATTAGGAGGAATGCCACAAGAATCCAGCCCGAGGATGATTACTGCCTTAGAACAGAGATTGGCAGATAGTAATCTTAATCATGATCAGTTAAATACCGCTGCGGTGATTGAAGGAGCATATAGTCACGAAAAGTTTTATTTTCTAGGATTATCTTTAAACTGTGATTTTATCGACAATTTTTGTCGCATCTTACCCAATTTGCTGCTCTCATTTGGTCTATTAGGTACGTTTTTAGGGATTACTACTAACCTATCTAGCTTGAGTCAAACTATTACTCAAATTGATATTAATGATGTCAGAAACTTAGTAGAAGAATTGAATCGTCCTTTGCAGGGAATGGGGGTGGCTTTTACCACTAGTTTAATTGCGATCGCCTGTAGTTCTTTACTTACAGTATTAAATTTAATTTGGAATACTAACGTAGTCAAAGCTAGTTTACTTAGCTCTCTCGAAGATTATATTGATAATGTTTTCTTGCCCAAAATCAAGCCAGTTAGTTCCCTCGAAGAAGCTATTAGTCAATTTAGTCGTGACTTTGATGGCATGGTACATCAATTGGGGGATACTATCGAAGAATCTATGACTAAGGCTTTTGTGAAAATTCATCATAGTGCTACTACTTTTGAGCAAGCTGCTAACATCTTAGATAATAGTCAGTTCCCCGAAAAGCTAGCTTCTGCTACCAATAATTTGGCGATCGCCCAAAATCAATTTTCACAATCTTCTTTAGTATTACAAAATTCTACTCAATCTTTTGAACACAATTTAGTTTCGATGCAGAAGCTAACTAAGAAGTTTTTAGAACTAAATCAAAAAGTAAATAATATTGAACGACAGTATGGAAGTTTAGTTGATCTTAGTCAAGAAAAAAATATGATCGAACAGTCGGGGTTGAAAGAAATTCAACAAGAACTGTCAAAATTGGTAAGTCAAATCGGCAATCGGGAATTAGGGAATTAGGGAATTAGGTAAGCAATTTGTATGTCTAAAAAGCGAAAAATACGTAGCTATGAAGAGGCAGAAAGTTTAAATGTTTGGCCATCCTTTACCGATTTGATGGCGAATGCTTTCATGATTATTAGTTTGTTTCTGTTATTGGCTTTGTTTAAATCCCTGTTTCTCAAGTACGCTGCGGAGGAAAGTGAACAAAACTTGAATGATACGGAAAGAAAAGTGTATTTGCTGCAACGAGAAATAGCTTCTTTAGAAGATGAACTAGGAGCAAGTACTTCCGATGTACAGCAGCTTAACCGAGCTTCAGCAGAGTTGAGACAATTGCTTCTCCGTAGCAGTGAGCGGAGTCGAAGTCAGGTGGATGTTTTGCAATCAGAAATCAAGCGCTTGAAATCTGCTCCTCCTGTGGTGGTCATCCAAGACTCGGGGGGGTTTCAGTTTGATTCGGGTAGCGCAATTTTACCGAGTGACTTGAAAAAATATATTACGGTGGATTTAGTAGATCGCATTGAACAAATCTCTCAGCAACGCAGTCTTTATGTTGTCGAAATTATTGGACATACTGACGGTCAGGTCAATTTTAGCAAGGGAAATCTCGATCAACAGCTAGAAGAAGTTGCCCAAGGAAAAATCTCCGTAGAAAGCTTACGGGCAGGTTCTAATGCAGATTTAGGTTTGATGCGGGCTTTAGAAGTGGTTAAGCAACTACAGACAGTGCAAGAACAAACAGGCAGATTGGAAGGCGTTCAGTTTCGGGCTTATTCCGCCGCCCAGCTCCAGTTACCATCAGGAAACTTTGCTCCTGCCAACCGCAACCCTGATGCTAACCGTCGTCGCATTGAAATTCGCTTTTCTCCTTTAGGTAAGGCGGAAACGATTAATTAGTAATTAGATAGTAGTTTTCAACTTTAAATTGTTTTAATTTTGAACCAAGATTAACTTTGTCTAAGCTCAGGGAATTTGAGTAATATTTTCGACTTACAATCAAATAACTCAGATCATGTTATTTAGATAATGCGTGAAATCTCAGCAATCCCAAGGGAGTGAAAGATGAAAAATTTAACTTTAACTAATTTAACTAATTTAACTGATGATTTGTCTTGGACACCTGAAGCCCATGCAAAGCTAAAAATGATTCCCTTTTTTGCTCGCCCTCAAGCCCGTCTAAAAATAGAAGCGATCGCCCGTGCCGCAGAATTAGAAGAAGTGACGGCAGAAATCGTTGAACAGGCTAGAGCTAAGTTTGGTCAGTAGATAGATATCTACGATAGGATATATCAAAACAATTTATGAAAATCGCGATCACAGGGGCAACAGGACTAGTAGGTAGTCGTTTGGTGGCTCAACTTAACCAAAAAGGACACCAGATTTTGGTATTCACCCGTAACCCCAACAAAGTACAAAAAGTCTTTCCTGCCTCTAGTTTTGCTAATTTAGAAGTTGTTCAATACCAGCCCCAAGCATCGGGTTCATGGCAACAAAAGATATCTGGTTGTGATGCGGTAATTAATTTGGCGGGAGAACCCATTGCTGAACGTTGGAGTCCCCAGCAAAAGCAGGCAATCATGGAAAGTCGCCAATTGGGAACGAGGAAACTAGTGGAAGCGATCGCTATGGCGGAACAAAAGCCTCAGGTCTTAGTGAGTGGCTCGGCGATCGGCTACTATGGCACCAGCGAAACTACCACCTTTGACGAAACCAGTGATCCAGGTAGCGATTTTTTGGCTCAGGTCTGCCAAAACTGGGAAGCTGAGGCTCAAAAAGTCAAGGAACATGGAGTCCGTTTAGTTATTCTGCGGATTGGCATTGTTCTGGCTAACGGTGGCGCTTTAGGGAAAATGATTGGCCCATTTAAAATGTTTGCAGGGGGGCCGATTGGTAACGGGAAACAATGGTTTTCCTGGATTCACCGCGATGATCTAGTGAATTTAATCTGTCAGGCAGTTGAACAGCCAGAAATGTCAGGGGTATATAATGCTACTGCTCCTAACCCGGTGCGGATGGGTAAGTTATGTCAAGTTTTAGGGGAAGTATTAAATCGTCCTTCTTGGCTACCCGTGCCTGATTTTGTCTTAGAAGTATTGCTGGGGGATGGGGCGATCGTCGTTCTGGAAGGACAACAGGTATTACCCAAACAGACACAGCAAATTGGGTTTAGCTATCAATATCCTGAACTTAAACCTGCCTTGGCAGATATTGTTAAATGAAGAAATGAAGAGAAGGAATTGCACTTTTTTTTCTCCCCATGACGCGGAGCGAAGCGGAGCTAATCCTTTAGGACTCCCTATCTCCCTATCTCCCTATCTCCCTATCTCCCCATCTCCCTATCTCCCAACCGACAAAAGTACGTAACGTGAGTAATAGAGATCTTATCGGCTCACCTTTAAGACATAGTTACCAGTACCGTTTTCATCATAGGTATTGACGATGACATTATAAACTCCATCTTCTGGCAGGGTCACTTTAAGTTCTGAATTGCTATCTTCTTGGCTAATATCATCATTTTCCCCAACGGTTTTGCCATTACTATCAACTAAAGCGACAAAGGCATCAAACTCATCACTTTCTAAATGAATCGTCAAAGATTCTCCCGCATTCCCCCGCATTGGATAGTAGTCGTATAGGCTACCGTCATCAGCAATTACGCGATCGCCCTGTTCTAACTTGCCTTCCTCAACTTTCTCTGAAAAGTCTTCAGTTGCGGTATTAATCGCTACTTCTTGCGATTCTTCTGGGGTTGAGGCTTCCTCTTCAACTTCAACTTCTGCGGGGAGGTCAGATTCTTGCTCGTTTTCTGCTATTTTTTCCTGTTCTTGTTCGATTGCTGCTATTTCTGATTCAGCCTGGGCAATTTCTAAATCTTCTTCTGTTTTTGCTTGAGTTTCTGGACTAGTTTCTGGACTAGCTTCTGGTTCATCTATCTCGGTACTGGTCGGCGGAGTTTGGGGCTGGGGAGGGACAGGTAAGCTGGCAACACTCTCATTATCTGTATTATCTTTTTCTTCTGGTGTTGCTGCTGCTGCTGGTTCTTGAACAGGGGCAGGAGGTTCAACGTTAGGCTCAGTAACCGCTGGTTCAGTAGGAGGTTCAACTGCGGGCGACTTCGCTACAGTATCATTTGGGGCAGTAGGAGTGGCAGGGGTCGGTTCAACTTTAGGTTCGCTAACTACTGGTTCGGCAGGCGGTTTAACTTCGGGTAACTTCGCTGCGGTTTCATCAGGTGTGACAGGAATACCAGGTAAAGTCTCAACTTTAGGTTCGCTAACTGCCGGTTCAGGGGGAGATTCAACTTCGGGGGACTTAGCCACGGTCTCATTTGGTGCGCTAGGAGTGGCAGAGGTGGTCGGAGCTTCGGTGTGAACTTCAGCGACTTCTCTAGTTAGAGGAGAATCAGAATAGGCGATCGCACAAACTTTAGCGTATCTGGGGTCTGGTTTACAAACGACTCCCGTATCTTCCGCTTCAGAACTCAGGAGGCTTTGACGGCGACGACGGTCTGGAAATAGCTCATCTACTACCAGATCCATGACAATTCCGGCTGCGGTTTTTTTGCCGTAACTAAAAAATTGAATATTGTTGGTGTTAGCAAAATTCGCTAATTCAGAGGTAGCGGCGGCATCAGTTGCTTCGGAGCTTGCCAAAGGAGGTAAAGGCTCTTGTTGTTTTAAAAAAGCGATCGCTTCTTCTAAGGCTTGTTTGCCTCGATTGGTTCTAACAGGCTTTTCTCCAGGGAGTTTCAACCAAATGCCATCATAATATTGCCGCTGCTGTTCTAACCACTGAGCATAGCTTTGAGGACTAGTTCTCACTCGATTGATTTCTGATAATATTTCTGGCTCTAGATCGGCGATTGTCGCTTTCTCTGTAGAAGCCTGAGGAGTAACTAAGTTGGTAGAATTAGGATCACTTTGGGCAAGAATTGAAGAGGTGGGACTAGCTAAAACTAACAAATTGACCATGAGACTACAAGTCCAGAGTTGCCAACCAGGAAAATAAACTTTAATCATCTTAGTTTCATGCATTGTGTAATCTCTTTCTCACAACAAGAAGCCTATTAATACCAACAACTAGCCTATATTAGCTCAAGTTTTCTTGTTTCATCAGCATTAAATACAAGATTGAAGATAAAAAAATTAAGGTAAAAATCGATTTAAAGCATCCTTTAGTTCGTTGATCTCTGCTTCCAAATTTCCCTGATCCACAGCACGTACCAAACATTCTTCCAGGTGAGCTTCCAAAATAATTTTAGCCACACTCGATATTGCTCCTTTCACTGCCGCAATTTGGTTAAGCACTTCTGGACAAGGACGATGCTCCCCTACCATAGTCTTGATGCCACGAACATGACCTTCAATACGGGATAGTCGATTAATAATTTGCTTTAAAGACTCCTCATTATGAACATGGGGAGCAATCTTTGATTTATTTAAGTTGCTTAAGTTACTTGCTGTATTCTTGCTAGAAGGGCTTGATTGATCGATCATCTGGTTTTAAAAAATTCCTAAACAGTGAAAAGCGCCAATAGCGCACATTTTGAGGTGAAGAAATACAAAATTAACTAGCTTGGAGAGTAATCATTTACAACTATATTGTAGAGAAATCAGGTGCAAAAAAGAACGATGCAATGATGTCTTAAAGATTACTCCTGATTCATCATCACATCGTCTAGATTTTTAATTAGCTAGGTTATCAAGCTATAGATCGACCGCAATATTTAATTGATTATCTTGATCTCCTAAATATCTTCATCATCTAAGTCAGAATCATCAAAACCCGTCGCTAAATCTCTAGCTGTTTTATCATCTAAAATCATGTTTTCGTCATCACTGATGTTTTGATATGAGCGACGTAGATTAGTTTCAGAATTAAGGTTCATCTCCTCTGGCAAGCGATAAGGTTCAAAGTCATCACCATAACCATAGACCGCATTACTCCGCATTCCTCCGTCTAAGTCTGCACGACCTGGTTCATCAAGAGTGTTAAATCCAGTCCCCGCAGGAATTAGGCGACCAATAATGACGTTTTCTTTCAACCCTCTCAGCCAATCTGACTTACCTTCAATGGCTGCTTCCGTCAAGACTCTAGTAGTCTCTTGGAAAGAAGCGGCGGAAATGAAGCTATCAGTATTCAGAGAAGCCTTGGTAATACCCAACAGCACAGGAGTGTATTGAGCAGGGGCTCCTCCAGTAATGGACATTGCCTCATTGACCTGTTCAATCTGGCGTAACTCCAGCAATTCACCAGGGAGAATAATGGTGTCGCCACCATCATCAATCCTCACCTTCGCCGTCATTTGTTTGACAATCACTTCAATATGCTTATCGGAAATATCAATACCCTGACTTTGATATACAGACTGCACTTGACGTACTAGGAATAGCTGGGCTTTTTGTAAACCAATTAAAGAAGCTTCGTAACAGCCTTTTTCTGGCAGATGATAGTTAAAGTAAGTTTCGAGAATTTCATGGGGATTAGCAGGGCCATCCGTCAAAGGTTGTCCAGCTTCCACTACTTGACCGTCACTGACGATCGCATTTTGTCCAGGCTTGATGGGATAATCACTGACCACACCATCTTCTTCAATAATCTTGATATCAACGGTTTCGTTTTCTTCGTAGACTACCTGGCAAACTCCAGAATTACGGCTTAAAATACAGCCTTCTTTCGGCTTCCGCGCTTCTAGTAGTTCTTCAATCCGCGGTAGACCTTGGATAATATCACCAGTTTTTGAACGCTCAAAAACCAGTAGTACTAAATTATCACCCCTCTGAACCAAGTCACCATGGTCAATATGCAGCACTGCACCTTGGGACACACGGTAAGGACGAGTATGGCGGAAGGTAACGCTAGTTTTCCCTCCTTGTCCGCTAACATTGATTACCTGACCTGAATTTTCCAGGCTTACTCCTGCTGCCAGCTTGTTGCCAGAAACCATGAGGTCACCTTTTTTGAAGCTACATTCCTTCTGGGGAATATCCAATTCGTGAGTGACAAGATCACTATCCCGCACAATTAGGATACGGCGAATCGCCTCAGATCCTTCACGAATCCCCTGAACTTCTCCCTCTGATTTACAAAGGATTTCTGTCCGCGCGATCGTCGCACCCTTAACAATTTCTTGTCCATCTTCGACTAATACTCTAGTTTGAATCTCACCGCTATGGGGATCAACATCAGTGTCTCTTCTGAGAACTAACGATTCTAAGATCACCATTTGCAGTCTTTGGGTATCAGGATTATCTTCATCCGGCTGTAGTTCAATATCCGCGCTGAGGTTGGCAACAAGATCACTAACTTCAGTGGTATCAATTTCTAAGACTAACTGAGTACTCAGCAGGGATAGGCTGCTTACCGATTTGACTCGTTCCCCATCTTTGTAGAAGAGTCTTTGGACGGAACGCAATTCGATCTGACGACCATCATCTTGATTAATGGACGCTTGAGAAGGAATTGAAGGTTTATCCTCGACGGGGAATTCTTTAACAGGACGCAAGATTAAAGCGATACCTTCAGTAGTTTCGATTACTTCACCGTATCGCAGTTCTTGGGTAACGACCCCTGGCAATACTTCTGTCCCAGGCTGAATTAGCTGTTCGTGCCACTCATTTTTCGGATCATCGATTTGATGAATTTCACCTGGTTTAATGATGATTTCTCGCAAAATATCATTTTTCTGCACGACTTCGGCAATACCTGAAGATTGACAGAAAACGTCTTTAACAACTTCTGCTCCTGCTTCAACATACTCTCCATCCTCGACGATTAAGAGTGAAATATCTTTGTTGACTTCATGGCTTTCTTCGGGAATCCAGAGTAAAGTTCCCCCTTGCTCGATCTCATAACCTTGTTTGCGATTTCCTTTCCCCACAGCGATGCCACCATATTTGATGATCCCCCCTGTTTCGGTCTTATAAAAATCGTCAATTAGTTCAGCTACCACCTGCTTGTTTTGTACCTTCGTACCAGGAGCAGTTTTAAGTAAGAACTTAAGGTCATCAGCAGTGGTGATGATATATTGTTCACGACCACCATCACTTTCTACCCTGACTTTTGCTTGGTCAAGGGATACCGAAGCAGTCACAATTTCAATTTCGCGACTATCGGGAACCATTCTCACCAAACCACCATTAGCAGCGGTTAATCTGGTTTGAGCCAGAATATCTCCTGGTTTAACTTTATCGCCGTTTTTAACTAGGGCTTCTGCTCCAGGAAGTAAGTTATATACTTCTCCTGACAAGACCCATAGCAGTCCTGCTCTTTGGGCAATTCTGGTGGTATTGCCTTGACGATCCTTTTTATCTTCGGGGATCAGATCAGCAAATAGAATTTCTCCTGCTAAATCAGAAGTTACATCTTTGGATGCTTTCTCTGTTGATTTTTGGACTTTAGCCATGGCTACTTCCACCAGTAGCTGACCCTTTTTGACTTCTTCTCCATCTTCAACATAAATTAGAGAACCCGCAGTCAACGGGGTGTTAGAAGTCTTGCCTTTGTGGGGCACTAACTTAATATCACCAATGGTTTCCACTTGATTTCTTTCGTCACCATGGCGAGTACGGATTTGACGAGTGCTTAAACCATCCCCAAACTCTACTTTGCCATCGGCTTTAGCTCTAATCTGACGGGCTACTTCCCCTGTAAACACCCCACCTGTGTGGAAGGTACGCATGGTTAATTGAGTACCAGGCTCCCCAATGGATTGGGCAGCAATAATCCCCACTGCTTCTCCCATATCCACCATGTGTCCGTGGGCCAGACTCCAACCGTAGCATTTTTGACAGACGGAACGGGCAGCTTCGCAAGTAAGGGGCGATCGCACCATCACTTCTTCTACGCGATCGCCAATTTCGATCGCTAAATCTTGATTGATTGCTTGATTACGGGCGGCGACTACTTCCCCTGTTTGGTCGTCGATGGCATCACTAGCCAAGACTCGACCTAAAAGACGATCAGAAAGATTGATCAAAGTGCGATCGCCATCTTTCATGGCTTTTAGACTAATACTCCGTTGAGTGCCACAGTCTACTTCCCGCACAATTACGTCCTGGGAAACGTCAACTAAACGACGAGTCAAATATCCAGAGTCAGCGGTTCTTAAGGCAGTATCCACCAACCCTTTGCGCGCACCGTAAGAAGAAATAATATATTCCGTTACGGTTAGTCCCTCTCGAAAGTTAGTTTTAATCGGTAAATCAATGATTTCCCCTTGAGGATCGGCCATCAGACCACGCATTCCCACAAGTTGACGTACCTGAGATAAATTACCCCGCGCTCCACTAAAGGCCATCATATAAACCGAGTTTAAGGGATCGGTCTCGCGAAAATTATTGACCACCTCATCCTTCAGATTTTCCGAAGTACTGTTCCAAGTATCAATTACTTTTTGGAAACGCTCTACCTCAGTAATTTCTCCTCTGGCATAGCGAGCTTCCGTTTCTCTAATTTCCCCTTCCGCTGCTTCTAATAATTCCGCTTTGATGGGGGGCACTTTTAAGTCATCAACACTGATCGAAACCCCGGCTACCGTTGCATAACGAAATCCCAATTCTTTGAGCGAATCAGCAACCGTCGCACTGTGAGCCGAGCCATATTCAGTGAAGGCCAGAGCCATCAACTTTTTCAGACGACCCTTATCAACGATGTGGTTATAAAATTTCATTCTTGGTTTTTCTGTTCCTAAGCTACTAAAACTTGATAATTAGAGGTTGACAATGCCTAAACTGCTGCGGATAGAGCGTCTTGCACAGTCTTGTTATAAATAATGCGCCCCACAGTAGTATTGATATACTGAGAAATTTGTTCGCCTGCGGCGGATTTTCTCACAAATCTTTCGCGGTAATATTCAACTATGCTACCGTCACCTAAGCTTTCTGAATCTACAACCTCTGTATCAGGCTGATCTGTGACGACTTCTCCTTCGTAACGCAACCAAACACGGGCATGGAGATCGATCTGTCCCTGTTCATAGGCTTTAATGGCATCGTCTAAATTACCAAAACGACGACCTGCACCCCTAACTGCTTTAGGGTCTTCTGCGGTCAGATAATAGCAACCTAAAACCATGTCCTGGGATGGGGCAACAATCGGTCTGCCTGTAGCGGGAGACAAGATATTATGACAAGCCAACATCAACAATCTAGCTTCAGCTTGAGCTTCTAAAGACAGAGGAACGTGAACCGCCATTTGATCGCCATCAAAGTCAGCGTTAAAGGCAGGACATACCAGGGGATGAAGTTGAATTGCTCT
>JBJOPG010000113.1:0-16197 GCA_046050865.1 Cyanobacteriota bacterium
ATGCTCATCAAAAAACCAGACATCTACCTCTGCTTCTGGGTTTTCTTCTTCTAGCTTTTTGACTTTTGATGGTAAATTGGTCTTAAATATTTCTTGTTCTAATTTATCTCCCTTGAGATGTTGTGGTCTTGGATTCTGCCAAGAGTAGCTGCACTTTTTTAAGTAATCCCATCCTCTCTGATTCCAGACTTTTTCTTCGCCTGTTTCTTTCTCGATCCAGCGAGCTACTTTTACCCCTGTCCAAATTCCTCCATCTGCTGGTTTTTGCTCGATTGCCAAGGTCAATTTTTCCAACTGTTGCTTTGATAGCAATTTTCGTTTACCTCTGGCATGATTGCTAGTTTGGTTCTTTCGATTTTTAACTCCTGCCACTCCATCCTGGTTATATCTCTTCAGAATGCTTTTGGCATAAGGATAAGAATATCCTACTACTATTGCGCTATTTTTAACTGTCCATCCCAAGGATATTTTCCATAATAGATGCCATCTTCTTGACTCTATTAAATCTTTGGTTATTCGATATTTTTGCCTAAGTTCATCCGAACTAAAATGTTTGGCTAAATAAGCTTTCTTTGGCATTAGCAATTATTCTAATGTTTCTTATCTATTATAAGTATGTTTTGGTAATCGGATTTAGTATCAGAAAATTAACCAGAATAATTATCTGGCTAATTTTTGCCGTTAGGCTATTTGAGTTAACTGTGCGTCGAGATCGCTTTCCTTAGCACCTTTAGTCTGACTTAGAGACATTTGTCTTTAAGCTTTACAGATAAATACTCTGACTGCTTAATATCAAAGCAGAAACTTAAAGATCGAAATTTTATGGCTCAAAATCATCTTCAAGATTGCTTTCTTCAGCCTGTAGTTCAATTTTGTTCTTATGCTTGATATATTCCTCGTGGTGTTGTCTTTCTTTTAAAGCTTCTTCTGCACCGTTAATATTTAGTTTCTTTAAAATGCTTCTGGCAGCAGCCATCCCTTTTTTATTCAGCAATGCATATGTACGACCTTTTCTACTCGAACCCTTTTGAGGTTGTTCGACGAAACCTTTGGATTCTAAATCGTCGAGAATATTGTATTGTAAGCCTATCAAGCTCTCCATATTGGTAAAAGTATCTTTGTTCTGCCAGTTCCTTTTACTTCCACTAGGTGGAAATGGCTTTGCCAAATACTTAGAATAATTTTCGCCACCATGTAGGTAGAGAAAAAGCAGATATATTGCTTCTAATAGCTCGTACTCAGTTTCTTCTTGTCGATCGCTACTCATTTGTAAATCGCTTTTACTTTCAAATAATAAGTTCTAACGGCGACTTTTCAAACAGCAGTTAGCTTGAGTTGTTACGGCAAGATTACTTCAAGCTGTTTTTTTATCTTCACCCACTGCAACATCTATTAAACAGGCAGGATACCATTTAGTGCGGTGCTTTGATTCCTGGACTTCAATCAACTTTCCGTTTGATTGAGTAACCCAACGCTCTATTTGCTGGAGCAGTATTTTGGTTTCGTCAATGCTAGCCCTTTCCTGAGTTAGTCCCGAAGTAATCAAGGCAGCAACATTTAGTAGCTGAGGATAATCTATTATCTCCCATTGATTCTCGCTACCGATCAAATAGCTAACCCAAGATTCCCAATCAGGACTGTACTTCAACTTATTTACATAAAGCAGATGCAATAGATTTAAAGTCAATTTTTGCTTACTCTTGCTCTGCGATCGCATCTAATAACCTCGCTACTGCTCCACTTTTAGTTGCCGAACCTATTTTATCTTGATAAGCCTGCAAGCGATAATAGGTTTCTTCATCAAATCTCACTGTATATTCAACTCCTATCCCCGCAGTATAGTTAACTTCACGAAAACTAGGCTCGACCGATCCTTTTACTTCTAAATTTGAGTTTTGCTCTTGATTGTCGCTCTGTGTTATTTCTCTAACCGCTTGTTTGACCAGTCTGGCAGGAGGAACTTTTCCCCCAGCTAGTTCTACCGCTCTACTCCAAGCCTTGCATTGTATTTTTGGAGGATGTCCAGCAAGATCTCTACATTGAGATTCTTTAGTCGGTAATATAGTACTTTTGTATGAGTGAACAAATTGTTCACTTTTCAAGTTGTTCACGACCTCATGGGCATCTATTAAATAATATGCAGCACGTTTAGTAAAATCAAAGCGATCGCGAACATAAGATTCAAAACTTGAGTGAGTTTCTCGGTATAATCTTTTATCTAGTAATGCTTTTAGAGCTTGCCCCGCAACGAAAAAAGCCTGTTGTACTGTACGTTCTAGATCGTCTCGTTCTGCTTTTTCTGATTCTGATAGCATACGTTCTGGAACAATATTTTTAACTACCCGCCATTCATCTTTATCGTTGTGTTCTACCCGATTGCCTAATTCTTTGAGCCTATGTCTGACTTGAGAAACAGAAGCTTCTAGCGACATAGCTAATTCCACAATGCAAATATAATCGTCAACCTTAGCTAGTTGAACGAGAAGCAGTTCAGATGATATCATTTCAGTACTTGAATAAAAGAAAAATAGGTGTTGGCGCACCTGTTTGGGAGTGAATTACCACCTTTTCTGGTTGGCGATCGCTCCTTCTTTTATTTTTCTATCAATTGATTTAAAAGTCAATGAAATATAGAGTTCTGGAGCAGCAGTAATGGTTTTAGAGTTGTATCCACTAAAGTTTTAATGTTGGATAGTCTAATAAATTATTGAGCGATCGCCGAATACGATAAGATAATTTTGTTGAGCGATCGCTAGATTCAAAATGACTGTAAATCCTAATCATTACCCTAGAAATTGGCACAGCATAGCATTATCAGTAAAAAAAGCTGCCCAGTGGCGATGCCAATACTGTGGGAAACAGTGTTATAGACCTGGAGAAAAACCAAGTAATCTAAATCGTTCAGAATGGGCTGCGGACATATTACAAGTGCATCATCGAAACCACGATCCTTCGCAAAATCAAGTTTCTAACCTACGGGCAGTCTGCGCTGCTTGTCATCTAAACTTACATAGAAGTAAATACAGTATGGTAAGAGTGATAGCGAACTTGTAGAAGAGTTTCGTCAACTACGTCAAGAACATAATTCAAAATAAGTTTTCTACTACGCAATATGCGTATGACGCGAAGCTAGTCCTTTGCATGCTTTGTATGCGATAGCATGAATGTCATGTGGAAATCGAAACCTCAAATTAGATTCAGGAGAATTATTATGACCACAGAATATCATGTCAAACTCATTCAGGATGGAAACACTCAAACCCTATCCATTCCTCAAGAATTGAACCTGTCAACATCAGAAGTTGTTATCAGACAAGAAGAGGGAAAATTAATTATTGAACCTTACGAGAAAAAATCATTATTGGAAGTTCTTGCAAACTTAGAAGATCTTGAAGAAGATCTTGGTGATCTCGATGAAGGTCTATTACCTCTAGATGATATCGAGATTTAGTTATGAGTTATTTATATTTATTGGATACAAATATAATCTCAGAACTCGTAAAACACCCAAGAGGAATTATTTTTCATAAGATTCAAAAAGTTGGTGAAGAAAAAATCTGCACAAGTATTATTGTAACTAGTGAATTACGATTTGGAGCTAGAAAAAAGAATTTAACTAGGCTTACAGAAAGACTCGAAATAGTTTTAGATGCTATCAATATTTTACCTTTTACGAATCCCTACGATCGCTACTATGCTGAAATTCGTAATACCTTAGAAAAACAAGGGCAACCTATTGGAGCAAATGATTTATTAATTGCTGCTCATGCTTTATCTTTAAACTTGACTGTAGTTACCGCAAATGTTCGTGAATTTTCACGTATTCCTAATTTAAAAGTAGAGAATTGGCTGAAATACGACTAAATTTCGATTGTTGTCTTCAAAAAAGTGTTTACTATAATATACTTTTTTCTATATTTAATTGCTGAAAACAGCCTAGAGCCGATAGGCTATGAATCGCATTTAAATAATCTAAAGGTAAATCACAACCGATCCCAAAAAGTAGATTTATCAATCATCGTCTCTACTGAATCACGCTCCCAGTCCACAGGAGTGGGTGGATGTAGGACATAGTAGAAAGGAAAAGTCTGATACTCATAATCTACGGTGTAACAACCATCTTGACCATCCATGAAATTAGCTACGAACATTCGGCGATAATCTTGAATGCACAATTGCAAGGCAATATAACAACCCTCATCCGCTAAAGAAACTGGCTCTTGTCGTTCCAATGCTTGTTCTACCGCATCATAATTAAAGCCTTTAGGGACTTTTACCTCATGGTAGGCACAATTTTCGCTACTCATTCTGTATATAAATCTAAGATTTTGTATAGGACTTTAGTACGACCCAGTTTATTGAGTAAGTTAGGGTTGATAGAACCTACTCCACCTAAACTGCGGATGTAACTTTCAAGATTATACGAGAAAACCATGAGCAAAACACCAGATTCTGGCTTAAAAGTCAGGGTTTATAATATCGCTCATCAAAATTTTGACGGACATCAAGATTTAGGAAATTGTGTTTTGTCCCAATTAGTTCCCGATGCCCCAGATAAAATCATTGCCGTTAAGGTTGATGATGACCTATTAAGGGCTACAGGAGATCCAAACTACAACCTCCAGGCTTATTTCTCCCAGCTAGATCGCCTCAATTTAGGTAACTGTACGGAAGTCCTCTTAGCTTCTGGTGGCACGGTGTACATGAGCGAACCAGAAGTAGCAGCACAAGTGCGAGATCGCTTTTTTGCCTCTCAGCCCGACCACTGCTGTCGGTATGGTTCTCTACTGGTGTCGAGCTGTACCGAAGGCATTGCTAACTTAGAGCAGCCTATCACCGTTAAAATAGTCGATTTCGAGCATGAAAGTGAAATGGAGCGTAAGGTGGCAAAAGACCTACGAGTGGGAGATTGTCATGGTAAAGTATCCCCCCGTCTAGCCGACCGGTTAGGAGGAAAAGAAAATACTCCTTTTCAATTTCGTCTAGCTAATTCCAGTCCCGATAGTCCTTTGCCCACCTTTATCGCTAAAGGTACGGTAGCTATAGATAGTAGGCGTACTGAAAATCGTGGCTATGACCTAGTTCTCGATCGCAGTTCGATTAAGGGATGGTCTAATAACACAGGATCGATGAAAGTCAGCCAGGTTAATAACCAGTGGCGGTTGACTCCAAAACCCAATCTCAACCCGCAGCAGCTTGACGATCTAGCTTATTTGCCGACTATCCTACAAAACCAAGGAGTCCAGTATCAAATCGATCCTAGCGATCGCAGCTACATCCTCCAGCAGCCGAGCAAACAAGCTTTAGACGTTCTCGCTCACGCTTATGATTGGGGTAGAGATCGACTTGCCTGTGGAGTATATCAAATGCCAGAACTAGTGTTGGGAAATAATTCCAATGCCGAGCTTCAGGATTATCGCAACTCTTGGCAGCTAACTCAATGGTATTCCCCCAAAGCGATCGAGCAGGATATTGTTCCTTCCACTGTAGCTGAAGCGGAATATTTAAAGTCAATCCAAAATGATTATCAACTCTTAGCTCAATACTTAGTTAAAAACCACGACCAAAAACAAAAGCTTAAAAATTTAGAGGACGAAGAAGTTGAAGATAAAAATGAGTTTGGTCTGATTGAGGTTTTGCGTGCCGATACTAGAGGGGAATTAGCTAACCATCCCAAAATTGTCTCATTTTGTCGCGACCAGTTACGCAAACGTTGGTTAGAACTGTCAACAAAAGGGGCTAACACCCTAGAATCTGCTATGGCTCAACCTGCTGACATCAAACCAGGTACAGTAATAGCTCCTCATATAATTAGTGGCACTGAGGTGATCGTCACTCGCTACCCCATTATTAATAAGGATAATATTCGTCGTTACGTTGTAGACAACGAGCAAATCCCCGAACTAATTGATACAAAGGGATGTGTCTTTATTAATCCTGACGATGCCATGAGGTATCATCAGTGTGATTTTGATGGCGACCAGTTAGTCTGTACTCCCTGCGATCTACTCCCTACCATTGCAGCGGAGACTCGTACTGCACGGGTACAGCTAGATGCCGAAGGGAACGATCTCAATCGAGACTTTAATCCTGTAGTCAAGAAAGAGAAAAAAGCTTATCCTCAGTCTGACCTCAAACACATGGCTCTAGCTGTAAGGTTAAATTCCATCGGTCGAATAGCAAATGCCATCGGTCGGGTAAACTGCGCCCAACCTAATCCTGAAGCTGACGTTCAAGACCAAAAGTACTTCTTAAAATTCAAGCGAGAATTGATGGATGTTCTATTTGATTCTTTACAGGTTGAGGTAGACAGTCCTAAATCTTCGACTCGCTATACCGATTATTATCCAGACTTAAATAGACGACTTAATAGTGAAGCTTTTGCCCTACCTTTTTTCGACTTTAAACAAGACGATAGGGTATTTAGCTCTGCTCCCTTGCCAATAGCCCAAAATGGTTCGGTGGTGGATATCTTACCCCGCCATATCAACCAAATTTGGGAGAGTTGCGAGCTAAAAGAGATGCCTGCCAGTCAATATAAGCATCTATTGCAAAGTCAGAATAATTTAGACGATACTGCCCAAGCTGCGATCGCTCGATTGTCATCGAATATTCTTCAGCAATATAACGACAACGTAAAACTGATCGTTCGAGAGAAAATAAGCGATTCTCAACAGATAAAGCAAAGATTTGCCAGAACCTACGCGGGAATTAAAGAGCAAATCGTGACGGCTCAACTAAGTAGCGTTGCTAAAGATGAACTAGCAGCAACTCTGTGGCAAAAACAACACAATAATAGCTCGGAAACTTCTTGCCGTCGCAAGTGTATCGATATTTGCCGTCACTTCGATCCGAGTATCTACACCTATCAAAAGGAGAAACATCAATTTAGGCGAGACTTAATTAAAGACCAACCTGCTTACATCGTGGAAGCTCCTTTTGAATCTAGTCTGTTTGCTAGCCAGGGCAGAAAAGACTGTGCGGTTTACATAAAAGAAATGTTAAACGCTCAAGGTCAGGACTTTGAGGCTACGGTTCATCCCACTAAACCTTGTGTAGTATTTGCGATTAAGAACATAGCTCCCCATGTCAAGCAGTTGTTCGAGCCTTTTCACGATCCCCAAATTGCCCGCCATCATGACCTTATCGACCTCAAAAAAGCCAAACAAACATTATTTAATAGCGATCGTCAGCTTTACAATAAACTGTTCTCCTTCACCTCTGGCACTAAAAAATACAACCCAGTCAGTATTGTTGCTCCCAGACACATGAACTGGTTAATGGGTCAGACAAGTCGTAAAGCTTCATTGGTCTTTTCCGTAATGCCAGAAAGAGTTTCTCAGGCTTTGGGACAGGAGATAAGCCAGGTTCAGTTACTGGGTAAGGATAAAAATGCCTACGCGAACCACGATTTTGATTCAGCCTATTATCACGATCGCCAACTTAACTTTACTGTCTCTACCTTTAACGACCCCACTTCAGACCGCCACGGAGATCCGATGGTCTATATGCAACATCCTGGAGACGGCAACTACTACTCTTTAGGAATGTTCTCTCAAGATTCAAACAAACTACCCGTATCGGCTAAATTCAAGGCTCAGGTAATCTCAAATGACAAAACAGTAGAGCTTTCGATCCAGCCTGGTTCTATTATGGTTCCCCAGAAAGAGCTGCCGAAAAGTCCCAAAAAGTTACGCAGTAAAGCCCGCCGTAGAGAGGCAGCAACAATTCATCAGAGCAATCAAGACCGTCTGGATTCGATACTCAATAAGCGAGAAAAATACCGAAAAACCTTACCAAAGAAGCAAAATGAGGGCGTTTGCGATCGCCCTGACGATCCCGAACCAAATCGGAATCAGTTAGAGATTTAAACAATTTAATAACCTCAAAACACTAAAAACATCATGGTTTACGCTAAAAGACAAAACAACCGCATTCAAGACCCCAACCAAATAAACTACGTTAAAAGCATTCTCGAAGCTTCGGCGCAGCAGTGCCAGCAAGGCGGAATGTACGCTCCAGAAATCTATATTGCTACCGCTCAAAGAATAGCAGACACCTACTCTCTTCAGGATAATAACTATCCCCGCCTCACCTTTAATGCCAAGGAGCAAACTTTAAAAGGTCAAAACAATTCCGTCCCCGAACTTACCGCTAGCATTGGCGATCGCACTAGCACCAGTTATTTTCTAATCAAAGACTCTCTACCCCAGGGAACAAAAGCTAGTCCAGAACAATTAACCTATCTGCGTCCCGATATAGTCTCAGCTCGTATTGCAGTGAATCTCGGTATCGTCCAACCGCAACTTATGACAACAACTTCAGCAACCATACCGCCAATAGAGCGAGAAGTAACGAATGCAGCCCCAGTCCAAACTAGAACTATCCCTACTCAGGTTACGCCAGGAGCAATACCGACTTCTCACGCACCATTTCTGTCCAAAGCTCAAGCGATCGCTCAAACTATTACCCCAGAAGCTTTTTCACCTCACCCTTCTGCTCCCACTCCCAATTCAGCAGTAGCTGGGCTTGCAGCTTTGGCTATATGCCCTAAAGGATTAGCTAGCGCGTCCAAAGCGGTATACCACAAGGGTATATCCGAAGGTGTATCCTTTAGGACAACGTCCTTTAGGACACCTGAACAGGCAAAAGATCAAGTCAATCAAAATCCCCCTACCTTGATCGAAGAGAAGAACTTTACCCTCAATAATAGTACTGCACCTATAGCCAACCAAATTCCCCATGCCAACAAAGCTGCGTCTCCTGTATTGCCACCCATTCCTCAAGCCGAATCCATCCATAACCCCCAAATGGCTTGGGGCATAAAAACTACCACTCAAAACTTACAGACTGCGGGCAACTTCCATCAAAGTATTGGTAAGGCTCTCAAAGACATGGCTAAAGGTGAAATTAATCCCATACAACTTTATGGCGACACCTTGAACATCATTGGCAGCTTCCTTAACGGTATTCCCTCTGGGATTCAAGAAGCTCGATTAAACAGCATCGCTCAACAGATGAAGCTGATTGAAGAGAAGAAAAGGGCGATCGATCTCAAAATGGATCGAGTGGGAGATGATTTCATTACTTCAGAGAATAAACCACCAGTATCCAATACAGATGTTTTCAATACCTCAGTACCCAACCCCGACGCTGGATTAAAAACTAGTCCTACCCCGCCAGCCCAGTCTCAACCCACCCCCAAAGCAGCAGATACAGCGATCAATAAACTTTTAAAGTCTAATGCATCCCTTGATGATAAGCTTGATGCGATCGAAAAAACCCTCGATAAAATGCTGGAGGAGTTGGTAAAGATTGAAAAAAATCTCGAAGCAATTCAAGCATCCCTTGAATCTAATACTCCCGATCTCATACCTAATCTAGAAGATATGGTGGTAGAAACTAAGGCGAAGACTGAAGTAGAAGTAGTAGCTAACAATCCAATGGCAGAAGTGCCTGTCAGAACTGAGATAGAGACAGACGTTATTGCTGAGGCTAAAACCGAAACCGAAGCAACAGAGGAAGTTGAAGTACCAGAGATAAGCGTAGATCCAACGCCCGATATAGATCGGCAGATGGCTGATTTAATCTCTAGTTACGAAGGAGACTTTGACCAACTCAACAATCGCCTAAAACCCCATAAGCTCCAAATTAATCTATCAGAGGATAGACAAGGGGTATCGATTTTTGAAGTTGACAATGGCGTGGCTTTTTCAGTGTTTGAAGCTCAGGCAGATAAAGAAAGCTGGAAAGTATCGAGTCAGATTAATGACTCTGCCAAACTCGATATTTTAGAACGTTTTGTAGAAGTAGAGGGAGAGGTTTTAGCAAACGTTACAACCCAGCCAGTGTCAACACCAAAGCCAGAACAAGTGACTAAGGAAGAACCTTCTCTGTTCCTCTGACTACTCTCTTAACTGACTTAACCGAACGAAAGTTTTTTGATGATGATGACACGAATTTAGTAGTGTCATTGATGCAGTCGTTTAATGAAGCTGCAAATGACCTTTTCAATACGGTGGCTTAGAATAAATTTCACGAAGCTTTTAAAAAGTAGCTTTTTTCATCCAAGACATAAAAAGTATTTTATGAAGAACAACAAATTTGTTTCCTTCCAAGTAAAGCATTTTAGATCTTTAATGGACGTGAATTTGAACATATCTCAGGAGCTTCCAACAATTATTTGTGGCGAAAATAATATTGGAAAGACAAACTTTTTAAGAGCGTTAAATTTATATTTCAATCATCTGTCAGATGTCGTATTTACTCCAAAAGAGGACTTACCCTATCATATTGTCAACGGTTCTGGAGGAGGAGGAGCAAAAACAGAGCTTACAGGCAATTTTGAAAAAGATAATACTAAATTATCCATCAAAGTATTGTTTTTCAAAAATGGAGAAATACAATACAAAGTAGATAACAAAGATAGTGATGTCGATTTTGTATCAGATTTACTTAAGAATTTTAGATTCATTTTTATAGAATCTCACAATGTCAATTTGCCAAATCTAATTGCTACTATCCTAGAAAAAGATGGACTGCTTTCATTAGACACAAAACGAACAAGGCAATCCGCTCCACTCAAAAAGCTAGAAGAGTTTATAGAACTATCCCAAAAAGCAATATCAGACATTGAAAAAGAAATAAATACTTGTTTTGAAAGTCTTACTGACTTTGATGGAATTTTGAAGGGTAAACAGGTCAAGATATACTTTGCTGAGTTTGAGAAACTCAGGGATGTAGTAAAAACTATGACCGAAATTACTCTTTTTGATGGCAATGCTCTGAGCGTATCATCAAAGGGAAGCGGAGCGCAAAGAGCCTTGTTTTTGGCATTAATGCAATACATTTCAAATAATTCTAAGCAAAATGTAATTTGGGGTGTAGATGAACCAGAAGCATTTCTTCAGCCAAAACTTCAAAAGAAGGTGGCAAGCGTGTTTTCTGAAATCACACAGAAAGAAAGTCAGCAAATAGTTCTTACTACACACTCTCAGCATTTTATAGATTTAAGAGAATTGACGCATACTCATCTTTTTCAAGGCAAAGAAGAACCTAAAACTTATAAAAGACAACCTGGGAAAAAATTCATGGAGATGAATACCAGTCCTATTTCACAAGGATCTCCATCCGAAAAAGCCTCTCAAATCAAAGACCATCTTGGAATTGATTTCAATGATGGATGGAAACTAATGCCATTAAACATCTTGGTGGAAGGAGAAGAAGACAAAATATATTTAGAAGCGTTATTTAAATTATCTGACTTTCGCAGCCCAAATATTACATGGGCGGGGGGAGCCTCGAAAATTGGAGGATATCTTCAATTTTATAACGATATGGCAGAGGGTCTAAACTATAAACCTAAAGTCATATGCTTATTTGACAATGATAATGAAGGCAGAGAGCAAGCTAGAAAAGTTAAACCAAAATCAATACCTAAACTTGAACCAAAGGTATTATTTCCACCACGGTATGATGGTGAAACAACTGAAATAGAAACTAAACACAGAGATGAATGGGAAATTGAAGATTTCATGCCACCAGGGTTAATCATAAAAGCAATTAACTCAATTCTCAGAAAACATAGTTATAAGAGTATACGAAAGCTTCAAATTAATAATAGAGGTAAGAGAGCGAACATAAGTAAAGGAATACTGAAGTATGCAGAAGAGTGTAGTGCTGCGAATAATCCTGATGAGCCTAGTTTTTTGATTGATGCAGATTCAAGAAAAAAGCAAATTTGTCAAAAAGTATGTCAACTACTTGAGAGCGAAAAATGGGATCTTGATTTTCAATTTAGATTTCTTGGCAATTTAGTCTGAAGCAAAATTATAGATTTATCCAACCTCGCTAATAATTTTGCTCTAAAGAATAAACGACCGCGCCTTGATGAAATAGGCAATCGCTCGAAGCTAAAATATATTTCGTCTTGAATGTACTAGAGAAAATACTCAAATAATGACCAGAGAAGAGGTTTGGCAGAACGTCAGTCAAATTGTTTCTGAGTATCAGCTACTAGAATGAGATCGCTTGAAGCAAAAATTAATTTTGACCTTGATGCGTTACCAATAATGTTGAGTTGAAAAGTATTATAGAAATTAAAAGGATGTTGTCATGAGTGAATTATTGAAAAAAGCGATCGCTTCTGTGCGAGAGCTGCCAGAATCAGAACAAGATGGAATCGCTGCGATGATTCTTCAGGAACTAGAAAAAAAACAAGTCGTTGCCTGGGATGATTTTGACCAAATTATTCAAGAAAATCAAATGAGTACGGGTATTTCAGATTTATCTCATCAGCACGACCACTATATTCACGGCACACCAAAACAAAATATTGATTAATTGTGACCCCTTCAGGACTAACTTCTCGTCGCCAAGTTTTTGTGGATACCGCAGCATGGTTGGCGTTAATTAACATTGATGATGATTTTCATTTATTCGCAAAACAAGTTAGAAAAAAGCTTCAACAAGATAACTGTAGTTTGATTACCAGCGATTTTGTTTTGTTGGAAGTAGCAGATGCTTTGACTATTCCAAGAGTTCGTTCTCAAACAATTAATTTTATCAATCGTCTCAGAAATCTTTCTGGTTTAAAAATAGTTCCCCTTAGTCAATCTTTATTCGATGCTGGTTGGCAACTTTATAGTCAGCGTTTGGACAAAAATTGGGGGTTAACTGACTGTATTAGTTTTGCAATTATGCAACAAGAAGGAATGACTATAGCTTTCACTTCAGATAAGCATTTTGAACAAGCTGGCTTTACTCGCTTGTTAAAACCCAAAATTTAGGAACTAGTAATGTTAATTGCATTGATTTAGCTGGAACAGAGACGGATCTAAAAATAAAAGTGTAGCGACATAAAAACTACTGTCATGTTCCCTCGTACCTTAGTGCGATTTTGCCCAACAAAAGTTGCGATCGCATAAAACCAAATAACGATTGAAGACGAGTCAAATCTTAGGGCGAATAAGGTTGACTCGTCGTTATTTTAGATATGTAAGCAATACACAAGCATTTAAACTACAACTTTTAAACAAATGACTATTTCCTTCCAATCCCAAACCCCAAAAAATAAAAATACTACTAAAAAACCTTACTCCAGACAATTCCTATCTAGTTTTCGCATTGAAGAAAAAGACTTAATCTTTGTGATTGGCGGTATTGGCATGGCTATTTATCTTGCCATTACCGATTTAGCTCTACTCGCGACTATTCTGGCTAGCTTTGCTGTAGCAGGAAGCCTATATTTTATTTCCGCCTGTCTCCCTCTGATTTCCAAAAAACTCAATTCTAGGATCTCTATTTGGCATCTACTCACAGTCGTCTGCGGTTTGACTTTAGCTTTTAGTAGCTGGCAACCAAGTCACGCTCTGTTCTTGACTGGGTTAGAAACAGCAATTGATGGTTTGGTAACTAGTGGCGGTGTTGGAAGTATAAGTACTACTCAAATTGACACCTTGTTCACGTTTATTCGGATTGCTCTAATCTTGGTCGGCCTTGGTGGTGGTTTTGCAGCTTGGCAACAGCAGCAACAAGGACAAAGCATGACTCCCATCATTATGTTTGTTGGTGGTCTATTCGGGATTGTACTGGCAATTGACATCATGACAGCGGTAATTGCTACAGGAACATAGAGCCTGATTTGAAGCTTTAAGCTTTTTAAGTAATCCTCCCAACATTCTGTTGATCTTTAATATCTTTGACTCAAATAGTTGATATTGATTTGAGTCTATATAGCCTAAATCTCTGGCTATCAATAGTTGCCCTAAAGGATACCGCTCCGCATATAAAGTCTTGCATCTCTATCTAAAGCTTATAGCTAACAGCTTATAGCTAAAAACTAGTCAACCCCGAACGTAGTCTACCAAGTAAACTATCACCAAATGGAAGTTCCAGAACTAATTTCAATTAACTCCTCCTTAAATCGCCAAGCCAAGTTCTTTGGCTTCTTGCCTATATCTCAGGTAATGCCAATAGGAGTAATCGCCTTCCTCTGCTTTCTGATTGTAGGAGCATCAGGAGGAAAAGATAAGCACTTCGGCATAATGTTCGGTTTCATGACAGGTACTTGGCTTCTAGCTACAGGGACTCATCCCCACTACATGACCGATAGGATGCGTCCTTTACCTGGCAAAAACTGGTCATATAACAAACTTCCCTATGTTTCTCCCATTCCCGAACATCGTCCCGCCCAATTGCGATCGCTAATTAAGGATGAAGAACTAACTTTAAAACCTCAATACACTGTCGAAATGACTCAGAACGGAAAAAAAGAAGTCTACCCAGCCTTCAATAGATTTCAGCACTTAGTTTCGCCTATTAAATATAGCCAGAGCGGAAAAGACCGTGGTGCGCTCTTTCTCAAAAACGGTCAACAATATCAGATCGTCTTTTGTTTCAAATTAACTCCCTGGCACACCAGCTTTACGCCCCAACAGGCACGGAAATACTGGGAGGCTACAGAGACAGCAGCGAAAGAGATCGTACCAGGGGAGTCATTGACTTTTTACTGCGAGAAATATGCTTCGGATATCGAACGTATTGCCCAGCTTAGTGAGGTAATTAGTAACTGCGACTCTGATGGTGTGGCTCTGCTGGCAGAATCCGAGTTGGGCAGAACTCAATCTTTATCGGCTCAAGGCTTAAGGCAAAACTTGAGCTTTACCGTAACCTGCACCTATAGCTTTACTCGTGGTGGTGATGTGGGGACTGATTTTGTTTCTACCCTAATTCGTATGGGCAACAAATTATTATCTACCGCTACGGGGGATAAAACTCAACTACAGCAAGATTTTTACGCAGAATCATTAGAATCTGCTTACACCCAAGGGTTTCTCATTTGGCAGTCCATACTCAAGACTGCTTGGAAACTAGATGTTAAGTCTTTGACCATAGAAGATACCTGGAGTCATCTTTGGTATCAATTCAATTCCCGTTCGACGAAGCCCGAACCAATACCAAACTATTGGACTTGGGATGGCAAGGAATTTGGCGAAGTAGTAGATCGCCCAGTGCATCCTTTATCTATACTTTCTAAAGGAGTTACCCAGACTCGCTCTACTCCCCAGCACAATCAACGTCAGGATGAAATTGTCTTGCCTGGTCGTCAGCAAATCTGCGGCGTAATGACCATTGAAGAAATCTCCCGACGCAAACTAACCAAACTAGAGCAGTTAACGCACCTATTTGAAGTTATTGAAAGTGATGACGTAACCAATACCGAATTTGTCATTCAGCTCAACACAGTATCCTCTCAAGCCCTAGACCAACAGCTAGAACAAACTATTGCTCAAGCCAACTCCGCGAAACTAATGGCAGAAGAGAGTGCCATCGGTAGAGATGTTAAATCCGAACAGTTACTCGAAGAATCCTTTGAGGCACAGAAACTAGTAGGTGGAGGCGGGGCAGGTATATACCTGTCATTTAGGTATATACCTGTCATTTCTAGCGAAAGTTTATCGCCAAGACCGCAAAGCCCTCGATGAAGCCTGTAGTGAACTGAGCCGTAAATTTAACAGCAACCTCAAGCGACAGGACAGTGCTGTGTGGGCATTATGGTTGGAAACCTTACCCATTACTATGGGCAGAATCTTACAGAAAACCAGCATTGTTGAAGACCGTCGGCTCAAAGTTGATAACATTTCCTACTATCGTTATCTACCTAATGTCGCTCCCGAAGATGTTCATGAAAACGGCATCGAACTAATTGCCAAAGGCGGCAAACCCATCTATCTCGATCTGCATCGTAAAAATACTCTACGGGGGCTAATTATTGGCGAATCTGGTTCTGGTAAATCGGTACTGGCTTGGCGAGTAATCCTTGATTTTCTCTCCTGCAATATTCCCGTCATTGGCATGGACTCGGCTGTAGGCGGTAACAGCAGCTTCCGCTGGGCTATAAAAATGCTCAAAGGAGCGCATATTGATATTAGTCGCAACTCCAGCAACATCGTCGAACCTCCAGATCTGCGACGATATAAAGGCGATGACTACAAAACCAGATTTAACCAATGGAAGGGAACGGTCAAAAATACCCTTACTAACTACATCATGTTTGGCATCGACGACCCCAAACTGTCTCAAAGAGTAGAAAACCTAGTTGTCGCCACTACGGAAAAATTCATCAACGATAACAAAAATAGAAGACGCATTAATCTGGCTTTTGACGCTGGTTTTGGTTCAGATGAATGGTCTAAA
>JBJOPG010000114.1:0-12418 GCA_046050865.1 Cyanobacteriota bacterium
CTGTGTGACACATTTGAGGGGAGAAAAATAGTCAAGGAGTCACTCAAAGCAATTGAATATGGTGAGTTTAGTTAATGCGTTTGTATCGGATTACAAAACGCAAATATTTAACTAGTTATTCAGGAAGAGAAAAATCTTTTCAAGATGGAGCTAGATGGAATAGTCCAGGCTTTCCAGTCCTTTATTTTGGTTCGAGTCCTGCGGTGGCTTTATTAGAGATGGCTAATTACTTGCCTTCTCCCAGACTTGTCCCCAAAGATTATAATTTGGGGATTTATGAGCTACCTAGCGATACCAAGACCAAGACTTTAACTATTGATGATCTGTCCGATGATTGGGCTAATTTCCCATATCCATTAAGTACTCAGTTAATTGGCAGCAATTGGCTAAACAGCAACGAAGAATTATGCCTAGTTGTTCCTAGTGCAGCAATTCCCGAAGGGATGGAGAACATAGTAATTGTTAATCCTAATCATCCTCAGATCGGCAATTTGAAGCTTTCTTATGCCACGCCTAATTTATACAACAGAAGAGCTTTTAAAGGAATTTAACCTGTTTAACTATTGAGCACACTGGCGACTCAACACCAACTTAACATTCGCTTTTTCAGACTTTTACTAAAATAATCCTTCAATATCTCTCGCTCCATGAAGAATCCGAACTATTGCCACTCCCAATTCTCCTGGTCGATAAAAAATTATATAGCGACCAACAGGAAAACTTCTCATGGATGGAGATAGTTCTGTTCGCTCCCTTCCCATTTCAGGAAACTCAGCCAGTCTGGGAAAACGTTGCACGATCTCAGCGATCGCTTGATCGGCTGCAATTTCACTTTCTGCTGCAATATATTGCCATATTTGCTCAAGATCGCTTTTGGCTTCAGCAGTTAAAACAAAACGCGCCATTAGTCAGCTTTTGGTTGAGAAATTCTAGCTCTACCTTGCTGTTGAATCTCTGAAACCAGAGTTTCTAATTCATCAGTACCATAAACTTGATATTCACCCCGTTCGAGTTGGTTTACGCCTTTTTGAATTTCTTTTCGTAACTCTTCTAAGCGAACTTCTTTTAATCGATCTCGTTCTTGGAGCAGCCTTAAGCTTTCCCTAATAACTTCACTAGCTGAGTTATACAAGCCACTAGCCACTTTTTCTTGTACTAGTCTTTCTAATTCGGGAGTAAGGGAAACGTTCATAATTTATCTTGCTTTACACTCCTTGAGTTTACAGCCAATAACAAAGATTAGCAATGATTGACATTAAATGTTTTTGAAAGGGGTCAGGGGCTATGGAAATTTCACTAAAAATTTAGAACCTTCTGCTCATCATGCTGTTTTTTAATTAGAACACTCTCGACTCAGCACCAACTTACCATTAGCAAGACGATAAGCTCCTTGGGGTTCAACAATCGGGTCGCCTGGTTGCCAACTGCTGTGATTATTTTCAGGTACATTACGCACCTCTCCTGTCGGATATTTAGAAGGAATACCGTCCCCAGGACGTACTGGCAAACTTTGACCTCCAGTAATAATGAATTTACCTTGTTGTCTGTTACCCACAGGTGAAACACAACTATTAGCTACTAATTCATCGGTATTAATGGAGTTATTTGGTAGATCAGTCAGACTGTTTTGAATAAAACTCACATCAGGAACAGAAACTACTCCAGGTTGGTTTCCTGTTGCATTGACATCGGCGCGATTATTGTTTTCTAGAAGCTGCGTTTTTTCTGCTGTTAGCGAGTTGAGAGTAAAATTCTCGGCGAAAAATGCAAGGGTATCCAGGGTAATATTTCCACCTCGTCCGTCGGCTGCAAAGGCGAAGATATCACTATCGTCAAAAGCAATAACCGAATCAGCGGAGAGAATAATATCACCTCCCCCTCCAGTACCGCTAGCTACTTCCGTGCGAATATCGCTATCTTCGCGCAAACGAACATCACCAGCAGTGATATTAATAGTTCCCCCTGAAGATTGCAAAGTGGCAGTAGAGATATCGCTATCAACAGCTAAAAGCACCTCGGCATCGATAAAAATGCTTCCTGCATCTCCTGATCCAGAAGCAGAAGCATTAATTTGACCGCCATCTCTCAATACCAGAGAGCTAGTTTGAAGAGTAATGTTTCCCCCTTCTCCTGTAAAGTTCGGTGTTAGTGAAATGAGTGAATCATCCAAGAAACTTATAGGAATGCCACTTGAGGCTAAGATCTGACTGGGAAGCTGAGTATCTAACGACATTCCCATGATTTCTATAGAGTCAGATGCTTTAATCTTCAAAGTTCCTGCATTAGCTTTTCCTAATGTGGCTAACAACACTTGAGAGCCGTCCAGAATACTTAAACTCCCAGTTTGAATTGTTAAATTGCCTCCCTGCCCTGTTGCCTCAAGTCCACTGGAGACGTTCAAATCACCACCACCAGATGAACCAAACATTTTGATGGAGTCTGTAGCATTAATTTCTAGCGTTCCTGCTTGACCTCTGCCTAGATTACTAACGAAGATTCCTGCACCATCTTTAATCCTAAGTTCTTGGGTTTCAATAGATACGTTGCCTCCATTTCCCGAAGCGTTTTCTAGAACGGAAGCAGATATCGCACTCGGAAAGTTCCTTCCTGGGGTTTGTCCTATTAACACTATGGAATCAGATGCATTAATCGTTAAATTACCAGCATTACCTGTACTCCCCATACGAGCAACACCCCCAACAAATCCTCCAGCTTCGGTTACCAAATACTGAGTTGTAACAGTTATATTTCCAGCATCTCCAGAGCTACTAGTATCTGCTGAGATACTACTAGAAAATTGACCATTTGTTGCTCCGCCAAGAACTTCCACCACTTCAGAGGCGTTAATCGTCAAATTTCCTCCTCTACCACTATCGGCAGTATCAGCTTTCACTGTACCGCCATCTCGGACACTTAAGTATCCAGTCGCTATCTCTAAATTCCCAGCTATTCCCGAACCCTGTGTTTCAGTAGATAGACCACTAGGCGAGCTACCATCTGCTGTTGTGCCGATAATCTCAATAGATTCCGAAGCATTCACCGTCAAGTTACCTCCTCTACCGCTACTGTCTGGTAGAACAGAGGCAGCGACCAATCCTCCTCCTTGAACAAGTAAGCGATTGGTTTTTATCTCTAGATTACCTGCGCTTTCTGCTGCGCCACTTTCAACATTACTAAAAATTGCGCCACTAAAAATCTCTGTGTTGTCTTGAATGTTTAAATTAATATTTCCTGCATCTCCCTGACCAGAAGTGCTAGCATTAATCTGACCTTCACTGCTTAAACTAAGATTGCCAGCCAAGATATTAATATCTTTAGCATTGCCTCGCGCTGTTGAATTTACCTTACTAAAAATACCACTAGGATAGCCTACAATGTCTCCTCCATCGATAGCAATCGCATCTGTAGCAGTAATGTCTATTCTGCCTGAGTTTCCTTGACCAGAAGTAGTAGCATCAATTCTTCCTCCGTTAGTAAATATTAAAGAACTAGCAGTAACCTTAATCTCTCCACCATTTCCTGATGCGTCCGAGTCAACTAAACTAAAAACACCACTGTTAGAACCATCGGAATTGTCGCAGAAGACACATTCGTCTAAATTATCAGATTCCCCATCGATGATAATAGAATCAGTAGCATTAATCTCAATCCCTCCAGCATCTCCTTCGCCCGCAGTAGTAGCACTAATTCTTCCTCCATTGGTTAGATTCAAAGAGCCAGTAGTAATTTTGATATTTCCTGCATCTCCTTCCCTTAACAAATCGACCCGATTTAATATCGTACTGTCATCTATTGTTAGATTGTCAGTAGCATTAATCGTAATATCCCCTGCTTGTGCTTCTGTTGAACTTGAATCGGCTGTGATTCCTGCTCTTATTGAACTAGAATCAAACTTTCCTGCCTCAAGAGTGACATTACGACCATTGAGGGTAACGCTTCCGCCTCTCATTCCCCTTACGTCTAAATCAGCCTTACCACTAAAAAACAAATCTGCTCTAGCTACATCTTCAGGAAAACTCAAACTACCATCATTATTTATACCAATTGTTCCTGCTGCTTTTAGACCACCAATTTCAATGTTACCACCCGATGCCGTCGCTTCCCCCGCTTCAAAGCTTACATCTCCACCTATTAAAGTAAGATTTTCTTTAGCAGGTACTTGTAAACCAATATTATCGCCTGTGTTGTCTAGTACAAAAGAACGGTTGATAATGCTACCTGGATTTGAACCAAACTGTAGACCCAAAGGAACGCTAATAGTTAAAACAGAATTAGTTGGATTAACGGCACTAAAAAAACCTTGTTCGCCAAACTCAATGCCATCGGCAGTGGTAGCGCTAAATGAACCCTGAACATCTAAACTCGCACCTTCGCCAAAAACAATTCCATTAGGATTGATTAAATATAAATTAGCTGCACCGTCTACCCCTAATGTACCTAAGATATTAGAAACATCATTACCCGTAACACGAGAAAAAATATCAGTTACAGCATCAGGATTAGCAAAATAAACTCCTTTATCTTCACCGACATTAAACTCTTCAAAACTGTGAAACAGATTTTGTCCTCGCACCGCACCACCATCAATGCTTTCGCTGCTGGCATCTCTAGAATTAACGACCGAACTTTCATCACCTAAAGTATTGTCTGGTGTAACCTGAGAAAACGCGCGATCGCAATTAAATATCAATATGCCACTAACTACAAAACTATTAAATAACAGCGATCGCCAAACAGCGTCTCCAGAGTTTCTATTCATTAGGTTATTTCAGACTTTTACTGAATTCTCTGGTTTTTTAGGCGATCGCGTCAAGTCTTGTTCAGAGTTGTACCAAAGAATTATCGTCGGCAAAAGTACCTGCTTGACTAAGAAGAACAGAACGACTATTTTTGCCCCGTAACCAGTCATCAATTGCTGCTTTTAAGAATCTCCAGTTATCTTCAACTCTTCGACCTGGTATATTGCCCTTTAATGCCTGATTTAAGACTGTTTCCACTGGTAGACGTAGATACTCTGAGGTTTCTTCTAAGGTAAGGATATCGGGAATACTAACTCTGTCCATCATTTAGCAAACTCATCATTATGCTTGTCCGATCAAAGCTGAATAATTCTGGCTTCAAGTTAATTCTGCTTATCTTTCTATCATACGACCAAGGTTGAGGTTTGAGATCGATATTCCACTAACCACAAGACTATTAAAAAAGAGCGATCGCCAAACAACATCTCCAGAGTTTCTATTCATTAGGTTATTTCAGACTTTCAATGAATTTTCTGGTTTTTTAGGCGATGCCTTTGGCTATGCTTCGCAAATCGCGTCAAGTCTTGGTCAGAAATTGGCTAACTGTGATAATAGGAATACCTCGAAATGGATGTAGAATCAACAAATCCTGATCTCCACTAACAATTTCAGTTGCTTTACCATCAATAGCCAACTCCAAAAACTTGTTATCTTTTGGATCGCGACATTCTTCTATTTTTTCTTGAATTTCTATGAGCGTAGACTTTTGGACTAAACTTAATAAAAAGCGTTCTCGCTTTGGCTGTGAAACATACCGCTCAAATTTGGGGCGACTTAACACATTGTTTAGTTCGTCTACTGTTTCTTTTGAGATTAATATTTTGCCTGTATCTAAAGCCAGTTCCAAGGCTTTTCTTGGCGAAGAACTAGCAAATAATAAAGCACTAACTAAAACGTTAGTATCAAAAACGTAAAGATTACTCATCCTCAAGTAGAGATTGAAGAATTTCTGGAGTTAGTCCTTTATCTAACGCTTCTTGACTAATTTCATCCATAATTTCTAATAAAGAATCACTTTTACTCAAAGACTCTTTCAATTTAGAATTAAGCAAAAGTTCTACTTTCTGACGTTCTTGAGCAGAGGTAGAGTTAAAAGCTTTAGCAGTTTCAGGATCAACGCGAATTGTGATTTCTTCAGTAGCCATGATTCTATCAGTTACAGAGAACTGTTTTTATTTCCATCATACGACCTAGATTAAAGTTTGAGATCGCTATAAAGCTGAGATTAATTTTGCGGATCGATATCCCACTAACTACAAGACTATTAAAAAAGAGCGATCACCAAACAACGACTCCAGAGTTTCTATTCATTAGATTATTTCAGACTTTTAAAAGTAGAGATTGAAGAATTTCTGGAGTTAGTCCTTTTCGTCATCATCATTATCGAGTAGTCGAATTGGCTTCTGATCAGGAAATTCAATAACTAGGTGCAGTTTGCCACCAAGAGCGTGAATATAATCTTTTAAAGTAGAAAGATGAAGATTATTACGTCTTTCCAATCGAGAAACATTTTCTTGCTTGATACCTAGTAATTTAGCTATATCCTCTTGAGTTAAATGACGCTGTTTTCTTAACTCTTGTAAAGTTATTTCTTCAGCAATAAGTTCTTTGGTTAGCTGGGCAATTTTTTCTTGACGTTCAGGAGATAAAGATTTGATTTTATCGCTTAGAGAAGTAGACATAATAATTAAGTTAGGCAGGTTAAAGATTTTGAAGATAGGCACTAAATCGTTGCTCGGCTATGCGGATAAGATTACGGTAAAAGCGCTTCTGATTGACACTTGATTTGTCGCCAGCGATGAGCAAGACAGCTTGTCTTTGAGGGTCAAAAGCAAAAGCTACTCGCCAAACTCCACCTTGAGCATTAAACCGCAGTTCTTTCATATTGGTATACTTAGAGCCTTTGAGAGTATCAACACGGGGTCGGGATAATGTCGAACCGAATTCTTCGAGCAAGGCAGCATTTGCTAAAAGCTTGTTTTGAACTTCTGTTGGTAGAGAATCAAACTCAGGTTCAAATTCATCATGAAAAATGACAGTCCAGTTCATACTTATATTATGCGTTAGATAGCATATTTTAGCAATGAGCTAGAAAATCCAAGAGCGATCGCTAAACCACATCACCAGGGTTTTTCTATATTGCAGTGACTTTTCTAAAACGAAGATGCACAAAACTGCCAACTGCTTTGAACAATTCAGCAGATTCCCGGGACAAAATAGGAACTTACTAATACATAACCCTGAAAGACTTTAAAGGCTTGAATTGATAAATTTAAATTGTGAAGGAAACAAACAAACCTTCAAAACAACTTAACTAAATTAACTTCGAGGTTTTTAAATCATGCCTAACCAATCTTTGTTCACAAATAATTCTGCCGATTTTGAAGCACCTGATCGCTCTACTCCCGTAGAACGTAATTCTCCTGTCGATCCAATTGATCCTACTGAGACTACAATACCTAGCAATACAGATCCTCTTAACCCTGATTCTATCGATACTACTTCTGTTGACGAAGGTGATTTTTATGATTTGGGTATTTTTGATACTGATTTATCGGGTATTGTTACAGATGACTTAACTAGTAGCGGCACTCTCGATGTATATCAATTCACTGTTGAAGGAGATACTGATTTTAGCTTTACTTTAGATGGTTTAAGTGCTGATGCTGATCTATATCTTTTCGATGAAAATTACGAACTTATTGGTGCTTCCGAAAACTATGATTTGGATGCAGAAGGTTTAGATGGCAATTTAATAGATGGTACTTATTTCTTGGGGGTATCCTCTTTCGACGGAGAAGCTACTGATTACGATCTGACAATATCTTCTGGTGAGTTCGCTTTTTCTTCGGGAGGAGCAGATTCAAGTGCAGATCTCATGTCGTAAGAGTCTTCACTAATCTAATTTTTTAAGCAACTATAGGGTTTAGTTGTTTCACTGGTTCAATTGACTTAGATAACGCTGGAGTACCCATTTCCTTAGTGGAAGAGTAACAATTCTAGCTTTGTAGCTTTTTCCTCATTAAGCTTACTAAAAAGCGATCGCTCTTATATCCTTTAGGAGAAAGCTAAGAAAATATTTTCTTAGCTTTCTAGTCTTATTTCAGCTTTGGCAGTATCTATTACAGCACCAGCTTCTCTTAAAAAATCCATCCCCAATAAACCATCTGTAAAGCTACTAGCAGGTAATGAGAGTGCTACTACAGGATAATTTTCGCGCTTGATTCCTAAACAGTTAAACCAAGGCACTATTACTATCGGGACATTGATCGCACCATTGGCTGTTACGATCTTTTTATTTTGCTGGGGTTGGTCTAAATTACAGCCGATTCGACGTAATACTCTTGTGGGTAAAACGGTATAACTCGCACCTGTATCAATTAGTAGTCTCACGAGTATTGGTGCATCTCCAGATTTTCCTATAGCAGCCCTTAACCACAGTACATTTTGCTGTCGGTTGCAACGATAAATTTTTTTATTGCTCATAGAATAAAGGCTAAATCTTCAGGTACTTGACCCATATATTCAATTGCTAAGGGTTGCTCCCGTGCTAATTCTAGAGCTTGATAGATATCTTCTTTGTTAGTGGAATAGGCGATTACTTTTCCCTTGACTACTTGTAAATCTTCATCGGCTTCACTGTAAGCAATTAGTACCCATTGCCCATGATAGTTTTTTTTAATTTCTTCAAAGGTCATAATTTCAGACATAACCTTAAATCCTCGATTTAAAACAATACCATTATCGCCTTTTATTTATATTCTAGCTTTTGAAGCTTTTATAGTTGCAGCCAAGTCTTTGTCAAGAATTGAAATAAAAGAGTAAATTCACTTTTCTGCCATCGAGCCAGCCAATATTGGCAAGTAATCTCATCCAAAGGTGAAAGACTTGTCCCTAGTACTATTCCTATGATTTTAAAAGAGTCTAATTTAATTAATTGGAAAAAAATCATGCCTAGTACATTAGTCCATCCATTGGCTACAGTTAACCACCACAATATCATTCCTCTACTTGCTAGCTATAAGATGATGCCCCAGCTATTGCGAGAGCGGATTATCGATCAGGCAGTAGCATCTATTGAATGTACTCCAGCCGAAATCGAGCAAGCTTATCAAGAGTTTTATCAAACTAATCAGATTAATTCTGAAACCGAACTCCAGATTTGGTTACAGCGTCATAATATGACTGTGCTTCAGCTAGAATTAACTATCATTAGACCACTAAAAATTCACAAGTTTAAGCAACAAACTTGGGGAAATCAATTAGAATCTTATTTTTGGCAGCGCCAACCAGATCTAGATTTGGTTGTTTACTCGATGATCAAAGTCAAAGATAAGGATTTAGCTCAAGAATTATATTTTAGAATTTCCGCTGGGGAGCAAACATTTACCGCCGCAGCCAGCCAATATTCTCAAGGAATAGAAGCCTATACTGGAGGAATCATGAACCCTATCGGAATTGGTCGTCTATCCAAGCCATTAGCTCAAATATTAAGAAAGCTCAATCCAGGAGAGTTTCATCGCCCTCTGATCTCGGATAATCACTTTATCATTGTCCGTTTAGAACAAATAATCCCTGCTAAACTCAATTCTTTTACTGCCAAAAGTTTACTCAATGAAATGTTTGAGTCTTGGCTCAAGGAACAGCTTAAGACGCTTGAAACCAAATTACCTGTAACTACTCAACTAGCTCCTGTTTGTGCTTAACTTTCGGTGCTTATCTGATGATGAAGATTGTCAAATCCCAAATTATTGTTATTTCGTACTATTAAGATGCCAAATTTCGGCATAATCTTAGATATCATCAAATATTTAAGAAATTGCTTACATGGTACGTCGCTCTTTTCGCTTTTGGTCAACTCTGTTTACGATCGCTTTAGCGATATCTCTGGCACTCGGACAAGTTTCGACCCTTAAAGCTCAAGCTTCTGATGGTGATGGGTTGGTATCTCTAGGAGTTAAGGAATATCAGCAAGGACAGTATCAAGCAGCGATCGCACTTTGGCAACAAGCTTTATCTAGTTATCAAGCTACAGATAACCCTAATACAGTCATCGTTTTAGAAAATTTAGCTAGAGTCTATCAACAAATCGGCCAGACAGAACAGGCGATCGCTTTTTGGTCACAAGTAACCGAACAATATCAACAAGTAGGAAACCAAAAGCAACTGGGCAGAAGTCTTACCGAACTGGCTCAAGGGTATAGCAGTTTAGGACAACATCGTCAGGCGATCGCGCTATTATGTGGTAAAAATAACAGCGATATTAAAGATAAATGTTCTATGGATTCGGCGATCGCCATAGCTCAACAGACAAAAGATCCTTTGGGCGAAGTTGCTGCTCAAGGCAGTTTAGGTGAAGCTTATCGTCTAAGAGGTGATTATACTCAAGCAATTGGCTATTTAAAAGCAAGTTTTAAAACTGCTCAAACTATGGACAATCCTCAGTTAGAGATGTCTGCGTTAAATAGTTTAGGTAGTACCTACAGTAGTTTGGCACAGATTAGTTATCGCAGGGCAGAATCGGCTGCTAGCAGAGGAGATATTTATGGAGGCAGGGGGGCAGAATATGCGATCGATAGCCCTGTAATGCAGTTTCGAGCTGAGGGGAAACAACAAGATAAGCTAGCTTTAAATTATTTTCAGGCTAGTCTTAAGATCGCCACAGGACAACAAAATTCAAGTGAGCAAGTACGGAATTTAATTAGTTCTCTGCCCATCTACTATCGTTTAGGAGACTTGAGCGCAGCAGCAAAGAGCAAACAACAGGCGTTAGATTTAATACCCACTCTGCCCTTAAAATCAACTACTGTTTATGCAACTATCGATTTAGCTAAATTATTACAACCAGAAAAAGTTAGTTTTACTACTTGTTATAGTGCAGACATCCTACCCGAAGCACAAACTTTATTACAACAAGCAGTCGATAAAGCTCAAAAGTTAGAAGACAGTCGAGCAACTTCTTTTGCTTTAGGGGAATTAGGGCATACCTATGAATGCGCTCAAGGCTATCAACAAGCTCTGCAATTAACTGAACAAGCCCGTTTAACCGCAGAAAAAGACAAAGATAGTCTTTATCTCTGGGAATGGCAGACAGGCAGAATATTACGCGCTCAGGGTAAATCAGAGTCCAGTATTGCAGCTTATGAAACCGCGATCGCTACTCTTGAAAGTATTCGAGATGATATCCTAACTGCTAATCGAGATGTGCAATTTGACTTTCGCGATACTGTTGAACCGATTTATCGCGGCTTAATCGCTCAAAGATTAGATACCAAAGATAATGCCTTAGTTGTTGAACCGAGCCAGACTAAGCAAATAAGCAATGTCAATTCAATTTTAACCACAGTCGATTCTCTAAGACTGGCTGAACTACAAAACTATTTTGGCAATGACTGTGCTATTTCTGATGTTGTAGCAATTGGCAAAGTAGACTTACTCAATCCCAATCCCCATACAGCATACTTCAGCACCATTATTTTAGATGACCGTACTGCGGTAATTGTTAACTTTCCTGGAGGTAAAACCAAAATAGTCTGGAATAGTAACAAGGGAAAAGCTGCTCTTACGGAGGAAATAAACCAATTTCGACGAGGATTGGAGAATTTCTACACTCAATTCGATATTTCATTGGGACAAAATACTTATAATTGGCTGATTCAACCTTTTGCCCAAGATTTAGAACAAGAACAAATAACTACTCTGGTCTTTATTCAAGATGGTTTACTTAGAAGTTTACCGATGGCAGCACTCCATGATGGCAAACAATTTCTCATTCAAAAATATGCGATCGCCACTACTCCTAGTTTAAATCTCACCAGTCCTACTAGTTTAAAACGTCAAGAGTTAAAAGTTCTCGCCCTTGGTTTGAGTAACGCCTCAAAAGTAGACAATAAAGCCTTTCCTTCCTTGCCCAATGTCAAACAAGAAATTAGGGAAGTTGAAAGTTTTTTCCCCGAGAGTAAAGGACTGTTGAATACTAATTTTACTCGCGATCGCCTGGAACAAGAATTAACCGAGACATCCTATCCTATTGTCCATATTGCTACCCACGGTCAATTTAGTTCTGAACCAAAAGATACTTTCTTGATTACGGGAAACAATGAAAAGCTGACTATTCCTGAACTAGACCGCATCATTCGCAGTACCGCGACGCAAAACGAACCCGTTAATTTAATTACCCTAACCGCTTGTCAAACCGCCGTCGGCGACGAAAGGGCAGCACTGGGTTTGGCAGGAGTAGCCATTCAAGCAGGTGCGAGTAGTGCTTTGGCCTCTTTGTGGTCAATTAGCGATCAAATAACCCCCACCGTCGTTAAAGACTTTTATCTTGGTTTACAAACTGAAAATCTGAGTAAAGCAGAAGCCTTACAAAAAGCACAGGTAGCTTTAATCGAGCAAGGCGTTCCTCCTGCTTTTTGGTCGCCTTTTATTATTATTGGGAATTGGCAGTAAAGGAGCTTTGCTCCAGCTATAAGCTATCAATGTTTAATTGAGGGGTAAGAATGAGTAATGAGTAATGAGTAATATCAAGTACGGATAATCAATTAAAATAAAAGTGCATCCATCTTTTATGAAGTAGCCGTGCCAAAACAACTTTCTCTAAGTCAACACTTAAGTAC
>JBJOPG010000115.1:0-12557 GCA_046050865.1 Cyanobacteriota bacterium
CCGTTAAGTCTTCTGCCTTCAGTGGTTGGGTCAATTTAACTTTATATCTAGTTCTCTTTGCCTTGGCTGCTCAAATATTGCGATCGCCTAAACTGTTGAGCTGGATTGTCACCAGTTATCTGTTAACGGCTTTAATCGTTAGCTCCTATGGGGTGCGTCAGGAATTTTTTGGAGTCCAGCAATTGGCAACTTGGAACGATCCCAATTCTCCTCTGGCCAACGATACGCGGGTGTATAGTTATCTGGGGAATCCTAACTTACTTGGCAGTTATTTATTACCAGCGATCGCTTTGAGTGTTGCCGTAATCTTTATTTGGCAAGGTTGGATTCAAAAAACTTTGGCGGTGATTATGGCAGTGGTTAATTGGCTGGCAATGGCTGTGTTAATCGGGGTCTTGCTACTGTTGTTTTATGCTTGGTGGCGGGAATATCTGCCTCGATTCTGGCAAATCTGGCTGTTACCCCTGGTCTTTGGTTCTTTGGCAGGAATCTTGATCGTTGCTTTTATTACTTTAGAACCCCTGCGGTTGAGATTGATGAGTATTTTTGCTGGGCGAGAAGACAGCAGTAACAACTTTCGGATTAATGTCTGGGAAGCCTGCTTTAAAATTATCCAAGATTATCCTGTGATTGGTATTGGTCCAGGACATGATGCCTTCAATCAAATTTACCCTCGTTACATGAACTCTCGCTATCCCGCTTTAAGCGCCTATTCTGTCTATCTAGAACATATTGTGGAGATGGGATATTTAGGCTTGAGTTGTTTTATCTGGCTCGTAGCGGTTACCTGTAATCATGGTCTGCGCCAGCTATCTCGTCTACGGCTCACTCGGGATAAAAGAGGTCTTTATTTGATTGCGGCGATCGCTGCTACTGCTAGCTTGGCATTTCACGGATTTGTCGATACAGTCTGGTATCGTCCTCAAATCAACACGGTTTGGTGGTTGCTTTTGGCGATTATCGCTAGTTTCTACGATGACGTGAAGATTAAGAGTTCAGAGTTCGGAGTTCAGAGTTCGGAGTTCGGAGTTCGGAGTGATTAATTACTCTCGTTTCATTGCCCGCGCCATATCCCGTTGATCATCACGTTTTTTAGAGCTTTCCCGCTTATCGTGAAGTTTCTTCCCTTTTCCTAAACCAATGACAATTTTAACTCTCCCACCTTTAAAGTACATTTTTAGAGGCACGAGAGTTAGACCTTTTTGTTCTGTCTGTCCGATAAGTTTGTTAATTTCCTTACGATGCAATAATAATTTGCGAATGCGTAAAGGTTCATGATTAAAATGACTACCTCCTGCTTCATAGGGGGAAATATGTACATTGCTTAACCAAGCTTCGCCATTTTTGATAAAGGCATAGCCGTCCCTAAGATTGACTTTGCCGGCGCGAATTGACTTGACTTCCGTGCCAAATAATTCCATTCCCGCCTCATAGGTTTCCAGTATTTCGTAAAGATAGCGAGCCTGACGATTGTCGCTAATTACCTTGACCCCTGCTGTTTTTTCCGCCATTCTAATATTTTTAGAGCTTGCTATGAGTCTTTTAGTATATCATTCGACTTTTAGCAGCTAATCCTAACATTTTAAATATTAAAGACTAAATATCTAGCTAGATCTTGCCAAACAAAATCTAACTAATATTGCTTAAGCAGTAAAAGAATTCACCAGCTTTATCGACGAAGGATAAAACTCTGATGGTAAACTAACTGCTAGGGGTTTTTGGACTCGACTTCTGCTTCTTGATTGACTTCCACAACCTCTATATGTTGTAAATCGATCGCTTTATTTTCTTTTAGTTGTTCTTTAAGCTCGCCCATGCGCTTAAATTGACGAATCGGTAAATTAGCGGTCAAGGAAGTCATCCGTTGGTCATTAGAAAGGGAAAATTCCATTTCATCGCGATTCACTTCCACATAGCGGGCAACTACATCCAGGATTTCTTCTCGCATTGCCTCCATCATATCTGTGTTAATACTGGCGCGATCGTGAGCAATAATGAGCTTTAAACGACTCTTAGCGTGACTTCGACTGTTGGTGTTATTATTCCAGGGAAAAAGCATTTCCAGCAACCTTTTAATCATGTTTAACATGGTCTACATTGAAGGAACAAGCGCAACTGGTGGCGTTGTTCTCAGAAGTATTGAGTAAAATTAGAGTTAGCGGTGTTGATTAACCACCAAACATCTTACGTAAACGAGTCAAGAGGTTACCTTGATTTGCCATCAAGTCAAGAAACGGTACTTTTTCGCCTTCTAAACGCCGAGCAATATTTAAATATGCTTGGGCAGGAAGAGAATCATACTCTCCTAATACCAAGGGTTCTCCTTTATTTGTCGCGACAATTACTTTTTCATCATCAGGAACAACACCAATTAGGGGCACTCCTAATAATTCCAGTACATCTTCGACGCTCATCATTTTATTTTCTTCCACCATCCAAGGTTTAACTCGATTAACGATGAGGTTAATTTTGTTGACCCCTTCCGCCTCTAGTAAGCCGATGACACGATCTGCGTCTCTAACCGCTGCCACTTCCGGAGTGGTCACAATTAAGGCTTCCTTAGCAGCAGAGATGGCGTTACGAAAACCTAATTCAATCCCTGCGGGGCAATCGATCAGAATGTAATCGTAGCCTTTGGCTAAAGCAGTGGCAATCTTCTTCATCTGTTCGGGTTGAACTGACTCTTTGTTACGATTTTGCGCTGCGGGGAGTAGCACCAACCCTTTGAGACGTTTATCCTTAACTAAAGCTTGTGCTAGACGACACTCTCCAGCTAAAACATCGATCGCTGTATAGACAACTCTCTCTTCTAAACCCAGTAGTAGATCTAAATTTCTGAGTCCAAAGTCAGCATCGATCAAGGCGACAGAACGGTTCTGTTTAGCAATCGCGGCTCCTAAATTAGATGTGGTGGTAGTTTTACCCACACCTCCTTTGCCCGAAGTAACAACAATTATACGACTCATATTACTTGTTTACGATTTGTGTAGCTGTAGTTATTGTGCAGTTATTTTGCTTGATTTGGATCAATCCAGGCCTGGCTTGGGGACGAAAAAACATAGCGTTTGGTAAACTCTGAAGTTTTGGCTAAACGAATCCCTTCCGTAGTCATAAAAGCTAACTCTGGTGATAAGCGCCCTGGTCTTATTTTAGGCGATCTGGCAACAGCGTCAGCGATCCGCAATTGAGTAAACTCCATTTGCAATGCCGTAATTCGACATTGGGCATTTCCTTGTGCTCCTGCGTGGGCAATGCCCCGTAAGCGACCCCAAACTAGAATGTCTCCAGCGGCGATCGCTTTACCGCCTGGATTTAGGTCGCCAAAAATGACGATAGTTCCTGGATGGCGTATTTCCACTCCAGAACGAACGGTACTCTGTAAATACAGCGGATCTGCTAGGGCAGCAACCGTTTCGGTTAAGTCGGTGGGTGCTTCAATCAACGGTTGGGCAACAGCAGTCTGCTGAACGGAATAACCGCTAGTGGCTGCGGCTACGGCCGTTTGTCGTCGATTGGTGCTAACGGTTAGGAGGTTTAGTTTTACATCATCAAGAGTTTCCGCAATAGTTTGTAACTGTCTGGCATCAAGCAACCGATCTTTAGCAATTAAACACACATTGGTCCCTACTTGCCAAGACTGCTCCTTGGTTTGTAACAGATGTTTTAGCTCTTGCCAAGTTTCTGACCAAGGTAAATCGGCATTAATTTCCGCTTCACTGGGCAGTACCAGTAGCATTTGGTCTTCATCGTGCTTCAAACAAATTTGTGCATAGCGATGGACGAGGGGGGACGAATCTTGCAAATCGTCATTTTTATCCAGGGAGATAGTAGGCTCGAAAGTCATGCAACCATCCTGATCATCCGTATATCTACGTATATCTAGTTTCTAGGTATTTCTGTTTTCACGCTTCACATACTAACGTAAGATTCTCCGAATGAAAGATTACGAAATTGTTAAGCGTTGCCAAGCAGCGAGCAAACTATCCTGATCGCCGACGTTCCCTGGAAATAAAACTACTGGTAAATTGGGAAATTGAGGATGGTTAGGTTCAGTGCGAATTACGGAACAGCCAGGGAGAATTTGACCTAATAGTCTGGCTTGAGTTAGCTTCAGACCAACGCTGAGAACGTCATTGGAAGTAATACCTCCCTTGCTAATTAAAAAACTTAGGTCGGATGGTAAACCCTGAACTACTTCCATCAATAAAGCAGAAACTGCCATCCCAAACTGTAATCTTTGTTCTACATCCTCAAAGTTCAATTCTGCTCGACTGGTATAAATTGCGGCAGTTTTCTTTTGGGTAAATGCCCTTTGGACGGCAGCTAAAATTGACTCCAGGATGGCATCTTTATTTTCAGGGTCATCCCGCAAACTCACCACATCCACTTCAATTCCTGCCACCTGCTCCTCTTGCAGCAATTGATTAAGCTGTTGGGTAGTTTTTTGCACATGAGAGCCGACTAAAACCACCCCTGGGGAATCTGTCCGTCGGTAGTTTGCCATATTTTCGGCAGCAATAGGCTGTGGTCCCAGCTTTGCTAAGGAAGTCAATAGGCTGGCAGCAGAACGAAAGAGAAAGCGTTTCCCTTGAGCCGTTGCCTGTAGAATTGCCTCAGCGAATAAATCAAAGTCTGCTTGGCATTCCCCATCAACCACCCCACACTGATTATGGTTCAGTTCTAACAACCGAGACTGAATCTTTCCTGTACGAATGTCGGACAAAGAGAATTTGACCACCGCTTCTGGGGTAATCTTGCCCTGGGTTTTCTCCGCAACATAGTCCGGCAGATAGCTATGGCTATAGCCAAATACCGAATCCCTAGCGAATTCTGTCTCGGCCACAGGAGTTTTCACCCCGTCAATTAGCAGATAGTGAGTGTGGTCAATGGTAACTCTGCCCCCTTCAAAAAATGCTGGAGTCAAAAAATGTGCATCAAACCCGCCTAAAGCTTGGGCAATGACATCGGTTTCAAGGGGGTAATGTCCCCGTAGGGTAGAGTCCGAGCGACTGACTACTAAAAAATTTTGCATTCCTGCCTTGGCGATCGCTATTTTGAGCTGGTCACAGATTTCTTGAGTAGTGACAACGGCTTGGTCAGGATTCATAGCTCTGGTGTTGCTGAGGATAAAGAAAATCGGTGCGCTATCCTGTAAACCTTGCATTAAGGTATCCACATCCCACTTCATGAGTAACAAGCAACTATGTACTGTTTGAGATCCCGTTGGGTCGTCATCAATCACAATGATTTTCGGCTGCATTTTATTCATATTTTTTTAGCAAAGTTTACAGATATCTGTATTTTCTCAAATAAATTTGCTTATTAAAGGTGGTTTTCACAAACTTGAGTTAGAATGCTGGCAAAAAGCGCAATATGGGATAAATCGACTACACCAGACTATTGACATCTTCCTGGGAAGATTCTGGTTAAGTTCGTTAGCCTGGTTAGGCTATTTTCTATTCTTTCACTTATCTTCCACTTATTTGTCACTTACCAGGACGTTAAAGCCGTCCAGAGGAATTTATCATCGTGCGAATCCCCCTCGACTACTACCGTATTCTAAGTGTTCCTGTTAAAGCTAATTCGGCACAGTTGGAGCAAGCATATAATGACCGACTTTTGCAGCAGCCTCGACGTGAATATAGTGAAGATGCGGTGGCAGCTCGTCAACAGTTGATCCAGTACTCTTACCAGGTGTTGTCCTCTCCAGAACAGAGAGCTAGTTATGATGCTCAGTTTTTGCTGAACATGCAGCCTCTAGCAACCCCAGAATTTTTGGAGCATAACGAGGGAAGCATTAAGCCCGTCGCATTAGTAGGGACGGAATCAAGGACGGAATCAAGGACGGAATCAGGGACGGAGCTAGATCAAGATCAGGGAGAAGCATTATCAGCAGTGGCAGAGGTGCCGGAAGAAATAAGTACCGTTGCTCCCGCTAATCCCACCATTGATATTGCCGCGAACCAGATTGTTGGTGCTTTATTGATTCTGCACGAATTAGGAGAATACGAAATAGTTCTCAGTCTAGGGATAGAAGACTTTAACCGTCGAGAAGCGAAACAGCGATCGCTTGTTGCAGAACCTGAACTTTCCCTCGATACGACTCAGGAAGATCTAATACTGGTATTAGGTTTAGCTTATATGGAACTGGGCAGAGAGCAGTGGCACCGTCGGGAATATGAAAATGCTGCCCTATCTGCTCAACTGGGGGTTGACTTACTCGAGCAAAAAAGCTTATTCCCTCATTTGCAGTTAGAGCTAGAACAAGATTTAGCCAAACTTCGTCCCTACCGAGTTCTCGAATTAATCTCCCAAAATCCAGCTAATTCGGCAGCACGAACCGAGGGATTTGCCTTATTGCAGTCAATGTTGATTCAGCGTCAGGGCATTGAAGGCAAGGGAGAAGATCGCTCTGGTCTTAACTTTGATCAATTCTTATGTTTTATCCAGCAACTTAGAACTTATCTCACTTCCACTGAACAGCAGCAACTATTTGATAATGACAGCCAAAGCAAGTCGGCGATCGCTAATTACCTAGCGGTTTATGCGCTTTTAGGGCGAGGATTTTGTCTAAAACAACCAGAATTAGTTTTGCGTGCCCAAAGAAAGCTAGATTATCTGAGTGAAAAACAAGATGTTAGCTGGGAACAGTCCATTGCGGCTCTACTTTTGGGACATACGGAAAAAGCCATTCATAAACTGAGAAATTCCCCCGATGCCAGCCAACTTCACCAGGTGGAGCAACATGCTTTAGGAAATTCAGACTTGTTACCAGGATTATGTGTCTATGGCGAACAATGGCTCTTGCAAGATGTACTGGTTCAGTTTAGCGACCTTGCTAACTCAGAGTTAACCCTCAAAGAATATTTTGCTGACCCACTGGTTCAAGCCTACCTAGAAGAATTAACTCTGCCCACCATGGCAGAAATGGTAGAGAACCCAGCAGTAGTTCAACCGCAAACTGTTCTTAGCAGTGTGGCAGAGAAAGAAACTAGTAATTCAAGAGTTATGTCTTTATGGCGTAACATCTTCTCCAGTGAAAAACCGAAAGCCAAAACCAAAGCCAAAGCCAAAGCCAAAACCACTGTCACCCAAGTCCACTCCCTTAATTCTGTAGCAAGAGAGCAAGAAGGTTCCCCTCGCATCAATGAGCAGAAGGGTTCATCCACCGCTACCATCGAACGTCACTCAGCTATTACCGATACTACCTCGTCAGGATTAAAGTTTCCCCTTGAGTCAGTGACCGTGAGCCATAATCAGCAAAATGAGCCGCACAAAAAACCGCGCCCTCGAAAGTCTCTTTCCTTGCCCCTAGAGCCAAAGCAAACCAGGGCGGTTCCAGAATCCGTCATGAGTAAAGCTCAGGCAACAACCAAGAAGAATACTAAGAAAAAAGCTCCAGGCAACAAGCGCAAAAAACGCGGTTCTCAGGCAATCTGGCAAGGCTGGCTCTTTGTCGCCAGCTTGATTTTGGGAGTAGGCACCCTTAGCTATTTCTGCGCCAAGCTAATGCTTTCTCCACCTAGCAAAACAGCCCAATCTGAACAATTAGCGATCTCCCTCCATCAGCCCTCAGTTAAAATTACCCCGCCAAAAACCCAGGCTGTGGCGGCAAAACCCAAACCCAAACCAGTACCAACGATCACCGAACAGTCTCACCAAGCAATCCAAGGATGGTTAACTAGTAAATCTGCTGCCTTTGGTAAGGAGCATCAAATTGATAGTTTAAACAGCATTCTGGCGGAGCCTCTTCTAACTACCTGGCGCGATCGCGCTAAAACCTATCAACAAGAAAATATCTATCGCGAGTATCGCCACGAGATCATCGTGCGATCGGCAAAAATCGACCCTCAAGATCAAAACAAAGCAACGGTGGAAGCGGAGGTCAAAGAAACCGCTAAACACTACCAATCAGGTCAGTTAGATAATGCTCAATCCTATGACGATAACCTATTGGTACGTTATCAATTAGTTCGCCAAGGAGAAAAATGGTTAATTCAAGCAACAGAAGTGGTTAAAACACTTTAACTAGAAACTCGAACTTGAAACATAAGTTAGCAATCAATTTAGCAATCAATTAGAGGGGGGTAATATCACACCAATATTGTCGAGTTCAGAAATAACGTGAATAAAGATAGAATAGTTTCGTCTATCTTAAACATTAATCAAAAAGGATAATCACTGATGCTTTCCTCACTAGTCGCTGACTTTCGCATCATTTTTGAACGCGACCCCGCAGCCCGTAACTGGCTTGAGGTTTTAGTTTGTTATCCTGGTTTACAAGCCCTCTCTTGCCATCGCATTGCCCACTGGCTTTATAAGGTGGGTATTCCTTTTTTTCCTCGATTCATTTCTCATCTGGCTCGTTTTTTTACAGGCATTGAAATTCACCCAGGAGCGCAAATTGGTCAGGGAGTATTCATCGACCATGGGATGGGGGTAGTGATTGGTGAGACGGCAATTATCGGTGACTACTGTCTAATTTATCAAGGAGTTACTTTAGGTGGAACAGGGAAGGAAATGGGGAAACGCCACCCGACCCTAGGAGAAAATGTGGTCATTGGCGGGGGCGCAAAAGTTTTAGGCAATATTCAAATTGGTAATAACGTGCGCATTGGTGCAGGGTCAGTGGTACTGCGAGACGTGCCTTCCAACTGTACCGTAGTTGGTATACCTGGTAGAGTAATTTATCGTTCAGGAGTAAAAGTAGATCCTTTAGAACACGGTAATCTACCAGATTCAGAAGCTGCGGTGATCCGAACCCTAGTCGATCGCATTGAATCTTTAGAACAAGAAGTCAAACAATTAAAACAGTCTCAACCAGAAAAAAAACCTTTGGTAACAGCCATAGCCACATCACCTGATTCTGGAGGGCAGAAATTATGCCATCAAATACAAGATAGTTGTTTGTTACGAGACAAAGAGATTCGAGAGTTCTTGGGAGAAGAATTATTTGGCGATGATAATTAAATTAATTATAAATCCCCGAACTCCGAACTAATTTACCTTCCCCCCACGACAACATTCCGAATCCGAATATGGGGGCCGCCAACGCTAACAGGCAGGGGTGATTGTCCCCCTTTGCCACAACCTCCATTGGTATAGAGAGTATCGCTACTAATTGCATCTATATCTTGGAGAGTTTGGAACACATTTCCTGATAAAGTTACATCGCTCACGGGTTCGGCAATTTTGCCATCACGAATCATATAACCTTCAGCAGCGGCAAAGGTAAACATTTCGCCGTTAGTTTGTCCCCCCAGCATTCTGACAGCATAGACCCCCTCTTCAATCCCGGCAAACATCTCTGCCAAAGGAGTATCTCCTGGTTCGATCGCCGTATTAGTCATCCGCACAATCGGTGGATAGTTCGCGCGAATAGCTCTGGCATTGCCTGTAGGTGCTTCGGTCATTTTTCCCGCCGTTTCGCGAGAATGTAAGCGTTCCGTTAGCACACCGTTTTTAATCAAATATTTTCGTTGTCCTGGCACTCCTTCATCGTCGTACTTCATCGACCCCGGCAGATTTTCCATGGTGGCATCGTCTACTACGTTTAGCTGCTTAATCCCCATGGGTTTACCCAGGGTCAGCAATTCCTGCATTTTAGGATTTTCATAAACAAAGTCAGCCTCGGAAAGATGTCCAAAAGCCTCGTGAATAAACACCCCTGCTAGATAAGGGTCAAGAATTACCGTATATTGACCACCTTTAACCGATTTTGCTGATAACTGCCGAATAGCTCTCTCGGCTGCCCCTTTGACCCGTTCTTCAATACCCACTAAAGCATTAAAATCATTACGAGAATGAACCGATTCAAAACCTTGACGGACAATGCCATCCTCTCCTTTGGCGATCGCCGCAAACCGTCCATTGATATCCAATCTTTCTTGGACAATGCAACTACCAGTGGAGTTCAAAAAAGTTTTGGTGGCAAAGCGATCGCCAATACTCGCCATCGTAGTTTGAATGCGCGGGTCAAAATTGAGCAAGATTTCGTTATAGGCTTCTAATAACTCCCGCTTCTCTTTGAGAGATACCCCACGAGGGTCGCGTTTAATTTCTTCGGGGACATAATCTTCAATTGCCTCCACTGTTGCTAGTTGCGTCGACTCTTTACCGACTAATTTAGCTTGAGCAATCGCCTCGGCAATTCTTCCATCCAACTCTTGCAAACCGTTAAAAGTAACAAAACTCCAACCACCCTGATGACAGGCGCGAATTCCTCCCCCTAAAGCGAAACTACGGTCTACAGCATCTAACTGTTTGCCGCGAAAAGCCAGTCCTGTGGACTCACTCTGCTCAACACGAATTTCCAGGTAATCCACTTGGTCTTTGTAAGTGGCGATCGCTTTTTTTAACTGCTCTGTAGTTTCTGTGTTTGCTGTATTTGTAGTTGTTGTAATCATATTATTTACTCGCATTTCTAAATTTCTTTTAGGTTTAATGTGTCTTAAAAAAGCTTATAGCTTAAGGCTTATAGCTATGCTCATACCAAGATTAATTTTAGCCCAGCTATCACCAACACTATCGAAAGTAGACGCTGAATCAGACTATGGTTCAGCTTCCGGCTCCCTAAATACGACCCAACACTGCCACCGATGATGACAGCGAAGATCAAAACCATTACTAACTTGGGAATTTCCTGGGTGGCGCTGAAGTTTCCCAGTAATCCCGATATAGAATTGACCAGGATAAACATTGCTGAAACAGAGGACGCTGTTTTTGCTGTTGCCCACCGTTGCAAAAAGAGGAGGGGAGTTAAAAAAATTCCACCCCCCGTACCTGTTAATCCTGATATTAAGCCGATTCCCCCTCCAACAGAAAGAGCAATAGACAATTGTGGTTCCCTCGGTTTTGTATCCTCCGTTGGCTTAATTAAAAATCGCAGAGCCGAAACAATCAGCGTGATTCCTAGCAAAATCTTGAAGACTGGGGTCGGCAAATTGAGATAACCCCCTAGAAAAGACATGGGAATTGATAACGCCGCGAATGACCAAAATAATTTCCAGGAGCAAAAACCTGCTCGCCAAAATTGCCAAGAGCCGATACCAGCAACCACAATGTTCAGTACTAGTGCCGTCGGCTTAATTGTTGTAGGAGCGATCTCAAACAGAGACATCACAGCGATGTAGCCTGAAGCACCTCCATGACCAACGGACGAATAGAGAAGAGCAATCACGAATACGCCGATTGTCAGGAAGGGGAGGGTTTCAATTGACATCATGACTTGCTGGGTTCTTGAATGGGTTCTTGAAGTTGAACATTGACCTAAATTTACCACAGCTTTAAGTCTCAACCGATAAGTCTCAAAACCAAGGAATCCTCCGAGCTGCATACTGTTTTATCTTTATCAAAATATGCGATCACTTTTTCTGATTTAAGTGAGATAGTACAATCAAAAAGGAAGCCTTCCGACAACCAATCTAGAAGCTCCCCAAGTTTAGAACTTAAGTTATACGCTACGTTCATTATGTGTCTCTAATAAAAACACAGCTAAAGTCGATGCTGCTCCTACAGCAAGTTTCGCGTGTCGAGAACCTAAACCTTTTGCCCTTGAATCTTTACCATGTCCAGTGCCGTAGCTGTTTCTCAATTCAGCGATACCATTTGTAATCGTAGCTAAGTTGCTCAAAATCAGCTTTATATTATCTGCGGCTTTTGCTTTGTTTGGAATGTCGTCTGGAGTGAGCTTAAGTTCTTTAACTGTTTGCTTAACTAGCTTCGGTAACTCTAGAGTGCCGCTGAGTACTTGACCTCTTTCAGCCAAAATTGTTTTGCAAATAGTCTCAATTAGCTCTTTGGCTGTGCCTATAGCTAGACTTGGATCATTATCAACTGCACTCTCCATACGGGTGATTTGACCTAAAACATAATTAGTATCTGTACCTTTGAACTTTTGCTTCAAATCCGCAATATTTGACTCAACTGAAATTTTAATTCTTCTCGCCGCATATAAGGCACGACCAGATAATTGAGTCTTGGGTACAATTTCGTAACCTGCATCGTACAGCAGTTGATTAAATGCTTGCTCTAAACGTTTTATTTCTTCTGTATTGTTGCGAACAACGGGATGAATCGTTTCACATAGAAAGCGAAGAAACATTTCATCATCACATTGCAACAAGTTGAATCTTGAGTCATTGAAAACCCAATTGCTCATCCAATCATCGTTATTCACACGATGCTGCCAGATATCTGCTTCCGCATTTCCAAACCTAGAATCGGTGGAAGGTAGAGTCTCAAGGTTGAATAGGCGACCTAAAAACTCTGTATCTTCTAGGCGACCTGCCCAATGAGCTTCTTCAATAGTAAACAAGTCGATAATGTCTCTACGAATGGATTCTATAATTTGCATAACTCGTTCAGTTGGCGATCAAGACCGACATGAAAGACCAAAGGACAATTCTTCTCAAGACTTTTGTCAAGGAAAAGTTCCTGGGTTTTTACTTTTCAGGCTTTGCTTCCATGTTCATAAGCTGATAGGCATCGCGTATATTTTCCTCTAGCTCTTCAAGAGTTTGCCCTTGGCTAAATACTCCAGGGATGCCTTTTAATCG
>JBJOPG010000116.1:0-14516 GCA_046050865.1 Cyanobacteriota bacterium
CGGCGTATGCTAGTTGCTCAAATTGTTCTGGAGTTATTCTGAATCCTTTGGGGACTGAAATAGTTTCCATTGTTTTCCTTTACTTAATCTCTTTAGTTATTTAAATCCTGTAATTCTATTAACTCGATTTAGAGCTTAATGAAAGCTTATAAAAGCGATCGCCCTCACGGATCATGGGGCAATGTATGGGGCGAGCGAAACCTCTTCAGGCATTTAACTGGCAATAAGATTGCTTTCTTTTCTAATAGATTGAGTAATTGCTTCTACCAACAATAATCTTTCGTTGATTGATAGCTGAGAAGTCGATTCAATAATAGATCCCAAGTTTTGTGTAACGGGCTTTTGAGACAAAATATCACACTCTACTAATTCATATTGACTGATACTTTTTTCTATTTCTGTTTTTAAAGATTCTACAAATAAGTAGTCATTACCTAAGTCAGAGGCTTCATCTTCATATTTTTCGAGATCTTCTATCTCCTCCAGTCTGTGATCGTATTTAATAAGTAGATGCTCTAGTGCCTCTAAAATAAACTTAAGATCTTTAAACGCAAATTTCATAATTTAACTCACCTTATAAAAAAACTGACTTACTATTTTTAGAGCTTCTATATATCTTTCTAATGGCATTGTCTGACTAGGCTGCCATAACCAATGATTTCCTCGGTCATTGACTAATTCTAGATCGGGATGAATTTCAATACCAGCGTCTATTTTCCACCAATTTTTACCTCTTCCCTGAACCGAAAAAGTAGAAATACCTCCCGGTTCTAAATTTCCGGTAGTCTCTTTTGTCCAGATTATTCCGTTCTTCTGATATACAGCGACATCTTTGTCGAGACGAACATTGTCCATTCGAGGGGAATTGGCATTACCTCTCCGATATAAAGCGACTGATGTTTTTGCCATAAATTACTTAGACATTTCTGCTATCGTCAATATTGTAGGTAGTAGCGATCGCCAGAATCTCCCCTTCCCTCAACTACAAATTAAATATTCTTACTCTCCCTCCCCACAACAGATGCAGATCGTTAATAATAAATACCTGCTTACTGTTTACTGCTCACTAAAATATGTCTTTTGTTGGCTTACATATCCATAGCGACTATAGCTTGCTCGATGGTGCATCCCAGATTCCCCAGTTGATCGATCGCTGCTTAGAATTAGATATGCCAGAGATCGCCCTGACGGATCATGGGGTAATGTATGGGGCGATCGCTTTACAGATAAAGTTTAAAAACTAGTTTCTCCCGCTTGATATTCTTGCATAGCTTTTTTAAGCTTTGCCTTTTCTACCAAAATTTTGTTATTGTTCATTCCCAAGGATTGATTATTTAAATTCCGCATTCTTCAAAATCTTTAACATTTCGGGTTGCCAACGTAGCATTATTGGCGAGGCTAATTGCAACAATTTGAGCGTCTATCTGAGAAATTGGACGACCGATAGCTTTTCTTTTTGCAGCAATAGTGGCAAATAATTTTGCAGCGTTATTATCAAAAGATAAAATTCTTCCCGAAAAATCCAACTCAAACATAGATATGGCTGTCGCTTTCAATAAGCTACGTCTTTTTCCTGCGGGTAAAATTTCTAAACCGTAGAGAATTTCTGCTTGAGTCAAGCTAGTGATATGTAAACTTGTTGCTTCATGCTGTCCGATCCAACGTACGACCGATGAGTTTGGTTGCGATCGCATTAATTCGGACAAAACATTAGTATCAAGAATAATCATTAGTTAAATTGAAGAGGCTCGCGCATTGCATCCCTAGGAACAGTAGGCAGATCGTCTACCCCTCTAAATTGAGCAAACCTTTTTTGAATTGAGTCAGCCAGATTTTTAGGCTGTATATGGTTTTTTGGTATGTTTTCCTTTTCTAATTCTTCGAGAATCATTGCAGCAATGCTATCTTGTTCGCTGTCAGATAAGTTTTTAACTTTGGCGATCGCTTGTTCTAATAGTTCGGTCATTTCTCAGAAAACACTTTTTAGCAGAGTGTGTAACTAATGGTTTTTCTACCAGTATATCTGTATAAACATCGAGCATTTGCGATCGCCATACTAAAAAAGCGAAGAATTAAGTTCAAAGCGATCGCTCTACAATCTGGGATCTTAAATATTCTTGCTTCCCGTCCCCACCACACCGATAAATCATTGATAATTAATATCTGCTCACTGATCATTGCTTACTGATTTATGTCTTTTGTTGGCTTACATATCCATAGCGACTACAGCTTAGGTCATGTATGGAGCGATCGAGTTGATAAAAGTGTCTCTGCGCAAAGGGATTAAGCCGATTATTGGCAATGAGATGTATGTGATCAACGGCGATATTGAGATTAATATTACCGAAAAGAAAAAACGCCACCGTAAGTATCATCAGGTGGTGTTAGCGAAAAATACCCAAGGGTACAAAAATTTAGTTAAACTCACAACTATTTCTCATCTCAAAGGCTATCAGGGTAGTGGGATCTTTGCCCGCCCCTGTATTAACAAGGAATTGTTGCAGCAGTACCATGAAGGATTAATTATCACCAGCGCTTGTTTGGGGGGAGAAGTACCCCAGGCAATTTTGCAGGGAAATCTGGCTCATGCGGAAGAAGTGGCTAAATGGTATCAAGATCTATTTGGTGAGGATTATTATTTAGAAATCCAAGACCATGGTTCCCCAGAAGATCGGATGGTGAATGTGGCAATTGTCAATATTGCCCGCAAGTTAGGGATTAAAATCGTCGCCACCAATGATTCTCACTTTATCTCCTGTTACGATGTCGAAGCCCATGATGCCCTGTTGTGCATTCTGACCCAAAAGCGGATCACCGATGAAAAGAGGCTGCGCTATAGCGGCACGGAGTATCTGAAGTCAGCAGATGAGATGAGATTACTCTTCCGCGATCACTTAGAAGACGAAGTAATTGAAGAAGCGATCGCCACCACTCTGGAGGTAGCTGATAAAGTCGAGGCTTATAATATCTTGGGGGAGCCACGTATCCCCGATTATCCAGTGCCTGTGGGACATACTGCCGATAGTTATTTAGAAGAAGTTACCCGCCTGGGTTTACTAGAACGACTTAAGTGTCGCAATCATCACGAAGTTCCTGCTGAATATATGCAGCGAATTGAAGTAGAACTCAAGGTCATGCAAGATAAAGGCTTTTCAACCTACTTTTTAGTGGTGTGGGACTATATTAAATATGCGAGGGATAATAATATTCCTGTGGGGCCAGGAAGGGGCAGTGCCGCAGGTTCTTTAGTGGCATATAGTCTCAAAATTACCAATATTGACCCTATACATCATGGGTTGCTGTTTGAGCGGTTCTTGAATCCTGAACGAAAGTCAATGCCTGATGTGGATACGGATTTCTGTCCCGATCGCCGTGCCGATATGATCAAATATGTCACGGAAAAATATGGTGAGGCAAACGTAGCGCAGATCATCACCTTTAATCGGATGACTTCCAAGGCAGTACTCAAAGATGTGGGACGAGTTCTGGGGGTAGACTTCGGCGACCAAAATCGGATTGCTAAGATGATTCCTGTAGTGCGGGGAAAACCTACTAAACTCAACGTGATGATCTCTGACAAAACCCCAGAACCAGCCTTTAAGCAAGCTTACGACCACGAGACAATTCCTGTCTATAACGACAATAAAGAAGAAGTAGGCTCCGTGACTGTTCGTAACTGGGTTGATATGGCAATGCGTATCGAAGGCACCAATAAAACCTTTGGAGTTCATGCTGCGGGAGTGGTGATTTCTTCCCAGCCTCTAGATGAAATTGTGCCACTTCAGAGAAATAATGATGGCTCAGTCATTACTCAATACTATATGGAAGATGTGGAGGCGATGGGTCTATTAAAGATGGACTTTCTTGGTTTGAAAAATCTCACTACCATTCAGCGAGCAGCAGGGTTAGTGCAGAAAACCAAAGGAGTTACTCTCGATTTAGATCAAATACCCTTGGATGAAAGGAAAGCCCTAGAAATTATCGCCAAAGGTAAGCAAAAGAAATTACCTCCAGATATTCAAGAAACCCACAAACTATTTCGGGCGGGTAATCTAGAAGGGATCTTTCAATTAGAATCCGACGGGATGAAGCAAATCACCCGAGATTTAAAACCCTCTGGCATCGAAGACATCTCTTCAATTTCGGCTCTCTATCGCCCTGGCCCTTTAGATGCGGGGTTGATTCCTATTTTTATTGATCGCAAACATGGCAGAGAAAAGGTCAGTTATCAACACCCATTACTCGAATCGATTCTTAAGGAAACCTATGGGGTAATGGTTTATCAAGAGCAGATTATGAAAATTGCTCAAGAGTTAGCGGGCTATTCATTGGGGGAAGCGGATTTACTCAGACGGGCAATGGGTAAGAAGAAAGTCGATGAAATGAAAAAGCATAGCGAGAAATTCATCGACGGTTCAGCTAAAAATGGTGTCCCCCAAGCCGTTGCGGAAGATTTGTTCCAGCAGATGATTAAATTTGCAGAATACTGCTTAAGTTACGATACTGAAGTTCAAACCGTTGAATACGGCGCGTTACCGATTGGCAAAATAGTCACGGAAAAGATTGATTGTAGTGTTTATAGTGTAGATGAGAATGGTTTTGTTTATACACAGGCGATCGCCCAATGGCACGATCGCGGTGGACAAGAAATCTTTGAATATACTTTAGACAATGGTGCGAAGATTCAAGCAACTAAAGACCATAAATTTATGACTAGTGATGGTGAAATGCTGGCGATCGATGAGATTTTTGAGAAGGGATTGGATTTAAAGCAGGTAAATAGTATGATTTAACGTTCCCGTTCACCCGCTGCTAGAAGCTTTTTAGGGTTATCGGCTCAATTCAGTCGGTGTGTAATGGGTTTGTTATACGGTCTGAGTATTTAGCCTGATTCTGAAGGTTGTGGAGTAAGTAGTTCAATTACAGGCTTTAGATCGAAGTACATCGTGCGGTAGGGCATTTCTGGGGGAAGACTTTCATGAGGGTCTGCAAAGTCAAAGCCCAGCTTGGTATAAAATCCTGACGCATCATAAGCTGGCTCAACATCTTGATCGTATAACGCATCTACGGTCACAAACCGCACCCCAACAACTGGAACAATCTCAGACACCACATATTCGATCGCCCACTCTACCAGGTGACGACCTGCGCCTCTTGCACGTCGATCGACCGCCAGTAAACCAATTTTGATAGCAGGAAAAGTTTGATACTTTACGCCTTCTTCTACCAAGATTGGATTTTCAACTTGCAACTTGTCAGCTAAAAGAGTGATGTAACCTGCGAGGGAATCACCACTGCGGATCGCCCAGCAATGGCAAATATGAGCATCCGCTTCTCGCTTAATTCTGCCTTGTTTCCAATAGGTAACAAATTCTCCTCGAAGACAACGAAACCCCTGTCCTAAGTTGAGGATGTCAGGGGTAAGGCGTTCGACCGGGATCTGGAAGAAGTCGATTCCTTCAAATTTACTTTGACTGGGCATTGGCTTGAGCTTGTTTACGACGATCGGCAATACGTTTGGCTAATGCCAGGGCACGTTCGTTTGTGACAGCTTGACCTGCTTCGATCGCTTCGATCAGCTTTTTAGCTTCATCACCAACAACTGGCTTCGATTGGGTATGAAAAGGGTACTTCATAGTAAACAATTGATTTTGATACACTCCAAGTATAGCAAGCCTTCATACCTTCTATGTCCTAGATGTCTGTAAGCGAAGATTGAATGTGTTGTTGAAAGGCAAGAAGCCCACCTTTAGAATCCCAGGTTTTACTGTGTAAACTCATTGTTTCTTTTACTGAATTGACTGTAGCCGTATAACGGCAAAGCTCAACGGCGGCAAACAATCTTTAATCTACCACCAAGATATCTCGTCCGTCCGTTGCAGCGCAGTGTTAGGTGTGTACCTGAACCTTGTAGTGGGCGGGCTGCTCTGCTAATCCAAATTCCAACTGACCATTAGAATTTATCTGGACAGCTTCAGCCCATTGCAGATAATTTTCTAAAACTCCCAGTTCTCTTGCAACTGCTTTAAGAGATAACCGCTTTAGGATATCTATTGTAATTGGTCTTTTCTCATCCCAAAAAATCATAGAGTTAAGAAACTCTAACGAAGGATTAGAGGTGAGTAACCCAAAAATGAATTTAGCTTCTGCCTCAGTTTCAAAAGACAAGAAATTTACAGTATCGTCAAATATTACCGATTTTCCATCCAGGGGAGTAACAAGACAAAAATTTAGCCTCTTATAAAGCCCAGAGATTGCTATTTTCCAATCTTTGAAAGAATAAGAGCCAACACCAAAGATAGAATATGGGGGCTTGTTTTTATAAATAGAACTCTTTCTGTTTTTTAAATATTTCTCATGATCGAGTAGATACTGCCATGTTTTCGGAGCTTTGTCTTGAATGACACTGGTATCTTCACCAACCGATTTTTGTGTAATTAACACGACTTTTCGATAAGCAAGAGTTCTCCCATTGCCAATATCTGAACTCTTTAAAAGAGGATACAAATATTTTTCCTCTAGAGTGTATTTTGTTCCGAATCCATTTTGAAACAAATTATCTTGAATACGCTCTAGCTCCATGATTTTAGAACAATCATGCTTGATTCCAGATCGCCATAAATATTTTAGATCTTGACCTACTAAATGTCTCCACTTCTCATACTTAACCGTATCCCTTATGATTAATCCATCTCTTTCTCCAATTAAATATGATGCTTTTTCAGCTTTTAGATCTTCATAAACCCCATAATCTATATTACTTTTGGTATGAGTAGAAAGAATACAAAGACAAGCCTCTACTGATGCGTCAAAATGAGCTTTTGCATCTATTAAATAAAGATAACCAGAAAACCTATTTCCTGATTTTTTCTTTACTTGACGTATAACCTTACGAGCTACGGAATACTTACATAAAACCGCTATAGTACCTTCTCTTTTTGATAACCATTCAACATATTGCAAAAACATCCATTCAGAAATATCAAAATTTCCTGAGCCTGTAATAGCTTCAATACCTCGTCTATTCTGGAAATTTGACTTTAAAGGAAGATTTTGACTATTCAGAATACTCAATTCACTGCTTGTAACCCAAGGAGGATTACCGACTATTAGAATATCACCTGACAAACTAGAAATAAGATAGTTCCAATCCGTATTAAAGAAATCCGATTGATATATAGTTGCATTCTCTGAATTCAGATACTCAGATATAGACAGATTTGCTTCTTCGACATATTTGTCATTTATATCTAAGCCTATTACTTTTGAATTTATAAATTCATTGAGTGAAGCTCTGATAAACGATCCCTTTCCGCAACTTGGCTCTATAATAATTTTTGGTGATATTTTATGGTTTAGCTTGAGAGTTTTAACTACTTCCCATGCAAGTTCATCGGGAGTTTGAAAATCACCAAATTGCCACTTTTCTAAAGATTTTGTCATTATTATTTATCGAACTCTAAATATTCCTGAAATACTGCCAGCTTGTTGAATAACTCGACTGTATTGCAATCTCCATTGCAGCGCATTTGAGATCGTTAAATAACCTTGATTTGGAGGTGACTCTAAAATTCTTTTGGCTAACTGGTTTGCGCCAATTTCATCAACTGGCAAATTCCTTTCCATTATGAAAGCAATAATGTCATCCTTATTGCCTTCTCGATTCAAAATGTCTGTAATGCCTTTAGTGGTCTGAAAATCTGCTGTTCTGCTTCTATCTATAAAAATAGTATGCTGCATATTTAATCTTCCAGTTCTATTTTCAGAATCATCATATTTGTCATAAACAAAAACTAAAAGATGATATCCTAGCCCAAATACTTTTTGAGTTGCGGATCTGAAAGGACAAGAAGATTGTGGTTGCTTGATACTTGTTACCTTGATATCAACTTCAAGCGCGGGAAGGTCAATGCCTAATGCTGAGTTTCCTTGTTGAGAAATATAGTTTTCAGCCAAATAAGCGGTAAATTTGTGTTCGAGATATGTTCCAACAGCTTTTCCATCTGTCACTCCGTAAAGTGCTGGTTCATCATACAGAGATTCTATTTTAGCGAATTTAGCTGCTTCAGCACACAAATCTTCAATAGTTAATGTTGGCTTCATCCTTAATGTCAATTCACTTCAGTATTAACCGTACATCATGGTGCGTCAGTTTGTTTGCACACAAATCTTAGTCTTAACTTAATGCTTATGTGACCGAGGATTTACTAGATAAGCAATATTGGCACCTAACTATTTATTACACTGACGTTTTCCAGATAACTATCCTATATGGGGTAGTTAAACAGAATATTGACCTATAATATCCCAAATTTGAATGATTATACTGATAAATTCCGTATAATTACCTTGTGAGGGTTATTAACTAGAAAAATTCTGTGTTATTCATAACCTAGTGTTAACAAAACTACTTCTTCCAAATGAGTAATAGTACTAGGATTAAGCTGACCTATTTTACGAATTAAACGAGTTTTATCTAGCACTCACATTTGAAAACATAGCCCAACAGCATCTTGAATTAAACCACCATCTCCTTCTTTAATCAGTAAGCAAATTGGTAATGTTGCACGGCGCTGATTGGTAGTCAGAGGAATAGTAAGAATTGTGGTTGAAAACTGAGAAACAAGATCGTTCTGAAAGATGATGATAGGACGAATACCCGCTTGTTCAGAACCTTGTGTTGGGTTGAAATCTGCTAACCAAACATCACCTCGTTTAAGATTCATAACTTATCTTCGCGTTCAAGCATTGATGCATAATCACTTATCCCAGTTTCAGCAAAAACTCGATCTTCTTCACCAAATTCCGTGGCGAGAGATTCAAGTTGACTGGGATCGATAACAATTTTGTGACGACGTTGATCGCGAAATTTTAGAAAATCGATAAAATCGGCTACTTGCTGAAGTTGCTCGTTAGTTAGTCTATCTAAGTCTTGTTTTAGTGTTTCGCTACTAATTGGCATGGCAGATAGTTAAGACAAAATATAAATATCATTGTAACTATTCGTCTATTGCTGTATTGGCAAGCGATCGCTCAATGGTGCGATCGCAATAGGCAATAAATCTTTAAAAAAGTGAATCCAAAACCTCTGGTGTCAATCCTCGCTCTTGTGCTTTCCGACTTATGTCGCTCATAACTACTTCTAATGTTCTCTTTTCGCGAGTTGCTTGAGTCAGCTTCAAGCTAAGAAATGCCTCGATTTTGCGTTTTTGCTCTTCTGGGAATGTTTCAAAGATGCGTGCAACTTCTGGATTGACACGAATGGTAATTGGTTTAGTTTCCATAACCTACTAAATTTACAAGCTCTAAAAATATTTACTAGTACTATATTGTATCTATTAGTCTATTGCTTTACTTTCAAACGATTAGACTTCGCCTAGCCGATGAAACGCTCAATGATTTAATCTCCTTATGTCCAGACTTTGCGATCCGAAGGGTACCCTAAAGGACTAGCTCCGCGTCGCGCGGAGCGTAATCGCACATCTAACCAAATTAACGAAGCGATCGCAGTCAACAAGAAATCTTTGAATATACTTAGGACTCTAAAAGACCGTAATCTTCTGCTGTTCTGGTTAAATTAATGTTGTAGCAAGGATCTTGAGCAATTAAGGTTCCCCATCTGGTTTCCATTTGGGCTACTTCCTGGCGAAATCTTGCTTTTTCTTCGGGGGTCTTGTCAGCACCCCTACTTTGGGATTCATGATGATACAAGACTACATGGGGCAGCCAAACATTGTGATAGTCTTGATGTCTAATTTTTAAACAAAAATCCACGTCGTTAAATGTCACTGGCAAAGTTTCATCAAAGCCATTAACCTGGGTAAAAACCTCTCTGCGACACATTAAACAAGCGGCAGTTACGGCAGAATAATTATTGATAGATATCAGTTGATTGGCATATCCTGAATCTCCATAGGCAAAATTCTTGTGACTATGGCTAGCAACTCCTCGAATACCTAAAATGACTCCTCCATGTTGAATTTTATGGTCAGGATATAAGAGCATGGCACCAACGGCACCGATGGAAGTTCTTTGGGCTTGTTCTACCATCCCCTCAATCCAATCTTCAGTAATGACTTCTATATCATTATTTAGAAATAGCAAATAATCACCTTTAGCTTGTTTCGCCCCAAAGTTATTCAACTTAGAGTAGTTAAACGGAATATCGAGACGATAAATAAAACATCTCTCGGGTTCCTTTGCCTGCCACTGGCTTAAAACTGCCAAACTCTCTGCCTCGTCAGTCCCATTGTCAATGATAATCACTTCATAGTTGGGATAAGTACTGTTGGTAAAAATAGACTGAAGACATTGATCTAAAACCTTCCCCAGATTTTTGGTGGGAATGATAATACTAACGAGTTTGTACTCAGTTATTTGATAGCGCACAGTATAGATGCCTGGTATTTCAGGATGTTCGATTACCGTCCCCTGTTCATGACGACGTGTTAACGCATCAGCGATCGCTTGTTGATGATCTTGACTGTATTTTGTCTGATTAAAAGCGGCGATCGTCTCAGTGGCAATTTTCCGCCGATGGTAAAGAATCTGGGGAAGATGGAAAATGTTGACAGTCTTTTCTGTAAATCTGAGGCTCAAATCATAATTTGCTGCCTCGCCATAACTGAGTTGAAAACCTCCAATCTCTTGAATCATAGAGTGTCGATAAACTTCCAAATCGCCAGTATACATCCTCGAGAGCATAGAATCAGGACACCAATTGGGCTTAAAATGAGGCGCACAATATTGACCTGCTTCATTAACTTGGTCTTCATCGGTATATACCAGATCAGCCTTCGGGTGAAGGTTGAGCAACTCAACAACTTCAGACAAAGCAGTTGGAGCTAACTGATCTCCAGCCCTCAGAAAGGCCACAAAGTCCCCCGTTGCCACCACCAAAGCCGCATTAGCCATTGCAGCATTACTTTCGGTCTGCGCTCTTGAAATTAACTTAATTCGAGAATTTTGAATCTGATACTCCTCTAGGATCTCTATAATCTGGGGTTGTATTGAAGGAGCTACCACCAGACAAAGTTCCCAGTAAGGATAAATTTGTAAGAGAACGGATTCTAGCATTTCCACTAAGTAACTTTCTGGAATATTTTCCACTGAAACAACGATGCTAATGAGTGGTTGATAGCCAAAAGTATCGATAATTTCAGGCAGCCAATCTATATCTGCATCTTGGGGCAGTCTTTTTTCTAGCCAGACAGAATATTCGGGAGTTGTACCTACAACATTCTGCACCCTAGCATAAAATCTTGTTTGGAGCTGTTGCAACTGTGCCAGGATTAACTTGGCATTAATATTATGAGGTTGGAGCTTCAAGGCTCGTTGACAAAAAGAGATGGCTTTAATTAATCTATTTTGTTGACCATAAATATTAGCAATTTCTAAATATATTTCAACTTCATGGGGATAAGATTCTAGTTCTTGGTGATAGATTGCTAATAACTGACGATATTGATGAAGTAAAAAATTACTAGTATGAGGTTTTTCGAGTAAATCTCTTTTTCCTATGGTGAGGTTAGCTGCTTCTTGAAATTTAACTATGGTTTCCTGAGATTCAAATTGCCGTAGAAAAACTTCTTGATGATTCAGATAAAAATCAACCAATCTTGAATTAAGAGTTAGAGCTTGCTTATAATATTGCACCGCATTATTGAAATTATTATTTTCAGCTAAATTAAAAGCCAAATTCAACAGCAAAAGTACAGTTTTATAATCTTCATACAGTAATTTATAATATGCATCTATATTCTTAGGATTGGAGCTAATTGCACTTAAATATCTAACAACATTTTCAGCTTTAATATTAAACGATTTTTTTTGCAGGATAAAATCGATCTTTTCTTGTAATTCTGCTGTTTTTTTATTTTTCCCTTGTGCTTTTTGGTAAAAATTGAGTGCTTCATCCCATTGTTCTAAGGCGGCATAGGAGTTTCCTAAATGATAGTTAATCCAATAGCAATCTGGATAGATTAACGCTCCTTTGGTTCCTAACTCAATAGCTTCCTGGAATTGTTGTTGAGCAAAAAAGTTTTCAATTAAATAAGCATATAACCAGTCTGGCTGATGAAGATTAATTTCTAATGCTTTTAAATAATGCTCAGCAGCACTTTTTAAATTTCCCTGCTGATTTAAAGCTAAGCCAATAGCTCGGTAGATTGTATCGGAATCAGGATGTTTTTTTAAAGCTTGTGCTGCTAATTCTAGTCCTTGCTCTATTTGTCCTATTTTTGTCAATAAAGTAATCACATTGCCATAAATCCAGTCTGACTGATTTTCATCTAGTTGAAGAGCTTTCAAATATAATGCAATGGCTTCTTTTCTTTCGCCTTGCTTATGTTTGGCTACAGCTTGATTTTTAATAGATTCAAGCCGTTTTTGGACTGGACTAATCATTATGGATATACCTGAATAAAAGGCTGCAAAAGGCAAAAAAGATCTTAGTCTAGCTTAAGTCAGGATTTTGATAATGAAAAGAAGCGATCGCTTGTTAATTAAAATCAAACTGAGGCAGCTAAACTGAAGAAAATAATTTGAAAATATTTTTCTATGAACCAACTTAGTCTCAATAATGACCAAGTGACCATCCAGATATCTGGATGGGATAGGTTTTGGTCTTTCAAAAGGAAAATATCATTTGCTAAAGACAATATTACTTACGTATCTAGATACGATAAGAATATTTCGCCACCTTGGCTAAAAAATCCTGGTACAGCAATTCCAGGAAAAATTGTTGCTGGGACATATCAAAATTTAAAAACCCGCAAAGAATTTTGGTGCACCCATTTTAACGAGAACACCATCCTAATTGATTTAGAACGAGAAAAATATAACCGTATAGTTTGCGATTTACCCCAAGATGAATCTGTCGATGAATGGATAGCTAAGTTAACTGTATAAATTAAAAGTTAAATGCGTCCTTAAGTCTTCGGTAGTCCCAAAAAATTTAAGAACGCACTCAGCAATGTCCAATAGTTATAGTTTTTGCTGATAAGTAAAATCAGCTAAGCTCAAGGATGTGACATTTTGCAGGGTAATTGCCATATCGGCTACTCCTTGTAAGGACGAATCTACATACAAAGTCGATTCCGCTGCCGAAAATGCTACCTTAATTGATGAACCATCAAAATAGTCATTAGCTTCGTTAATGTTGTTGACTGAGCGAATTTCCGTAGGTGCAAAAGCAGCAAAATTCAACCATAGTTTATCAATGCCAAGGGTAAAATCGGTAATTAGATCTCGCTGATTAACCAAGGAATCATTCGCCACAATATAAGCAAAAATATCACTATTTTGACCGCCGACTAGAGTATCACTACCAACTCCACCAGTTAGCAGATCATCTCCCCATTCTCCTTGCATAAAATCATTGCCAACACCGCCAAAGGCAGTATCATTGCCAATTCCTGAATAGAGAAAATCATTCCCATCACCACCATCTAAGGAGTCATTATCAAAACCGCCAAAAAGGTAATCATCATTTTGACCACCCTGTAGAGTGTCATTGCCTTTCTCTCCAGCCAGGAGGTCATTACCCCATTCCCCTTGAATAAAATCATTACCGTCGCCGCCATAAGCAGTATCGTTACCAATTCCTGAATAGAGAAAATCATTGCCAATGCCACCATCTAAGGAATCATTATCAAAACCGCCAAAAAGGTAATCATCATTTTGACCGCCTTGTAGAGTATCATTGCCTCCCTCTCCAGCTAGAAGATCGTTGCCCCATTCCCCTTGAATAAAATCGTTGCCATTGCCACCATAGGCAGTATCATTGCCAATACCTGCATAGAGGAAATCATTATCAATGCCGCCAAAAAGGTAATCGTCGTTTTGACCGCCTTGTAGAGTATCGCTGCCTGCTTCTCCAGCTAGAAGATCGTTGCCCCATTCTCCTTGAATAAAATCGTTGCCATTGCCACCATAGGCAGTATCATTTCCTAAACCCATGGCAAATTGATCGTTCCCATCTTCGCCATAGCCTAACTGAGCATCGTTATAAAATGTGATGGTATCATCACCAATTCCCCCATAAACTGTATCTTTCCCAGCATAACTATTCACAGAATCGTTTCCCTCTCCTAGGTAAACTAGGTTTGCCCACAGTCCGGCTCTAACAGTATCGTTACCATCTCCTGCGGAAATAAATAGAGCATTAGCGGCAATTAAATTGTCGATCGCATTTCCATAAATTTTATCCGAGATGTTTTTTACCAACATTATCAGGCAGGGTATAGTTTTTGTTCGTGGTGACAATCATGTCCCTTGTTCCCCCGGTCAACTCTTCAACAATTACCGTATTGCTATTGAGAAAATAGATATCGTTTCCTGCTCCCCCTTGAGCAACTTGATTGGCATTGACTGTAGTAAAGACATCATTCTGCTCCGTACCATTTAACACAGCATCAGTAGCACCATAGCCAATTAAATTAAATTCTGATTTTAAAGTCGATTCTAGTTCATTTTGAACTCCCGTTAAGGATATGTCTCCTGCTAAATTATCCACT
>JBJOPG010000117.1:0-12116 GCA_046050865.1 Cyanobacteriota bacterium
TGCCACAGAAGCGATTGATCGCCTCCATTTTACTGCTGCCAGTCATAGCCGAGTAATGATCCTCGAAGTCATGGGGCGGGATGCAGGACATATTGCTCTTAATGCGGGCATTGCCGGGGGAGCAAACATGATTATGATTCCTGAAATTCCCTACAAGATTGAAAATATCTGTGAACATATTAAGAAACGACAGGCTAGAGGACAGGACTATTCCATTGCCGTCGTTTCCGAAGCCGTCTGTACTGAAGCAGGGGAGGTGCTAGAGCAAGGTCATTTTGCCGATTGTCGCCTAGGAGGTATTGGGCAATACTTAGCGGAACAAATTACGCAAAAAAGTGGTGCTGAGACAAGAGTTACTGTCTTAGGACATACTCAGCGAGGCGGTATATCTTCCCCCCTCGATCGCATCTTGGCTTCAGCATTTGGAGTAGCAGCAGTAGATCTAATTGCTCAGGAAAAATACGATCGCATGGTGGCATGGCAAGATCGGCAGGTAACGAGTATTCCCATTGCGGAGGCGATTAAAAACTATCGTGCCGTCGATCCCGAAGATACTTTGATTAAGACTGCTAGAGGTTTGGGGATTTGTTTAGGGGATTAATTAACTGACTCGCTCGTAACTTTACTAAAAATAAAGAGTTTTGGGATTTTGGGATTTTGGTCGAGTTAAAGTTGATTTATCCCCAATATCCCAATATTTGGACTACTGATTATTAATTCTCTGAATAAAATCTTGATGTTCTGCTGTGTTCAATCCTTGCTGCACTGTCTTAATTACTTCAGCCAACTCATAATTTAATAAAGAATCAATTCCTAGCCATAAGCCTGGAAAAACTTCGCTTTTAATTATATTTTTTTCATCTGGTTGTAGCTTGATATATTCCCCATCCCTAAGACGAAACCAATCAAAAAGGCGATCGCTTACTTGCCAAACCAAATATTCCTGCACTCCATTGCGACGATATACCTGTAGTTTTTCCTGGAGATCGTAAGATGCAGTACTAGCAGCAATTTCAACAATTAATTCTGGCGCACCTTGAATATAGTCATCAACATCTATCTGCGATTGTCCACCTTCAATTCGCAGCAAAGCATCAGGTTGAGGTTCATTATCGGTATCTAATCTCACGGTGGTATTGTCGGCAAATTGTATTCCTGGAGTAGCTGCACAGTAGACTCCTAGACAAGTTATGATGTATGCGTGAGGTTGTCCGTGAATGATCCTAACGGGAGATGCCATGTATACTCTTCCTTCAATTAGTTCAGCTTTTTGATGTTCTGGCATTGCTTGATAGCGTCGCTCAAATTCTACACGGGAAAGGCGATCGCCGTTTTCTAAAGGAAGGATTTTGGATTGATGAGTAACCATGATTAGTTATAAATCAGCATCTAAAAGTACTATCTAAAAGCATAAAAGTTTAACTGTCCCAAGTTTGCAGATAATTCATCGCTAATTCTGCTGGTGTATCGTTTTTCAGGGTAATTTTTTGATTGAATGTCGGATATAAATTTTCCAAGATCGCAATATCTTCAAAGATTAAGCGATCGCGAAATAGATTGGCAATTTTGGGCAACCCAATTAATTTTTGCAACCAACTAAATTCAAGCTCAGTATAAGTGTCTAAACAAAGTCTCACTTTGTTTTCTGACTCTGGATACATGGTCACAATACTTACAATTAATTTACCTTGATAGTCGAAAGGAATAACTGCCAAACTTGGTAAAAATGTATTAAAACATTGAGTAGAGACCTTTTCTATTAGTAGGTTCATTGTATTGCTTTTAATGGCGCGATCGCTTCTTTTATGGAGAATTAGCTGCCAAGAAAGTTTATGCTCGTTTTGAGTTAAATTCTCAATTTTGATTTCTTTGGAGAGCATAGTATCTCGATGGGTACCTGCAAAGTGTTCCCCGTCGTGGATATTCCAAACAGCTTGAGCAATATTGCAATCAACTGATTGTGATCTAGAGTAAATATGGTTAAGTCCTTCTAGTTTTAGTTGAGGATAAGATTTGGTTAAATAAGGAACATTACTATAGTCAGGAATAGGTAGTTTCGGTTCGATAGATTGTGCAATTAATTTTCCATCTTGTTCTTGCCCTAAAGGATATGCGGAGCGGTATGCTTTAGCACTAGCTTCGCGTCGCCAACTAAGTCCATAAGTCCACACTAAACCATCAATAACTTGTAGCGGTAATACTGCCTGAATAGCTTGATTAGAAACATTGCCATCGATGACTACTTTGCCATCGCCGAAAAACTGGACTTTATTACCGTGATAGGGACAAGCCAGACAATTTTTACCTTGAAAGTCTACAATGTAGCCACCCGTAGCTAAGTTTGCTCCAGCATGGGGACAGATATTATCCAATGCGTTTAAATTACCCGCTTCATCTTGCCAAATTACATAATCATGACCAAGAAGAGTAATTAATTTTGGTTGATTAACTTCAAAGCTGTTGTATCTGCCCAAACACCAGGGCGCACCTTCATACATTTGATTTTTAAGTTTCATAGTGATCGCCTTTATTTCTGGTTACAGCGTCGATATTAAATCTTTTTTAGTTATCGATCTTGTATATTTCTCCTATTTTTGGATATTCTGATTATCTGTTAAAGTGTAATTGTTTTTTGCCTAGTCAGAGCGATCGCCTTCTTTGAGTCTATTCGAGAAATGATATTATTAATATGACTATAGACGTATAACCCTAACCAAAAATAATGGAAGTAAACCATCAAATAGATGCAGGAGAATTCAAAACCCACTGCTCAAAACTAATAGATCTCGTTAACTAAATAAAATAACCAATAATCATAAACCAATGGCTAAATTAACGCCTATTGAAGATGAAACATATTCTTTATTTGGGTGTTTGGCGAATACAGTTGAAATTAAAGGCGATATTGTTGAAGGTATTGACGAAGTTTGGTCAGTTGAGGTCTAAACTTGAGCAAGGTATATTGCTAGACACTCATACTTGAATTTAGCTTTTTCAGAGAACTAAAAGAAAATATAAATATGGAATCAAGCTTAACTAAAATTAAAAAACATTTAAAATTATTAGTAGAAAATACTTTTTTAGAGTTCGACAAATCTTATCACAATGATACGCCATACGCTTTTTTTGTTCGTGTTTCACCTGAAGGCAATTCTGTATACACTCTCATGTTATCTGAAGATCAATTATCAGATATAGCAAAACACTATTCAACAAATGAAAAAGAGATTTTAAATGCTGAATATTTTAGCTTGTTAAGACAATCATTACGCTGGGCTATTGGTGAACAATGGTATGTTCTAGACAATGATTTGCTGAAAGATGTTAATTTACTAATTTTAAATGCTATGGAAAATGGTGAAATTGAGCTGTTTGATGGTGTAGTCGAAAATATTTGTCTAGAAGTATTAGAAAGTTTACAAAAACAAAAGTTTTTTTTACATAATTTTCAAAGTATAGTAATAGGATTAACATACCGCTCTGAGTCAGATGAAGAGTTTCTCAATTGGATTCAAAAAATAAATTCTTTAGAGATAGTTGAGCAAGTTAAACAAGAGTTGTCTGCAATGTATGCTGCTCAAAAATTAATTGAATCTCGATGAGGATAGTAGTTTTTTGATTTTTTACTGTGATCGCTATCCTTATTGTCTTTTTTGATAAGTTTTAGGCGTAACGCCAACTAACTGCTTAAAATAACGATGAAGATGACTTTGATCGACAAAACCAACTTGAGTTGCTATTTCAGCAATACATAATTTACCCTGCCGCATTAAATCTTTAGCTCGTTCAATACGACAACGAATCACATACTGATGGGGAGTAATGCCCGTACTTTGTTTAAATAGCTGCGAGAAATAATGAGGACTCATTTGCACCAGATTAGACAATTCTTGGAGGCTAAGATCGTGATCGAGATAGTCATTAATATAGTCAATTACCTGCTGTAATTTGTATTGTGGTAATTGTCCTGCTACACATTCCCGTAAGTTGGGGCGTGTAGTTGTGTAATGCTCTAATAAATGCAGAATAAGCGTATTAACTAAAGTCTCCGCGTAAAGACGACTGCGATCGCTATGTTTAAATAAAGCTGATTTAAGCGCTATACCGATTTGATAGATAAAAGGATCGCCAGTGGCAAATTGCGGTAACAGTTCAATTTTGTTTGGATCGACTACTTCGTAGATAGTTTGAGCAAAAACTGTTGGATCGATCGCTAACATTACTGCGCCACTTGCTCGATCCCATTCTACTCGCTGACTTATATGTGAAGGAATAATGACGCAATTTCCTTGAATAACCTGCTCTTGTCTAAAACGCCCATCTATCTCTCTTTCTGTTCTCACGGGAGATGGAACATCGGTAAAAATGGCAACACTGTGTTGTTGAGAGATAATCTTTGGTAGCTTTGCTACGGGAAACCAATCGTAAGCCATCCCAAAGAAATCCCAGCCGAGAGAGGCACTAGAAACAATTGGCGATCGCTTATAGATTCGTTTATATGCTTCTTCTCTTTCTTTAACAAAATTAACTTTAAGAGATTCTGGTGATTCCTGCATATTTGCTTTAAGTAATAAAGTTCAGAAAATCTGCTTCAATTGTCAAAGGACTTTCATTAAATCCTCGATTAACAAAATTCTCTAAATCTTTGGCAGCTAGATTCGGCAAAAATACACTTTCAGCAATCTCAATATACCCTTGTGCTGCTAACTGATAAAAAGTAATTTCACTATCTCGCCAACGCGAATGTGGAACAAGCTCCCTAAACGGGAGCGTTTCCATTCGCCAAAACCAAACTTCTGCAACTCCTAGGGAATGATATGTTTTCAGATCATCAACACTACCGCTAGAAAATATTACCTCAATCGCTAAATCTGGAATGTTTTTTTTAGAATTAAAAGAAAAACTAACATCTGGCTCTTTTCCTGCCAAAGGCTTGTTAGTCAATCTAGTCGAACGCATCGGATAGTAAGGTAAGTTGATTTTCTTGCAATAGGCAACTATTAAGTAGTTAATTACCTCGGCTATAACTTCATGATTTTGGCTGGGAGACATTAAAGTAATTACCCCATTAAAATATGAAACTCGATAACCTGGATATTCTGAATTATCAAACTTTTCATAATCAGCCCAACTCATTCCTGCTAAACTGAAGGTCTGGTCTTCTTGACTAAGACGATTTAGATCAAACGGTAGCTTAGCATTGATCAACATAGCTTCACATCTTGGCGATTCAATTAAACAGCAAGATCTACTTTTTAAATTTTACTTTATCTCAAATCTTGCACCAGTATATAAAAACTGAATAACTTGGGCTTGACAATCAAATTTAATCCCTTTCCCCTTTCCCCTTTCCCTGATACCACAGTTAAATTACGGATTAGGTGCAAGATCTCGGTTATCCTATTTCAAATACACTAGGGTTACCCCCGCGCCACCTTCTTTCTGGGAAGCAAGTTCAAACCTTTCAACCTGAGAATGACTCTGAAGATATTCATGTACCCCTTGGCGTAAACGTCCTGTACCTTTACCGTGGATAATCCAGAGGACTCCTGCTTCGATGGCTTTGGCGATCGCATTATTGATTTCCAGCTCGGCATTATCTACCCGTTGACCACGGATATCAAGGGTATTGTTGGATGTTCTGACTAACACCGCTGTTTTTTTGCGTTGTTCCTGGGACAAAGGTTTTTTCTTCGTCTCTTTGGGTTTTGGATCGACTTTTTGTCCGCTGAGGGATTCAATCTCGCCGATGCCGACGTTCATTTTCATGATGCCAAAGCGAACCGTTAGCTGCTCGGTATCCTCATCAATATTCAATACCTCTGCCGTTTGATTCAGACGAGGAATTCTGATTTTTTCTCCCACCTTGGGTTTATAACTAGGTTTTGCTGTTTTTAGAGTTTGGGTTTTGGCTAATTCTTTACTATTAATTTGATCTAAAGCTTCTGTGGCTTGCTGGGTTTTTTGCATAGTTTGCTCTCCCTGCTGTAGCCGACGAATTACATTTGCCACCTCTTTTTTCGCCTGGGCGATCGCATCCTGTACCGCCTGTTCTTGATAGGCTTTGAGAGATTGTTCCCGTTCTTGTAAAGTGGCAGCCTTTGCCGATACTTCTGCATAAAACAACTCTGTCTGCGCTAGTAACTTACCTGCTTCACTGGCTTTAGTTTCTTGCTCCCGCCTTTGGGCTTCTAGGGCGGCAATTACCTGGTTTACGTCTTCTGCGGAACCAGTTCCGACTAGAGACTGGGCTTCTTCAACGATGCTGCGATCTAAGCCTAAGCGTTGGGCAATGGTTAGAGCATTAGAACGCCCAGGAATTCCCCATAGCAGTCTGTAGGTCGGCTGGAGGGTACTATCATCAAACTCCACAGAAGCATTCTCAAATCTAGCATCCTGATACTTGAGCGCCTTTAGTTCTCCATAGTGGGTGGTGGCAATGGTTAATAAACCATGTTCAGCAAGATATTTTAAGAGGGCGATCGCCAAAGCGCTACCTTCAGCGGGGTCTGTTCCCGCCCCTACTTCATCTAATAAAATCAGAGAATTACCATCATTGTGCTGTTTGTTGTGCTGCAAAGCTGCAATAATTCGACTAATCCGACGAATATGTCCTGAAAAAGTGGATAAACTCTGTTGTAGAGACTGTTCATCCCCGATGTCAGCTAAAATTACTTCAAACCAGGGTAATTCTACAGGTACTTGTGCTGGGACAAACATCCCTGCTTTCGCCATCAGCGCTGCTAACCCCATCGTCTTGAGGGTAACGGTTTTCCCTCCCGTATTTGGGCCAGTGATGGCTACTACCTTAGTTTCAGGCTTCACCAGCACATCAATTGGTACTACTGCCGTTCCTTCTTCATGGCGTTGTTGCCACACCAACAAGGGATGACGCAGACGGCGCAGAGTAGTATTTTCCTGTTTGGGATTAATAAATCGAGGGGGATTTGCCTCTAACCACAAGCCATAGCGCGCCCTAGCAGTTGCCAAATCTAAAATTGTGGCGGCAATTAAAACCCGTTCCAAGTCTTCCTGTACTGCTGCCACCTTTTCTGACAGCCCTTGTAAAATAATCTCTTCTTCTCGTTGTTCCTGACGCTCTTTTTGCCGCAGTTGATTACCGAGGTGAATAATGACATTCGGCTCAATATAGTAAGTTGAACCTGTACTGGAAACATCATGGACAATGCCCTTAATTGTCTCTTTTTGACCAGGTTTGACTGCTAAGACAAAGCGATCGCCCCGTTGAGTAATTACCGTTTCCTGGATGGCGGTGGGGTTACGCTGCATAATACCTTGCAGCACAGTGTAGATGCGACTCCGCAAATTTTTAATTTCACTGCGAATCCCTGCTAATTTGGGGTTGGCGCGATCGGTTATCTCCGCGCGATCATCAATACAATGATGGATCTCTTGCTCAATCTCAGGATAGGTTCGCACATCTGCCACTAACTCAGACAAAGTGACTAACTCTTCTTCCTTGGCATCAATCAACCGTCGTAGATAACGCATTCCCGCCAGAGTGGTGGCTATATCCAGCAATTCCTGAGCAGATAAAATTCCTCCAATTCCTGATCTTTCCAAAGATGCCCCAACATCCTTAATCCCTTTAAAACTCCAACCTGAATCCAACTGCTGTTCAAGGTTATAGATTTCCTGGGTTTGAGCCAGCAGATGCTCACTTTCTGCCCTAGTAGTGGGCAATTTCAACTGACGGGCTGCCACCACCCCTAACTTAGTTACTGCAAAGGTAGCTAGATTCTGGCACAAACGTTGCCATTCCAATAAGTCTAATGTTTCAGTGGTAATCACAGGCAGTCTGTTATGCTTCTACTCTTATTATGGTCAGATTAAAACAAAATATGTCATGAAGTTGCGCTATATTAAGAATACTTGACAGTAGCAAACCCCACAATAAGGAGATAATGATCACCATGGATAAAAAAGAAGGCAAATTCGGCTTTACCAACTATGCAGAAATTTGGAACGGTCGCCTAGCAATGATTGGTTTTATTACGGCGATCGTGGTGGAAATGAATACTGGTCACGGTGTTTTAAAACAGCTAGGTATATTGTAATTATTAGCTTAATTATTTAGTTAATAGATTACTTATTTGACCCTCTGAATAATCATGATAATCAAGATGATTTAGTTCAGGGGTTTTTCAGATTCAGATTTTATTTAGATTAAACTAACTGAATTTTGACTTGATTTCTATGATCGCCTGCAATAACCTTGTAATATTGATTGGTTTAGAGAGATGTATTTGATATCCAGCCTGAAGTGCTTGAGCACGACTTGTTTCTGTAGCGTAAGCTGTTAGAGTAATGGCGGGGATGTCTCGGCCATTTTGAGGCGATAAAGAACGTACGTATTCAATCAAATTATAACCATCGCGCTCAGGCATCCCTAAATCGCTAATAAGTAGATCGGGAATAGTACTATTTAAACAAGAAATAGCTTCGGCGACGGATTTAACCGCTTGAATGTTTGCACCTTGCTCAGAAAGGAAAAAACTGAGAAACTCGAGAGTGTCAGGTTCGTCGTCAACCACTAAAATATTTAGGTTGGTAAGATCGTAGGTGGTTGTTTTGGGCAAAGATTTTGGTTGAGCGATCGCCGCATCACAGATATTGAGCATCGGCAATTCAAAGCCAAAAGTTGCGCCTTGTCCTTCTCCCTCGCTTTCTGCCCAAATTTGACCTCCATGTAATTCGACTAAATGACGACAAATCGCTAATCCCAATCCCAAACCACCAAATTTACGGGTTGTTGAGGTATCCGCTTGACGAAATGATTCAAACACATAGGGTAGAAATTCAGGAGCAATACCTTTGCCACTATCTTTTACTTCTAAGCAAATATGAGAATTGCTTTCACTTAAGTTAACGTCAATCTTTCCGCCTTCGGGAGTAAATTTAACAGCATTGGAAAGCAAATTCCAGACCACTTGTTGTAATCGAGTCGGATCACCACGAACAAGGGCGTTTGAGTCATCGGTATCAAAGTTGATCGTGATTGTTTTTGTTTCTGCTGTCAATTGAATTGTTTCTAAAGCAGAATTCACAATTAAAGCAAGTTCGAAAGTTATCCAGTTTAAGTTTAGTTTACCGCGTAAAATACGCGATACATCGAGTAAATCGTCAATTAATTGCGATTGTAAGTTAGCGTTACGGTTAATTATCTCTAAACCTTTGTTTAAATTAACTTCACTCAATTTTCCCTGACTAATCAGTTGTGACCAACCAAGAATTGGATTTAAAGGCGTTCTCAATTCGTGGGAAACAATAGCCAAAAACTCATCTTTGACACGATTGGCTGATTCTGCTAATTCTTGCGCTCGTTTACGTTCTTGAACTTCGGCGATCGCGCGATCGCGCATCTGTTGATAGTCACGCACGCGAAAAGTAAGATCAGTCACATCTTGAACCGAAATCAAAGCGTAACACTCGGAGGTATTTTCTTGGTTGGGAATTGCTGTTACAGTCGTATGTTGAACGCGATAGTTATCTTGATGGATGGGGGCAGGGAATAAATGTGGATGCAACTGTGAAGAAAAAATCTCTGGTGCGCCACAGGCAAAGATTGAGCGTAAGCGATTTAGATAACGAGGCTGTTGGAAATGCTCAAAAAATAGAGTAATTGACTGACCGAGAATATCCTCTCGTTTAATTTTAGTCCACTCCTCTAGACAACCATTCCAATAAAGCACGACTAAATCAGATTGAAGTACGCAAACACCCAAGGGCAACTGCTCTAGTAAACTAAATTGATTGTGAGCTTGATTGAGTTGGTGTTTCATAGTTCGATTTCATTTATCATTTATCATTAAACATTTATCAAATTCAATATTTAATGAATGGTCAGAAAGCAGAGAATTATACCCATTACCCATTACTCAATTAATTGTCGATCAATCGCTTTGAGTAAATTATCAAAAGCTTTCATTTCAAAAATCAAGATAATATCACCGACAATTTCTAACTGTGCGATCGCAAATCTGGCTTGAGCTAAGATAAACACCACGTCATCAGTCATATTGCGCCCTGATAACAATAAATTTTCGATGGTATCTTCACAATAGCTGGGAATTTTATATTCCATACGTTCTTCAAGTATGTTGCTAATTGAGCCGATCACACCGTTAATTACAATATTACCAATTTCGCTTAGGGTGCCAATTTTAACCGCATCAAGATCTGGTGAATCAAGATCTTCACCAGTTAATACTGCTACTAAAACCGAAGCACTATCGGTAGGAAACATTAATTCGGCAGTACCGCTTAAAGAACCAGAAAAACCCAGTCGCACTGCCGAAATACTTTGAGAATTGAAGCGATTTAACATTACTTGTCGCAGTTGGTCAGCACTTAGTAGCTGAATTGTGGGAACTTCTAAAATGATCCGTGCATCGACCATTTCGTTCAGCATAGCTGCTGCTCGTCCGACCCCGATGTTAACAATTTCTTGGAGGGCATCGAGTTGTTCGGAGGTGAGATAATCCATCAATCTTAGTTATTGGTTATTAGTTATTAAGTTTTTAGTTTTCAAACAACTGTCGAACAATTTGACGAACTTCTTCTTCCTTGGGTGGTTTATTGACAAAACCTGCCGCGCCTAATTCCAGAGCGCGCTGACGTGAAGAATCTTGAATATCGGCTGAAATCACTGCTGTGGGAATATTAAATCCTTTGTTTTGTAAAGCTTCTAAAAACTCAAAGCCATTGAGATCTGGCATTAGTAAATCAGTCAAAATACCATCTGGCTGGCAATCTATTACCATCTCTAATCCTTCTTTTCCGCTTTGAGCTTCTAAAATACTATAACCATCAGCTTGTAAATACTTTTTGATCATTCGGCGTGAAAAAGCTGCATCATCCACAATCAAGATTGAAGTCATAAAACCAGGTAGTAGGTAGTGGGTAATGTGGGTAATGGGCAGGGGCGAACGGTCGTTCGCCCGTACAGGTGGGTGGTGGGTAGTGGATTTCAATATATGAACTGTCCCTACCGAGAGGATAAGGACAAAGGAGGAGGAATAGAAATTGGCTCATTTTAACTTTTCTGCAAATCTGTAGTTCAAACATCTACCTCAAGATAGATTCTTAATATTCCTGAAGATTTATATGATGACAAAGACTATTTGGTAAAAATCTGTCATTGTGCGTATGGGTTCGATTGATATAGACGAAGAAGACATTAAAGCTTTTTTGGTCGAGAGTTATGAAAATCTTGCCCAAGCAGAAAAGGATATTCTCAATTTAGAAGTGTCAGGCGATCGCGAAAGTTTAAATCGTATTTATCGCGCCCTACACAGTATCAAAGGTAATTGTGGATTTCTTGCTTTTTCTAAGTTGGAAGCATTAGCCCATGCTGGAGAAAATTTATTAGGGAACTTACGCGATCGCCAACAAGATTTAACTCCAGAGATTGCTACAGATTTGCTGCAAACCGTCGATGCCATTAGAACCATTCTGAGTGCGATTGAAACTACTTCTGAGGAAGGAGAAGAGGATTATTCGGCGTTGATTGAGGCTTTATTAGGGAAAAAATCAGAAGTCAGAGTAGGGGCGTTTCGCGAAACGCCCCTACAAGAATCGACGATTCGTGTTGATATTGACTTGTTGGATCGCATGATGAATTTGATGGGGGAACTAGTACTGGTTCGTAATCAAGTTATTCAACATTCCACCGAATTACAAGATGATGGCTTAACTAATACTTGTCAACGTTTGCATTTAATTACCAGCGATTTGCAGTCAGGAATTATGCAAACTAGGATGCAGCCAATTAATAATATTTGGCGAAATTTTCCCAGATTGGTACGAGATTTAGCAATGTCCTGTGGTAAACAAGTAAATCTCGCCTTTGAAGGCGCGGATACCGAACTTGATCGCAGCATTCTTGAAGCAATTAAAGATCCTCTTACTCATCTAATCCGTAACTGTATCGATCACGGTATCGAAACAACTGAAATTCGTAGGCAATTAAGCAAACCACTAACGGGACAATTGCGTCTACGGGCATCTCAGGAAAACGGCAAAATCAACATTGAAATTAGCGATGACGGGAGAGGGATCGACACAGACAAACTCAAACAAAAAGCGCAGCAAAT
>JBJOPG010000118.1:0-22135 GCA_046050865.1 Cyanobacteriota bacterium
CTGGCTCAAGCGCGATCGCTTCGTATTCGTAGGCTGGTCGGGGATATTACTCTTCCCCTGTGCCTACATGGCCATTGGTGGTTGGTTAACCTGCACCACATTCGTAACTAGCTGGTATACTCACGGTCTAGCCAGTTCCTATCTGGAAGGATGTAACTTCTTGACCGTAGCTACTTCGACTCCCGCCGACAGCATGGGTCACTCCTTGTTGTTCCTTTGGGGGCCTGAAGCAGGGTGGAGTTTTACCCGTTGGTGCCAAATTGGTGGTTTGTGGGCTTTCGTTGCGCTACACGGTGCTTTCGCTCTGATCGGCTTTATGCTGCGTCAGTTTGAAATTTCTCGTCTAGTGGGGATTCGTCCTTATAATGCGATCGCTTTTTCCGCACCGATTGCCGTATTCGTCTCAGTATTCTTGCTCTATCCTTTAGGACAATCAAGCTGGTTCTTTGCACCTAGTTTAGGAGTAGCGGGTATCTTCCGTTTCATCCTGTTTGTGCAAGGTTTCCATAACTTCACCTTAAATCCTTTCCACATGATGGGAGTAGCGGGTGTACTTGGTGGAGCATTACTCTGTGCGATTCACGGAGCAACAGTAGAAAATACCTTGTTCGATGATGGTGGACAAGCCAACACCTTCCGCGCGTTTGAGCCAACACAAGCAGAAGAGACCTACAGTATGGTGACAGCAAACCGTTTCTGGTCACAGATATTCGGGATTGCGTTCTCCAACAAACGTTGGTTGCACTTCTTCATGCTATTCGTACCAGTAACAGGACTATGGATGGCAAGTATTGGGATTATTGGCATTGCTCTTAACCTCAGGGCGTACGATTTCGTCTCCCAAGAGTTGAGAGCAGCGGAAGATCCTGAATTTGAAACTTTTTATACTAAAAACATCTTGCTCAACGAAGGTCTAAGAGCATGGATGGCAACTCAAGACCAACCACAAGAAAACTTTGAATTCCCAGAGGAGGTTCTACCACGTGGTAACGCTCTCTAATCCTACCGCCGCTGGTGGCATAGGTCGCGACCAACCTTCCACAGGCTTCGCCTGGTGGGCTGGTAACGCTCGTTTAATCAATCTTTCAGGTAAGCTCCTGGGGGCACACGTCGCTCACGCTGGACTGATTGTATTCTGGACTGGTGCAATGACTATTTTTGAAGTCGCTCACTATGTCCCTGAAAAGCCCATGTACGAACAGGGCATGATCTTAATTCCTCACCTAGCAACCTTGGGTTGGGGTGTAGGACCTGGTGGAGAAGTAATCAATACTTATCCCTATTTCGTAGTTGGTGTTTTACACCTAATTTCATCTGCTGTTCTTGGTTTGGGTGGTATCTACCACGCACTCCGCGGACCTGAGAAACTAGAAGAATATTCGAGTTTCTTTAGTCAAGACTGGAAAGACAAAAATCAAATGACTAACATCATTGGTTATCATCTTATCCTGCTTGGTTTGGGTGCATTCCTTCTCGTATTTAAAGCCATGTTCTAACGATACCTGGGCTCCTGGTGGTGGTGATGTTCGTTTGATCACTAACCCAACCCTTAATCCTGCCACGATCTTTGGTTATTTAACTGCCGCTCCTTTTGGTGGCGAAGGTTGGATTATTGGGGTAGATAACATGGAAGATATTATCGGTGGTCATATTTGGATCGGTCTGATCTGTATTTCTGGCGGTATTTTCCATATCTTAACCAAGCCTTTCGGTTGGGCGCGTCGCGCTTTGATTTGGAATGGTGAAGCTTACCTTTCCTACAGTATCGGTGCTGTGTCTTTGATGTCCTTCATCGCTTCTTGCTATATCTGGTTCAATAACACTGCTTACCCCAGTGAATTTTTTGGCCCTACTAATGCTGAAGCTTCTCAAGCACAAGCCTTTACATTCCTAGCTCGTGACCAACAGATGGGTGCGAATATCGGTTCTTCTCAAGGCCCGACTGGTCTTGGTAAATATCTGATGCGCTCTCCTACTGGTGAGATTATTTTGGGTGGAGAAACCATGCGTTTCTGGGATTTCCGTGGCCCTTGGTTGGAGCCAATGCGTGGTCCTAACGGTATTGACCTCGATAAAGTCAGAAATGACATTCAGCCTTGGCAACTACGTCGTGCTGCTGAGTATATGACTCATGCTCCTAATGCCTCAATCAACTCTGTTGGTGGTATTATCACTGAGTCCAACTCCTTTAACTTCGTCAACATTCGCCAATGGTTGGCTTCATTCCAGTTCATTATGGCTTTCTTCTTCCTCATTGGTCACTTATGGCATGCTGGACGTGCTAGGGCTGCTGCTGGTGGATTTGAAAAAGGTATTGAACGCGAAACCGAACCATCACTATTTATGCCTGATCTGGATTAGTTAACTGTAAAAGTTATTAGTTAATCTGTTTGGTATATAAATCAGTAAATAAGTCTCTGCCATTTGGTAGAGGCTTATTTTTTTCCTATTATTATCAGGATGGTTCAAATCAATCTTGAATCTAAAAATCAGTAGCTTAAATTGGATAGGAGTAAATAAAGGTGACGGGAGCAAAAGTTCAGAGGAGAGTGCAACAGGCGATCGCCTTGAGTCAAGATTATCTCTTATCAATTCAAGAGCCTGATGGTCACTGGTGTGCCGAATTGGAATCTAATGTCACCATCACAGCAGAAGTTGTACTGTTGCATAAAATTTGGGGTACTGACAAACAACGACCCTTAGACAAAGCCGAAACTTATCTGCGATCGCAACAGCGGCAACATGGAGGGTGGGAATTATATTACGGTGATGGTGGTGAGCTTTCTACTACGGTGGAAGCCTATATGGCACTGCGTTTACTAGGGGTTGACTCCACAGATCCTGCTTTAATTCAGGCTAAAAAATTTATTCTGCAACAGGGGGGCATTAGTAAGACACGCATCTTTACCAAGCTGCACTTGGCATTGATTGGCTGTTATGACTGGCAAGGATTACCCTCCATTCCCCCGTCGATTATGCTGTTACCTGAGTCATCGCCCTTTACAATCTACGAGATGTCTAGCTGGGCAAGGGGTAGCACTGTGCCGCTGCTCATTGTTTTTGACCGCAAGCCGATCTTTAAGCTGGATGTGCCAATTAATCTTGATGAACTCTATGCCGAAGGAGTCGCGAATGTTCGTTATGAATTGCCCCGTAGCAACGATTGGACAGATATTTTTGTGGTGCTGGATAATGCTTTTAAGGTAGCGGAGAACTTAAACTTAATGCCTTTGCGGGAAGAAGGTCTGGCTGCTGCGGAAAAGTGGGTTTTAGAGCGACAGGAAGCGACAGGAGACTGGGGGGGCATAATTCCCGCGATGCTTAATTCCCTGCTCGCCCTCCGTAGTTTAGACTATGACGTTAACGATCCAGTAGTGCAGCGGGGTCTTACCGCCGTCGATAACTTCTCAATTGAGACAGAAGATAGCTATCGTGTTCAGCCCTGTGTTTCCCCTGTGTGGGATACCGCTTGGTGCTTAAGGGCTTTAGCAGAATCAGGTATTGCGGTGGATCATTCTGCTTTAGTCAAGGGGGGGAAATGGTTGTTAGCAAAACAGATCTTAGATTACGGTGACTGGGCAGTCAAAAATAAAGGTATAGCTCCTGGTGGTTGGGCATTTGAATATGAAAATCGCTTTTATCCAGATGTCGATGATTCGGCGGTGGTAGTGATGGGCTTATCCCAGATCAAACTTCCTCATGAGGCACAAAAACAACAGGCGATCGCTCGTTGTCTCAACTGGATAGCATCGATGCAGTGCAAACCTGGCGGCTGGGCTGCTTTTGATCGAGACAATGATCAAGACTGGATCAATTTGATTCCCTATGGCGACTTAAAAGCGATGATCGACCCCAATACTGCCGACGTTACGGCAAGGGTGTTAGAGATGTTGGGAGAATGTAACCTAACCATGGAAGATCAGCGGGTACAAAAAGCGATCGCCTATCTAATTAAGGAACAGGAACCAGATGGCAGTTGGTTTGGGCGCTGGGGGGTTAATTATATCTACGGTACCAGCGGTGTTTTGGCGGCTTTAAGTTTAATTGCTCCCCATCGTTATCAAGAGCAGATCGACAAAGGTGCAGCTTGGCTAGTTAGCTGTCAAAATGCTGATGGTGGCTGGGGTGAAACCTGCGGCAGCTATGATGATCCAAATCTGAAGGGAACAGGAATTAGCACCGCCTCCCAAACCTCTTGGGCATTACTGGGGATTATGGCAGCCATGGCAGGAACTAAATTTGTTGGACAAACAGCCGTGGATCGGGGGATAGAATATTTACTCCAGACCCAACAAGCGAATGGTACCTGGGAGGAAGCGCAGTTTACTGGTACTGGTTTTCCCTGTCATTTCTATTTGAAATATCATCTCTATCAACAATATTTTCCCCTGCAAACATTGGCAAGATACGCCAAGATTTAGAACAATCGCAAAGAATTTTCTAATAGTGATATCGACAAGAAATAATTTTGAGATAGTTTTCTCCAACTCGATAGACTAATCTGTTAGTTTCATCAATTCTTCTCGACCAGTAACCAGACAAATTTTCTTTTAAAGGCTCGGGTTTGCCAATTCCCTCAAACGGAGTCTTCAAAGTATCTCGGATGAGTCGATTAATTCTCTTGAGAGTTTTCTTGTCTTGACCTTGCCAGTAAATATAATCTTGCCAAGCCTTGCTATCCCAGATTAAATCATCCATCAATCAATTCGTGGCGCTCTCCTTCTCCAGCTTGATCTCTGGCGATCGCCTCCATCAAATGTTGAGCATTAGCGGGAGAACGCATTAAATACAATGTCTCCATGATTGAATCGTAGTGACTTTTTGACAGCAGGACGATATCTTCGTGGTCTCTTCTTTTGATTAAAGTAGAATCGCAATCGTCACTTACCCGATCTAAAACCTGTTTGAAGTTTTCTCTCGCTTCTGAATAATTTACTATTTTCATGACATTCCGAATTGTCCTTCAACAAGTACAAGTATAGCATAAAAAACAATACGGTACTTCTTGAGAGCTTAATCGGTAATCACAAATCTTTTGCTTCCAGCATTAACTTAACAAAATTCTCAAACAGATAATCCGCATCATGAGGGCCGGGGCTAGCTTCAGGGTGATACTGTACCGAGAAAAAGGGTAAGGTTTTATGGCGCAGACCCGCTACGGTTTGATCGTTAAGGTTAAGGTGAGTTATTTCCACATCTGCCCCCAAAGACTTCTCAGCGATCGCAAATCCATGATTTTGACTGGTAATCTCAATTTGCTTTTGTAAACCTGCGGGATGGTTTAAACCCCGATGTCCAAACTTGAGTTTAAAGGTTTCTGCACCAAGGGCTAAACCTAAAATCTGATGACCCATGCAAATCCCAAAAGTTGGTTTTTCGGCGGCGATTAATTCTTTAGTCACGGCAATTCCTTCCATAACCGCAGCAGGATCTCCAGGGCCATTGGAAAGAAAAATACCGTCAGGATTATAGGCTAAAATCTCGGCGCTGGAGGTATTGGCAGGAACGACAATTACTTTACATCCATAGCTAGCTAAACGACGAAGAATATTGCGTTTAATCCCAAAATCGATCGCCACCACCGTTAATACATGGTCTGGGCTTTCCTCTGGGTTTTCCTGGGGAGTAAATTCCCACTCGGCTTCAGTTGATTCTGACCATGCGTAAATTTGCTCGGTAGTAACTTCCTTAACTAGATTTAGCCCTGTCATATCAGGGGCTTGCTGGATGAGATCGAGTAATTTCTCAGGATCAAGTATTTCTGTCGAAACAGCACCGTTAATCGCACCATAGTCTCTTAGTTTTCGAGTTAGCGATCGCGTATCAATGCCATAAATACCGGGAATATTCCTTTCCGCCAAATATTCTGGTAAAGATTGAGTCGAACGCCAGTTACTAGGACGATGAGTGATATTGCGGGCAATCACAGCTTTAGCTTGCACTGTAGAGGATTCTTCGTCCCCAGGATTGACCCCTGTATTACCCAATTCAGGATAGGTAAAAGTGATGATTTGACCAGAATAGCTGGGATCAGTTAAAACCTCTTGGTATCCTGTCATGCCTGTATTGAACACCACTTCCCCTACCGCCGTACCTGCTGCACCAAAAGACCAGCCGCGATAGGTTGTGCCATCAGCCAACATTAGTAAAGCTGGTTGAACATTGGACTTAAGCATATTTACCATTGAGTTTCGATCCTAACTAAATACTTTACGTCAACCATTCAATAATCTATCAGTTATCAGTAGTGAGAAATTAGAAGATAGATTATTTATCTTGCTCACGTCAAAAATTAAAAGAAAATTTCCTGCTTGACTGTAGTCAAAGTTACTAAGTTTAGCCCAACAGGATAAACTATTGAAGGTAAACAATGATCTTTCTGGTTAAAATCGATCTCAAAGATCGAGCAATATCGCCGAAATAATTGATATCCTGAGTAAAAGCCAAGCAACCCTAACGCAAGTTTGAATGAGAAAGCATGAGTCCTAGAAAACTAACCGAAGACGATAAGCAAGAGATCCTTGAACAGTATCGTAATTCTGAGGAAACGACTTCCACCCTAGCGAAAAGTTTTGAGGTTAGCAGTTCTACGATCAGCCGCTTTTTAAAAAATAAATTATCCACTGCTGAGTATGAAGATCTGATACAGCAGAAACGTCTAGCTCGTACTCCTAGAGGTGAGAAATCTGCCGAGGAAAGTGAAATTATCCATGAAATTCCCCAGACACCAAAGGTAAAAACCAAAACTAAAACCAAGAGCACGATCAAAGAAAAACCTCCGTCAAAAGCTCTACAAGGGCGCAACCTTAAGAGTAAAAAAGCCAAAAAAGAGATGGCTAATGATGATGCCGTGGGAGAATTAGCTGGGGCGTTAAATCTTCAGCTTTTGTCTGAGCATGGGGAGCAGCCTGTTCAAGAACCCACTCGCTCCCGTCGTCGCCGTCGTTCAACTACGTCAAAAGCTGAAGCTGAGATAGCATCGGGTATAAACATTCCAGAAGCTAACCTAGAGATTTCAGAGATTGAAATAGAACAACCAGAACTAGAGCTAGCACCAGCTAAATTGGTTTTAGATAAAATACGCAGTAGACCTAGTAAATCTGATGTCAAATCTGATGTAGAAACTGGTTCTAAAAGTGACGGACTGATCCTCAAGCGCGATCGCCTTGAACTAGAAGAGGAAGACGAGGATGAGGATGAAATGGATCTTTTCTCCCTCAAAGAAATGCTAGGAGAAGATCTAGAAGATATCAATGACGACGATGATGATGACGACGATGATGATGATGACGACGAAGACGAAGATGAAGATGATGATCGTACTTCATATCTAAGTCCTGCTTCCGACCTAAAGAATATCCAGATCTTACCTTTGTCTCAAGCCTCCCTACCGAGGATTTGCTATTTGGTAATTGATCGCTCCGCAGAGTTAATCGTTAAGCCTTTAGCAGAGTTTGCCGATCTAGGTGCTATTCCTGATGGCGAGACCCGACAGACAACTCTCCCTGTCTTTGATAACCATCGTATTGCCAAACGGTTTTCTCATCGCCGTGAGCGGGTGATTAAAGTACCCGACGGGCGAATGTTGCAAAAAACCTCTCATCACCTTCAAGACAAAGGCATTACTCGACTGTTAATTGACGGGCGAATTTATTCCCTGTCTCATTGAACTTAACTGACTTAGCTAACTTAACTAAATTTAAAACTGGATGAATGATAGGACATGATTAGTAACTTTTGTGAAGATTGAATAATTTATCACCAAAGATTAAAACAGTTTCAGTCAAAAGTTATCATTTTATAGTTGCTCTCAAGATTCCAGGTAATAATTCAAGTAAGTAGATGGAGATCGAGCGATCGCCTGCGATCGCGAAGCGAAGCTGATCCTTTAGGAGTCCTTTAGGGGAGCCTAATCGCCAAAACTTTATCTACTCAGAATCAAAGCTATTCAAAGCTGATCAAGATAGATTATGAATAAAGAGCAACTTCTAAGATTTTATGAGCAGGGTTATCGAGACTTCACAGGAGTCGATTTAAGAGGAGTAGATCTATCAGGAATCATGCTCATCGGAGTGAATCTGACGAGAGCAAACCTAATTGGGGCAAATCTTAGCCGTGCTTTCTTAACCAGATCAATTCTCAAGGAAGCAACCCTTAATTGGGCAAATCTTAGTTTTGCCAAAATGAGTGAAGTAGATCTTGAACAGGCAGACCTAACTAAAGCCAACTTGAATGGTGCTTTTATGGTTAAGTCTCAGCTAGTTGGGACTCAGCTGAGTGGAGCAAATTTAGCTCATACTAATCTAAGGGGTGCAAATCTCCTGAGGGCGAATCTCTGTGGAGCCAAATTGTTTGCGATCAACCTTAGACAAGCTAATCTCAACCAAACAAACCTTCAATGGGCAGATTTACGACAAGGAAGATTAACTGGTGCGCAACTACAGGGTAGTTTATTAACTGGAGTTAATTTAAGCCAGACATTCTTGATTGATGTTGATCTTAGCAGCACCGATCTAAGAGAGATTAATTTTAGCCAGGCAATATTAACCAAAGCAAATTTGAGCAATAGTAACCTGAGTAATGCCAATCTAGAATCAGCTCAACTGAGAAATGCTAACCTCAACTGTGCCAACTTATATCGGGCTAATTTGGCAGCAGCTCAATTAAGAAAAGGAAATTTAGATAATGCTGATCTAACTCAAGCCGATTTAACCCGAACGGATCTACGAGGAGCTTCCTTAAAGCTAGCTAACTTGAGCGATGTCGATCTGAGACAAACAGATTTACTTGGGGCTAATCTTCAATCCGCAATTTTCGATCTCAGCTTCACCGAATATATGCTGTCTCACTCGGCTAATTTTTTCTTACCCGATACCCAACAAACTATTCCTCTTAATCAAACTGCTCGGTCTCTAGTCTAATGGCAAACAATCCAGTCTATGGAGTGGTTTTAGTCACAGTTGCTTCTTTGGCAGAAGGAAAGGCAATCGCCATCAGCCTCATTGAAGCTAAACTTGCTGCCTGTGTCAATCTTTTTCCCCTAGACTCAATCTACTTGTGGGAGGGAAAAATTAATCAGGAACAGGAATACCAGTTAATCATCAAAACAGACTTGAATAAATTTGATGAGCTAGGGGCAAAAATTAAAACCCTCCATAGCTATGAAGTGCCTGAGATTATTGCCTTACCGATAATTAATGGATCAAAGACCTATCTTGACTGGCTCGGATCAAGTTTGCAACCTTAACCTGCGGATTATCTTTAACTTAGAATTGCCCCAAGCAGAAACGCGACCAATGCTAGAAAATCTGCCTAAAAAGAGCGGTAAATGGTCAATCATCATAACGAATAATATCATCATCGCCCAGATACTCACCATTCTGGACTTCGATCATCACCAAAGGAATGACTCCAGGGTTTTCTACACGGTGAGCAGTGTTCATCGGTACATAAGTAGACTGATTCGCCATGACCAGGGTTTCTTGACCATTACAAATTACTTTGGCAGTTCCAGAAACTACAATCCAATGTTCGCTGCGATGATAATGCATTTGGGTACTCATATGTTCCCCTGGATTAATTTCAATTTTATTAATGCAATATCTTTGTCCCTGATCTAAACTTTTGACTTTTCCATAGGGAGGATTGCGAACAGTGTCATTTTTAGTATCATTTTTGGATGTAGCAGCATTAGGATTGTCATTTTGACCGTTATTTTGACTCATGCATCAACTCCAGACTGTAAAATTCCTTTCTTCAGTTTAACTTTTGAGGGAGAGAAGTTCTTCTCTGTTAGTATCTAAAAATATCTGATTAGTATAGATAGATACTGATATTTATCTCATCTGATTAGGAGTACAATTATTCTAATAGTTTGATTAATTTTAATAGAATCAATTTTCATATTTATAGTTAAGCATCTTTGTATGATTTGTGACCGTTTTGCTTTTGTTATTATTTATTTTGCAATATCTGGTTTTAAACCTAGTTATAGCTGGGCAGCACAACCAAATTTACTCAACAGTAATGTTCCCCATAACCAAACTACCCTCCCTCAAGATGTAATTAATCCCCCTCATCAAACAGATTTTGCGGCTCAACAAGTTCCTCCTCAGGTGCAATCTGCTAGACAAGGATTAGCTCCTCCCTCTTCAACGGTAGCTCTGAAACAACCAGCGATCGCGCGAAGGGTAATCGCGCAGCGTGGAGGTAATCCAATCGCCAAGGAAAGTTCTGCGAATCCACAGCAAGCAACAGAAGCAAAAGAATCAAAGGAAATTAATCGACTGTGGCCTTTGGGAGGAATGGCTTTAACCTCGGCGATCGCTTTATTTTTAACTTCAGTACTCTTTAGCAAGCCTCAGCAGAAGCATGAACGATCTACCACCAATGAAAACTTCAAGTTAGGAGGGGCATCAGCTAAATCAGTTACTGTTGCTAGTAATTTGATTCAAGACATTCAAGACATTCAAAACAGTACTCTACCCCTATTGGGTTCAAACATAGCTAGAGATAACTCAAGGGAATTAGAAAAGTCACTAATTTCAGGTAAAGTCAGTCTGAGTGATCCTCCCCTGGTAGATATTGATGCTGATATTGATGTGGTTCAGGAATTAATTAATGATTTACAGCATCCAGAGAACTATCCTCACAGTGATCCAGAAAGCTATCCCCACAAATATAGTGATTTAGAGGATGTGGGAAGTTTTGCTGCATCTCTCTCCCCTGAAATCTCTATTAGACGCAAGGCGATTGAGAAATTAGCTGAAGTAGGAGACCATCGCAGTATTGAAGCTTTACTAAAAGTTATTCCGCAAGTCGACGCCTTCGAGAAAAGCTTAATTCTCCAAGCAGTTACACAAATTAATCACCGCACTTTCCAATCCATTAATAATGAACTATTTATCGCTCTGCGTCATGAAAATCCTGAAGTTAGACTCAATGCGCTGCGGGACTTGAGAAATTTATATCAATTTGTTTCTCCCGTCATTACGGAAATAGCAAAAATGCAGTCGGATCAAGATTATGAGATTCGCATCACTGCTACTCAGACATTACGACAGCTGAACGCCAACCCCTTACCTACCTTTGATAACTATTGTGATTGTGATCGGCAAGTCGATTCTGATCATGAAGTCGATGATTTAGTTGATGGTGTAACCATGGGTACAGAAAGTGACAACAATCTTCATTTAGTCGCTTATTTGTTAGCTGAATTAGATGCTGAGAGATAGATGCTGAAGATTCTTTTTTTATCTACTTCAGTTGGCGCCTTGGGTTCTGGTGGAGGGGGCGGGGTTGAATTAACGGTACAGAACTTAGCTCAGGAGTTATCTAGTCGTGGTCATCAGCTAGAAGTTGTTGCCCCTGACGGATCTTGGCTGGCTAATTTTAAGGTGACGACGATTCAGGGTAATTTGCAAGTGCCTGTCCAGACTCAAAGCAGGGATGTTGTCACTTGTTTACCCGATAACTCAGTTTTAGCGAACATGTGGGACTATGCCAGACAAGTCCAGTCGCAATTTGATTTGATGGTTAATTTTGCTTTTGACTGGTTGCCTTTTTATCTCACGCCTTTTTTCACCAATCCTGTTGCCCATTTTATCAGTATGGGTTCCATGACGGATGCTAGCGATCGCATCATGGAAAGAATAATTGCGCGGTACCCTAATACTTTTGGCGTATATAGCCAAGCCCAGGCAAATACTTTTGCTTTTGCCCAGCAGTGCCAGATTTTGGGGAGTGCCATTGATTTATCCCTCTATCAATTCAATCTTCATCCTGGAAAGAGTGTTGCATGGCTGGGGCGGATCGCGCCGGAAAAAGCCCTGGAAGATGCGTTAGCAGCTGTTAAGCTGACGGATACACCTTTAAAGATCATGGGTCGAGTTCAAGATCAAGATTACTGGCAAAAAATCTGTGCTGATTTTCCCGATGCACCAATGAAATACTTGGGGTTTTTAGACACCAAAAAACTACAGCAAGAGTTAGGGCAGTGTCGCGCTCTGCTAATGACTCCCCGCTGGATTGAAGCTTTTGGCAATGTGGCCATCGAAGCCTTGGCTTGTGGTGTGCCCATTATTGCCTATGGTCGTGGTGGCCCGTCAGAGATTGTGCGAGATGGTCTGACAGGCTTTTTGGTTGAACCAGATAATGTGGAAGCCTTAGCCAGAGCAATCAATAAAATATCTCAAATTGATCGCCTTGCCTGTCGACAACAGGCAGAAACAGAATACTCGTTAAGGGTATTAGGCGATCGCTTTGAAGCCTGGTTCCAGCAAATAGTTCAGCAAGCTAATTACAAAAATCAACAGCGTTGCTGAAAAATGGCCTGTTTACTTTGTTCATTTAATGTCTGTAATATCTGTAATATCAGTTTCGTCTTCGGTCGGCTGATCCATCTCCTCCTTAAATCCCTTGATAGTTTTACCCAAAGCACTGCCGATTTCAGGAATTTTCTTCGGGCCAAAAATTAATACTGCTACAACACCAATGATGACGACTTCAGGTATACCTAAACCGAACATAATAAAATCTCCTGCAACAAAATCTATTACGATTAATAGTTATCTATATCTATAAAGTCTGTCTCAGTATATCGTTAAACATAGAGACATCTGTGGCTACCAACATTCAATTGCCTAATTGCCTAGATTGAGTATTTAAATTATTCTAATGTTAGAAACTTCCCAGCCTTCCCTGCGCCAAGAGCAACATCCTTTAATTCATCGACTGGCAGAAAGAATTCTCAACTATTGGCAAAAATATTTGGAACTTTCCCCCTATCATTTGCCAGAAGGATTAGGCTATGTAGAAGGAAAACTTGAAGGGGAAAGATTACGGATTGAAAACCGTTGTTACCAAACTCCCCAGTTTCGGAAAATGCACCTGGAGCTAGCCAAAGTCGGTAATAATCTCGATATTCTTCACTGTGTCATGTTTCCTCGCTCGGAATATCCTCTCCCCATGTTTGGCTGTGATATTGTTGCTGGTCGAGGCGGTATTAGTGCGGCGATCGCCGATTTATCTCCCACCAGTCCTGATAAGACTCTCTCCCCTGAATATCTGAAGTCCCTGACAGCTTTATCTCAGCCAGAGTTTAGGGAAGTTAGACAATTACCCCCCTGGGCTGATATCTTCTCCGATTTCTGCTTATTTGTGCGACCCCAAGAGCCAGAAGAAGAACAAAGTTTCTTAGAGCTGGCGGCTAATTATTTACGAATTCATTGCCAACAAGCGATCGCCGCCCATCCTTTACCCCCCGAAGAACAAGTACTTTATTTAGCAGGGCAGAGATATTACTGCAACCAGCAACAGCAAAATGACAAAACTCGTCGCGTTTTAGAAAAAGCTTTTGGGGAAGCCTGGGCAGAAAACTATATGACCAATGTGCTTTTTGATGTACCTGAAGGAGCATTGTTAGTTGAAGAACTAAGAACATAGGAATTAAAAGCTTCTAGCTTCTAGCTCCGCTGAATTTCTGCCCATTGGCGGGGAAAACCTTCTCTGGTATAAACTAGTAAGGCTTTATTCAGAAAGGCGATCGCCTGTCGTTTGTTGGCTGCGGAGTCTCCTTTTAAGCGATGACGATAAGCTCCTCCCATATTGTTGTTGAGCATTGCCCAGTTGTAGGGGAATTTTTCTAAGGTATGAATGGATAAAGCGTTTTCGTAATGGGAAATGGCGCGCTCAAGATTTTGTTCCCTCGATTCGTTAACACGAGCTTGAAAAGCGTTACCCAAGTTATTCTGCAACATCGCCCAACGATTCGGGTTATTTGCCAGAGTATAGACGGTTAAAGCCATTTCTAAATGGTTAATGGCAATTTCAATATTTTCAGCCTTGTCGCCGATTTGACGGTGAGGATAAATATCGCCCAAATTATTATGGGATGCTGCCCAATCTTGAGGATATTCTTCTAGACGATGCACTAATAAAGACCGCTGATAACAGGAGATCGCCATTTCAATATTTTTAGTCCGCTCTCCTGAGAGGCGATAACCATAAGCCACACCTAGATTGCGCTGGATGTTGCCCCAGATAAAAGCATGTTTTTCGGGAGTGATGACTTCCAAAGCCAGACCATAGGTAGCAATTGCCTGGTCAACGTTTTCTTGCCGATTACCTAAGATGCGATCGCGGTAAACATTAGCGAGGTTTGACTGAATAATTGCCCAATCTTTGGCAAAAGTTGTGGGGAGATAAACTTTGAGGGCAGCTTGATAAGCCACAATTGCCAATTCCAGATTGTTAGATTTATCCCCTGCGGGATAGGCACAAATCAAATTACCAAAATTAATCAGATCATTGGCGATCACTTTTCCTTGGTGGGACTCAACGGAAATAATTGTTTTGTCTGCCCAAGCTTGGAGAATCTTGGTAGTATTACGGTCAAACTTGTCTTGATTGTCGCGAATTAGAGCATAAATTTGGGGAGTTGGGACCCGATTAGAGACCTGCTGTAGTAGATGCATTAAAAATCCCGAATACTCTTGCTGTCGCTGGCTAGAAATATTGCTTTTTCCTTGCTGTAGTAACTTGCCAGCCAAATTGATCAAACGTTCGGCGGCACTCAGATTTCCCTCGCATCTTTGCTTTTCCCCCACCTGCATCAAACGGCTAATAAAATCTTGATTGACCAACTCAGCATGAGCATTGAGAATGTTAATCTCTTGCTCTTGGGGATTGCCTAATAAAATATCAATTAATTTGAGGTAAGAAGATTCCAGCTTGTCCATGGGTATAAGAGACTAAATACAGCTAGCTTTATCTTACCAACCGTATAATATATCGGACTCAATCCCTAAGATATCTATAATCTTACATTGTCATCTCCTACTGTAATCTCTTATCTGTAACCGTGACTGCAAATAAAAAATCATCTCCCTCCATTGGCAGCATTGCTAAATTGATCGCGATTACCACTTTGGCAAGCAAACTATTTGGTTTTGTTCGTCAGCTTGTGATTACTGCCGCCTTTGGCATTGGTGCTGTCAGTAATGCCTATACCTATGCCTATATTATTCCCGGTTTTTTTCTGGTGATTTTAGGTGGAATTAATGGCCCTTTTCACAGTGCTTTACTCAGTGTTTTAGCAAAAAAAGAGAAATCAGCAGCAGCACCAATTGTAGAAACTGTAAGTACTCTGGTCAGTATTGCCTTATTAATATTAACTTTATTGATCGTCATTTTCGCCAATAACCTGATCGATTTATCTGGCCCAAAATTAGCCCTGGAAGCCAAAGAATTAGCCGTACTGCAATTACGAATTATGGCACCTTTGGCTCTACTGGCAGGATTAATTGGCATTGGTTTTGGCACCTTAAGCGCCGTTGATAGTTATTTGCTCCCCAGTATTAGCCCTCTACTATCAAGCCTTACTCTGACTCTCGGGGTGGGTTACATTCTCTGGAGATTTGGCGAACAGATTAACACTCCTCAGTATTACCAATTAGGGGCGATCGTCCTGGCGGGAGGAACTCTGGTCGGGGGATTATTACAGTGGCTGTCCCAACTTATTCTACAGTGGCGCTTGGGCATGGGAACCTTGCGACTAAGATTTAATTGGCATCTTCCTGGCGTGATGGAAGTTTTTCACCTCATGGCACCAGCGATCCTGGCATCAGGGATGGCAACGATTAGTTTGACGGTAGATTTACAATTTGTTTCGGGAATTGAAGGAGCGGCGATCGCTATTACCAGCGCTAATTTGATTATGTTGACTCCCTTGGGGATTATCTCCAACATCATTCTCGTACCATTTTTACCCATTTTTTCTCGTTTAGCTGCCCCTGAAAACTGGGATGAATTGAAAGTCAAAATTCGCCAAGGTCTATTTTTGGGGGCACTAAGCTTATTACCTTTAAGTGCAATTTTTATATCTTTAGCCTTACCCATTGTCAAACTAGCCTTTGAGCGGGGTCAATTTGATGCTGATGCATCCCAGTTTGTGGCTTCTCTTTTGGTGGTATATGGCTTTGGCATGGTTTTTTATATGGCGCGGGATATTTTAGTGAGAGTGTTTTATGGTTTAGGGGATGCTCAGACACCCTTTAAAATTAGCATTGTCAATGTTTTATTAAATGCTTTATTGGATTATCTCTTGGTCAATATTTGGGGAGCACCAGGAATCCTGATGGCAACGATTGGGGTAAATATGATGGCGACAATCGCCTTTTTGTGGATTTTGCATCGTCGTTTACACGGTTTGCCCTTGTTACAGTGGAGTCAAGATTTCGCTGGCTTATTGGTCGCAACGACAGTGGCAGGTTTAGCAAGTTATGTAGTCAGTCAAGGATTTGAACGGGCGATCGGTAACGGCAATCTCTTCTTGTTGTTGTCGGAATTAAGTCTGGCTAGTGGTGTGGCGATCGTTATTTTTAGTTTAATTGCCATTCAGCTTAAATTACCTGAATTGATGATCTTAAGCAGCAGAATTAGACAGAAGTTTGGAAGGTAAATAAGAGCATTACAGGCAAAGCTTTACGAGCAACTTGCTGCACGTAAGTCAATGGGAATAAGTGCCGCCACATTTGCTTCTTTCTTGATTTTGAGGTGAATTTTTAAATGCAATGTTACATCGCAAAGAAATGATAAATGCAATGTGAAGATATTGTAAATTTATTGCTTTATAGGTACGAAATCTCTGACAATTTTGATGTGATTTGAGGTGGCAATTTTTGATGACAAAACTGCAAGTCCCCTCATGATTGAATATGCAAAAGCAGAAAAGACTAAGTACCTTGGGTTTGCTGGATTTTAACCGTTGTGCTAGCGAAGTTGATCTTTTTGCTAGGCCATTAGATTTTGACCGCAATCCAAATCCTATGGGGCTGCCCAAATTGATGATCCAAGGTGATTTTATTGCCGTTGGTCAGATCGAAGTATTAGATGAGTGGTCTCAATCCCCTTCAGGAACCATTACAGCTATAGAGCAAAAGTTGCTTAAAGTTTCCAGCCAAAGTTATGAGATTGCGCTACATCAAATACAAACTCTAGAGGGTCAACCATTATCGATCGCCGATTTAAGTAAAAAATATGGATTACAAATTGGGTATCAGTTTAAAGAGATTAAACCTGAGATCGCCCAGGAGATTGAGACATTTAATCATTTAATTGCCAAGCATGAGGCGTTTTGGATCGAGAGACTGGTAAGTTTACAGCCCATCACCATTCCTTATGCCGACCAAACAGCATCGCAATTGAAACAGAAAAGGTTTAGCAGTGCTAGGATTCCTGTCCCTGATGAGGTCATATCTTTCGTAGAGCGAAATTCAGACTGGAATCTAGGAGATTTTCTGACAGCTGCTTTTGTGGGTTATTTGGCTCGGATTGGTGGGACAAATAGTTTCGATCTGGGATTTAGAGATAGCGAATTAGTACGAGAACTAAAAATTAGCGCTAGCTTTTTTGCCGCTTATGTACCTTGCCATTTAGAAATAAATCTTGAGCAAAGTTTTGAGGAGTTTTTTGCCGCGATTCGATCGCAGGTTGAGTTAACTAAACAGCACAAGACTTATGCACGGGATATTGTAGTTAGGCATCCGCTGCTGCGGTCAATACCCGAGTTAGTTCCCTCAGAAATATTTCCCGTTGCGATCGCACGAGTAGAAAAAATAGCTCAGCAACCAAGCGAACTTGGTAATGAACTTACTTTGATTATTCCCACAGATGAGAGGGAATGCGTTTGGCTTTATAACGCGGCGGCTTTTGGCGATCGCAGCATTGGCAAGATGTTAAAACAATTTACTATTTTTCTGCAAGGTATTGCGCAGGATTCTACTCAACCTCTTGCTCATCTATCTTTGTTAACCGATTGGGAGCGCAACAAAATCCTGGTGGAGTGGAATGATACGGCGGTTGAATATCCCAAAGATAAATGCATCCATCAGTTGTTTGAAACCCAGGTAGAAAAAACGCCAGATGCAGTGGCGGTAGTGTTTGAAAACCAACGACTGTCCTATCAAGAGTTGGATGAGCGAGCAAATCAGCTAGCTAACTATCTGCAAAGATTGGGAGTCAAGCCAGAGACGTTAGTAGGCATCTATGTAGAACGTTCTCTTGAGATGATGGTGGGGTTACTGGGGATTCTCAAGGCTGGGGGAGCATATGTCCCCCTAGACCCCAACTATCCCCAAGAACGGCTACAGTTTATGTTGCAAGATTCGGCAGCGCCCGTGTTGCTTACCCAGCAAAAGTTAATTGCAGGACTGCCATTCCATGAGGCTCGATTAGTCTGCCTGGATGCCGATTGGGAGAAGATTGCTGAATGCAATACCGAAAATATTCAGCGCGAAGTTCAGCCAGACAATTTAGCTTATGTCATCTACACTTCAGGCTCTACTGGAAAGCCCAAGGGAGTTGAGATCCTGCATCAAGGGCTGACTAATTACCTCTGTTGGTGTGTTCAAACCTATTGTGTTGCCCAGGGAAGAGGGGCGCTGGTTCATTCTTCGATTGGGTTTGATGCTACAATCACCGCTTTATTTGCTCCTCTGTTGGTGAGTCGGACGGTTTTTCTACTTCCAGTCGAGCAAGAAATTGAAGCCTTAGCAACAGCCTTGCTGACAAGTGATGATTTTAGCTTGATTAAGTTAACGCCAGCCCACTTAAAGCTTCTCGATACCTTAATTCCAACAGCAAAGCTAGCCCACAAAACACAGATTTTCGTAATTGGTGGAGAAGCCTTAATGAAGGACGTTGTTGACTCCTGGTTGACCCATGCTCCAAAGATAAGACTTATTAATGAATATGGGCCGACTGAAACTGTGGTTGGATGCTGCATTTATGAAGTAAAACCCCATGAGCATTTGTCAGATGCGGTGCCGATAGGTCGTCCTATTGCTAACACTCAACTTTATATTCTGGATTCTCATTTGCAACCTGTACCTATCGGTGTCCCAGGAGAACTGTACATTGGTGGAGCAGGTTTAGCCCGTGGCTATCTTAACCGTCCCGAATTAACCCAAGAAAAATTTATTCCCAACCCCTTTGACCAGTTTAGCCAGTCAAAATTGTATAAAACGGGAGATTTAGCCCGTTATCTTGCTGACGGTGAGATTGATTATCTGGGACGAATAGATAATCAGGTCAAGATTCGTGGTTTTCGGATCGAACTGGGAGAAATTGAAGCAGCGATCGCCCTACACCCAAACGTACAGCAAACAGTAGTTATCGCCAGAGAAGACAACCCAGGAGACAAACGCTTAGTCGCCTACATTGTTCCTCACCCAGAAGAAAACCCAGAAGAAAAAGTTACCACTGAACAAATACGCCGATTTCTCAAACCACAACTACCCGAATACATGATTCCAGCAGCCTTAGTTGTTTTAAAGACTTTTCCCCTAACTCCTAATGGCAAAATAAACCATCGTGTTTTACCCGCACCGAAACAAGTCAGAGATGAACCAGAATCAACCTTTGTTGCTCCCAGAGATCGATTGGAACTCCAACTGACAAAAATTTGGGAAGACGTTTTGGGCATTCAGGGTATTGGCATCCATGACAATTTCTTCGATCTTGGGGGACAATCCCTGCTAGCAGCACGACTATTCGCGGAAGTTAACGAAATATTTCAGCGGAAATTAACTTTATCTACTATATTCCAAGCATCTACAATCGAACAATTAGCGAAAGTTCTAAGTCAAGCAGAATGCTGGTCTAATTCATCATATCTTGTCCCCATCAAATCCTCTGGCTCCAAAGTCCCATTTTTTTGTATTCATGGCGCACAAGGTGAAGTTCTCTTTTTAAAAAGTTTAGCAAATCATCTCAGCCCAGATCAGCCTTTTTATGCGATCAGATCACCAGGACAAAATGGAGAAACTGCTCCTTTAACTTGTATCAAAGAAATGGCAAAACTATATATAGAGGAGATCAAAACTATCCAATCTCAGGGACCCTATTTGCTAGGAGGTTATTCATTTGGCGGCCTGGTGGCTTTTGAAATGGCTCAACAGCTTCAAAAGCATGGTCAAGAAGTTTCCTTGCTGGCATTATTAGATTGTTATGCTCCAGGAAGCCTTAAAAGCTTACCATTAGGCAATATAGTTCTTCAACATTTTCGTGATTTTTTAGCGATTGGCCCCGATTATGTTTTAAAAAAACTTAAGACACTGCGGACTAAATACCTGTATCGTCTGTTTAAAGGCGAAACTATGAAAAATAATTATTTTCATCATTTAACTAGCACTAAATATTTTTATAATTTAGTTAATGAGTTTCCCAACTATACTGTTCAAGATTTAGAATTGTGGGAAAATCTCTACAAAGCTAATTTGCGAGCCAGCTCAAATTATATTCCCTCAGTTTATGCTGGAAAAATTACAATTTTCCAAGTGGTCATCGATCCTGCTGAAGATTTCTATCAGGCAGTGACAAGTTGTGGTTGGAGTGAACTATCTAATCAAGAAGTAGAACTATATAATTGTACTGGCGATCACTATTCCTTTCTTGAAGAACCTAATGTACAAGGTCTAGCTAAACAGTTGCAAGCTTGTCTTAATTCAGCTAATGAATAGCTAAATTATAATTTAATTACCCCACCCACTTATTTACTGTTGCTTGTTTATGCCCGTTTTAGCTAGTAATCAATATGCGATCGCCCTTCATACTAGTACACCTCAACTAGGCATAGCGATTAACAATTACGCAGGGGACAATCGTTGTCAAATTTGGGACTTAGGGCGAGATTTAGCATCCGCACTACATCAACATCTTGCCACAATGTTGTTACCTCAAACTTGGCAGGATTTGGCGTTTATCGCCGTAGCTAAAGGGCCAGGAGGATTTACTGGAACTCGGGTCGGGGTGGTTACGGCTCGTACAATTGCCCAACAGCTCAATATTCCTTTATTTGGTATTTCTAATCTAGCCGCCGTGGCAGCAGCCCACAACTCTCAAGGAGATCATCTGTTAGCGGTGGAGATGGATGCTCGACGAGAGCAATTGTTTGTGGGTATTTATCAAGTATCTCCTCAGGGAATTAAAACGCATATGGAAGATACCTTGATGACTCGGGAAGTTTGGCAACAAACTCTAGCTAATTTACCATTCCCCTACGAATTAATTATCACTGATCAGCAGATTGCCGCCTCGGTAACTAATGTTTTAGATTTAGCCTATACCGATTGGCAAGAAGAAAGATTCACCCACTGGTCGGCAATTATTCCCTATTACGGTCAACATCCTGTTAAGGGATAAAAGTTTTTGGTTTTTAGGGAAAAAAAAGCAAGAAATCAACTTTAATCACATAGTATAACTAATCCAATTCAAAGCTATTGTCAACTGCGATCGCACTTATTTTTGACCCCTCAAATACTCTTGAAACTTTAAATAACTGCTCTTCAGTTTGAAATCTTGATAAAGGATATCCTTTTGAGCCGTAAATATTTAATTCGATATGACAGCATAAAGACAAGCATTTTATTCAATCAATTGCTATTTACTATAGCTATATTTAATTAACTAATTAACCAAAACCATATATAGCAGTCCTAAATGAAATGAGAAATTTCTACTGCCTACTACCTAATACTTAAAAACCAATCAATATATTTTCATATTTAAAAACTAGTTAAAAAAATCATCAAAACACTGAAGTATTATTGTGTATTGATTGTTACAAAATGACCAAGTCCCCAGTTATTTTTAAGAACTGGTACGGGCATAGTTTGTTTCACCAGGTTACTGGGAGGGATATTGTGCTCATCCTTTTTACCTTACCGAGCTTTTAACTGATATGAACCAAAATTTACTTCCTGCTACCCACAGCTTGAACCATCTTGACTCGTTAGAACCGACCCCAGATGCGAACCCCCTACCAACGGAAGTATTGCCTAGAGCAGCAGCAGAAATAAAGACGATTGGGCAACCCTCACGCTCTGATATCGCCGTCTATCGTTATTTTGAACGGTACGCCCAAGATTCCTTAGCCGCAAGATTGACCTTGACTGGAGAGCAAATAACCTATGGAGAGCTAAACCTCAAAGCCAATCAGCTAGCTCATTATCTTACTAGTCAGCAGGTTCAGCCGCAAGATTGCGTAGGAGTGCTGGTAGATGCTGGATTTGAACTTTTAATTGCTCTTTTGGCAATTCATAAGCTGAATGCCATCTATCTCCCCATCGATCCCGAA
>JBJOPG010000119.1:0-12060 GCA_046050865.1 Cyanobacteriota bacterium
CTAACATTGTTCATTTGCTGTTTGCAATTAATATCTACAAATGCAATGAGCGTCGTCAAGATTTTGGCATGGTGGAAAATGCCTTTGTTCGTCTGGTAAATCGAAATAGCAATAAGGAGTTGGCTCGCTACAATCTCTCTGGTGCAGAGTACCAAGGAATGACAGGAATGATCCTTGCCGAAGTCTATCGTCATAACGATGAATGGAAAATGGCAGCAGTGGGAAATGGCTTTAAGATTGCCACCCTAGCGGACATCGCTAAACTCTATACTTAAATAATTAGCTCTTAGCTTTTTAAAATTTAACTCATCTATTCTACTCAACTCAAAAGCGCGATAATTATCCTGCCCTTTTAATCCTTGTTTTAATTGACCCAGAAAATTTTAGAATGAGAGTTAAGATTATAAACCTAATTATCTAATTATATAGATTGGTTAATCTACATGATCAATAGCAATACAGTAGATATCAGTGTCTTGGATTACACTAAAGACGACTAAAGCTCGCTGGGAGGCTGAGTTGATGCAGCAGATATTAGACGCTTACGAGATTCCTTGTCGTGTGTTGAATGTTGGTGCAGGGATATATTGTGGAGATGGCAGCCAGGCTGCACTTCAGGTGAGAGCAAAAGATCAATGGACAGCTTTGTTACTTCTTAGTCCTCCTGAAGATAACCAAGAAAATTAAAGCCTTAATTAAAGCCCTATTTAAAAAAACTTAAATTTATGTCTTCTTTATTTGATTGGTTCGCCAATATTAGAAAAACTGAAGCTCCTTTGCAAAAGCAGCAAGAACGGGAGATTGCTGACGGGTTATGGACTAAGTGTGACTCTTGCAATTCTGTGTCCTACACCAAAGATCTCCAAGCAAATCAATTGGTCTGCCCGGAATGTGATTTTCATAATCGGGTAGATAGTAGCGAAAGGATTAAACAGTTAATTGATGCTAATACCTGGAAGCCCCTAGACGAAAATATTCGACCGATAGATCCTCTCAAGTTTCGCGATCGCAAAGATTATGCCGCCAGACTACTAGAATACCAGGCGAAAACAGGCTTGACCGATGCGGTACAGACGGGAACAGGTTTAATTGATGGTTTACCTTTAGCCCTCGGTGTTATGGACTTTAGCTTCATGGGGGGCAGCATGGGTTCTGTGGTGGGGGAAAAACTCTGTCGTCTGATTGAACATGCCACGGAAGAACATTTCCCTGTGGTGATTATCTGTTCTTCTGGTGGTGCCAGGATGCAAGAGGGTTTATTCAGTCTGATGCAAATGGCGAAAATTTCGGGGGCATTACACCGTCATCAAACAGCCAAGCTCCTCTATATCCCTGTCTTAACTCATCCCACGATGGGAGGAGTCACCGCCAGCTTCGCCATGCTAGGAGATGTGATTATAGCTGAACCCAAGGCGACTATCGGCTTCGCAGGGAGACGGGTAATTGAGCAAACCCTGAGAGAAAAACTACCCGACGGCTTCCAAACCTCTGAATATCTTTTGGAACATGGTTTTGTGGATTCCATTGTTCCCCGCACTAATTTGAAGAAAACTTTGGCACAGTTAATTAGCCTCCATCAACCTTTTTATTCCTTGATGTCTCCCTTGGAGGAGAATAACGGTCATCATTCGGATATGCAAAGATTGTCTGATGGCAGTAATGTCCTGCGATTAAATGAAATTTCTTAAATAGTTTTAATAAGTTTTAATGTCGATACACCCCTGGTTAAACAAGCAATCATTTTTGTTAATCCCTCTAGTAATTGCTACAAATTTTTGTTTTGCCCTTGTTACTCCTCCTGTTCATGCTATGCCTTTAAGCCAAACTGAAATCGACCAAAAGATTCAAGCCATACCCCAATGGCAACAGTCCGCACAAACGATTAAGCGTACTTTTAAGTTCAAAAACTTTGTGGAGGCGATCGCTTTTGTAAATCAACTAGTGGAACCCTCTGAAGCCGCAGGACACCATCCAGATTTAACGATTTCTTACAACCAAGTCAGAGTTTCTCTCACTTCCCACGATGCAGGCGGCTTAACGGACAAAGATTTTGCTCTGGCAAAGATTATCTCTAATCTAGCCCCCTAAAAGCGTCAAATTTTTCAGCTTAATCTACCCTAAATTACCGAAAGACTGTAAGCTGTAAGCTACAAATAGTAGGCTCAAATTGCTTTGGTAGCCCACAATCAAAAATTTGAGCTACTAGACATTACTGTTTCATCTCGTCTGCTTTCCTAATCTATGCGGCAGTTTTTTTCTGACCATCATCAACACCTTAATTTTCTAAAAAAGCTTCTTCTGGGTCTATGTATTACTATTCTCTTGAGTAATTCAGCTTTGGCTAGCAGTACGATCAAAGAGGGGTCGATTTACAAAGTACGTAACCAAGTAGATATAAATTATGGTGAAAAGCCAGATTGGAATCAGGCTAAACCTGGCGATGTGATTGTGCCCCAAGATTCTGTCCGAACTGGTGCTGACTCTCGTGCCGATCTGCTCTTTAATGAAGGCACTCTCGTCAGGACAGGCGCAGGTACTACTTTTCGCTTTCCCCCAGGTAAACGCAGCTTTGAATTGACTAGTGGTGCCGCCTTGATTATGATTCGCCCCGAACAAGGACAAAGCACTATTAATACTCCAGAAGCTAAAGTTGTTTCTCAGGGAACAGCCTTGTTTGTTCAGCATAATCCTCAAAATAGCGCCTCCCTAATCGGTGTCCTGACAGAAAGTCCGGCGGGTTTAGTGAAGGTGGAAAATGCCAATGGGGATGTGACCATTAGTCTCCAGGCAGGTCAGTTTGTTTCTATTATTCAGGGAGTTGTGGGAATTGTGGAACAGTTTGTCTTGCCGATGTTTTATGAAACTGTAGAGCTAGCTGCCGGTCTGGGTCTAGAACCAGATGCCATGGAAAAACTGATCGTTCAAGAATCACCAGAAGTACAGCAAACCATCAGAGCCGTCCAGGCCGAAGCGATCGCTCCCCTACATAATCAATTGAAGTGGTTAAGCGGTTTGTGTCGGGTTCAGGTCGAAGCGGAAAACCTAGCTCCTTTACTCCAAATCCTCGGTCTTGACTCTTCAGGGATTAACGTTAATCTATCCCTCACCGAAGAAGATTTAGTCGTGCTGCCCATCCGTTCTCTTGGGGGTGTTACTTGGTTGAGAAAATATTGTGCCAGCAATCCTGGGTCAACTATTCAACCCAATTTAGCACCTTTAGAACCAGATAATTAGTAACATCAAAATCACGAAAGATGAAGAAAATTTAAGCAAAATAAAGTTACTCTGGTTGCTCAGGAAATGTTGATATTTATGACCTGGTATCCTTGAAGAGGGTAGTTGTTACCCCACTAGCATTGATAAAACTGTAACAAGATTTACTTAAACATTACGGATTATTACTTTGTTTTTAATAATAGAGACTATAGTAGGGTCAATCTTTTATCTTCAGAATTGACAGATGAGTAAACTCATAGGTCGAAATAAAAAATTAAATTTGTTGTCAAAATTAAGGAGAGCTCAATGCTTGACGCTTTTTCCAGAGCTGTAGTAAGTGCAGATAGTAAAACTGCTTGTATCGGCGGAAACGAACTACAATCTCTAAAAAACTTTATTGCAGACGGAAACAAACGCTTAGACTCAGTAAACGTGATTGCTAGTAATGCTAGCTGTATCGTATCTGACGCTGTTGCAGGGATGATTTGCGAAAACCAAGGCTTGATTCAAGCTGGTGGTAACTGCTACCCCAACCGTCGTATGGCTGCTTGTTTGCGTGATGGTGAAATCGTTCTACGTTACATCACTTATGCTCTACTATCTGGTGACGCTTCTGTCCTAGAAGACCGTTGCTTGAATGGTTTGAAAGAAACTTACACTGCTCTTGGTGTACCTCTTCAGTCCACTGGTCGTGCAGTTGGTATTATGAAGGCTTCTTCTTTAGCTCACATCAACGGCACCAATAGTGAAGCTGGTGGTGGAAATAGATACAAGAAAAATGAAATGATCCAAGGTGACTGTTCCGCAATCACTTCGGAAGCTGCTAGCTACTTTGATCGAGTAATTTCTGCTCTTAGCTAGAAATCCCTTTTGATTTAGCCAAGAATCTAAAACAATTGGCAAAAAGTGTGCATCATCTCACTTTTTAGAACAAGCAATCTAGGAGATATCCAAAAATTATGAAATCTGTTGTAACTACAGTTGTTACTGCTGCTGATGCCGCAGGACGCTTTCCTTCTACTTCTGACCTAGAGTCAGTCCAAGGCAGTCTTCAACGTGCTGCTGCTCGTATGGAAGCTGCTGAAAAACTAGCTGGCAACATCGATAACGTTGCTCAAGAAGCTTATGATGCTTGCATCAAAAAGTATTCTTACTTGAACAATGCTGGTGAAGCTAACTCCAACGACACCTTCAAAGGCAAATGTCTTCGTGACATCAAGCACTACCTACGTTTAGTTAACTACTGCCTCGTTGTTGGTGGTACTGGCCCTCTTGACGAGTGGGGTATTGCTGGTCAACGTGAAGTTTATCGCGCTTTGAATTTGCCTACTGCTCCTTACGTTGAAGCTCTAAGCTTTGCTCGTAACCGTGGTTGCGCTCCTCGCGATATGTCTGCTCAAGCATTAGTTGAATACAATGCGCTATTGGACTATGTAATCAACTCTCTTTCTTAAGAGTAAGAGTTTGAGTTAAGAGTTTAATTACAGATATCATTTCTGTTTAAATGATAGGGGCTTTAGGTCTGTTGCTGTGACTTTAGTAGGTTTCGGTATCAGTCTTAAAGCTTCTGTTGTATATGCAACTTGTGTTAGATGTACATGTGTAGCTGTTTTTTTGAGAAGAACTATAAAATTCAATGACTATCGACGCTTTATTTGAAAAACTGAAGCATCCAAATCCGAATCTAAGCTCCAAAGCAATGTGGGAAATAGCCGAGGCGAAAGATGAAAATACGATTCCTCGCCTGATGAGCATTCTCGATCAAGAAGATGTAGCCTACCGCAGAGCGGCAGTGAAAACTCTGGGTGTAATTGGTGTCGAAGTAGTTGCTCCTGTGGTCAATGCACTGCTGAATAGTGACAACCCTACAGTCCGTTCTAGCTGTGCCAAAGTGTTAGCTCAAATTACCGTTAATCATCCTGGCGTACCGATGCCGGAAGCAGCTATTCAAGGATTAAAGCAAGCATTAAACGATCCAAATCCCGTAGTTAACATCCCTGTGGTCATGACCTTGGGTGAAATTGGCTCTCCAGTATTCGATCTATTGGTGGAGACTTTGCATACCACTGACAACATCGTAGTTCAGATGTCGATCATCAATGCTTTGGGTTCCATGGGGGACAAAAGAGGTCTAGAAGTTTTAAGCAATCTTAGTCAAAATAAATCAGCCGATCCCTATCTTCAAGAATCCGCCACTAGTGCTTTATCTCGTTTAGAGATGGTAATCAAATACAATGGCTGATCTAGAGCTAATCTAGAAATCGATAACTAGTTTTTTTGTTAAATTCTGGAAAAACTTGGGAAAACTAAGGGTATGTTTAAACAACTACTCTCCGTATTTCTGGAATCTCGCTGTGAATTTTGTCAACGCACTACATCGGATATTCTCTGCGAATATTGTTGGCAAAAACTGGCTAGTAATCAATTGCGGCAAAACGATCGCCTCCAGCTTTATCAAACTCAAGCTATATTTTCCTGGGGTCTGTATGACGGACAGTTAAAAAGAGCGATCGCTCTGGCGAAGTATGAGGGGAAACCAGAAATGGCGCAGGTGTTGGGAACATTATTGGGACAAGCCTGGCAAGAAAGCAAACAAAGTAAACTAATCAAATTCCCGTCACAGGTCACCGTCGTGCCAATTCCGCTCCACAGCAAAAAGCAACGAGAGCGGGGTTTTAATCAAGCAGAAGTTATGGCACGAAGCTTTTGCCAAATTACAGGATATAAATTAAATACTCAAGCCTTAATTCGGGTTAAAGAAACCGAAGCGATGTTTAGTTTAGAAAACCTAGCAGCGAGAGCTAAAAATATTCAGGGCGCATTACAAGTAGGGGGAAAATTACCCCAATATCCTGTATTGTTGCTAGATGATATTCACACCACGGGAACGACGGTTCAAGAATCGATCAAAGTACTGCAACAGAAACAGATTGAGGTTATTGGTGTGGCAGTAGTCGCCAAGGCAGGGCTTACGTCCGTATTCATTTGAATAGACTAGGTTAATCTCAACTAACTGAGCGTTTGAGAGATATTGAAACTAATAACTGCGCAGCATCAGTTAAGTACCTAAACAAAATTAATGACACACTTGACTTGCTATTTCCCTTTTCCCTTTCCCCCTTTCCCAATCTTAACTAGGTAATTAATTTTGTATGACTACTTAAATAGCTTACCTACTTCAGGATTATAAATCAGCATATAGTTCCAATAGTTTTCAAATACTGACTCTACATAACCTTGGGTTTCTTGATAAGGAATTTTTTCCACAAACTCGTCGGCATCTTCTAAACCATAGCGCTTAACCCATTTGGCTACAGCATTCGGTCCCGCATTATAACTAGCTACCGCTAACATAGAATTGTTGTTGTACTTTTGGTGGGTAAAGTCCAGATAGTAAGTGCCGATATTAATATTATCTTCGGGATTGGTCATGGAATAGCTAGACAAACCAATGTTTTTAGCGGCAGTTTTGGCGGTTGGAGGAATTACTTGCATCAATCCGATCGCTCCAGCAGAGGATTCGATTTCTGGTTCAAACCGCGATTCTTGGCGAATTAAGGAAGTAACGAGTAAAGGGTTGAGTTGACGCTCTTTAGACCATTTCAAAATGGTTGACTCAAAAGGAAAAGGATAGAGAGCCTGCCAATATTCAGGGGTTTGTCGTAGTTGTTGCCATTGTTGTTTGTCTTCAGGAGTGTCTCGATCTTGCAGTTCCCCAATGTGGTTAATGCCTCGGAGATTATATCCTTGATGGAGTTGCCACAAACCTTTGGTAAAATCATCCGCCAAAGTTAACTCTGGGGAATGAGGCTCCCTCTCTGCTTCGCGATCGCTAATTTCACTTTGGAATTGTGTCCAAGCTTCCTGTTCTAGCCCTAATTTGTATAATTCTTGGAAGGTAGCAGAACCGCCAGGAGGAGTAATTTTTTCTGTCTTGAGCACTTGAGGAATTTGCTGCCGCACGCTGGTAAAGTCTCCCACATCCCAACCCAATGCTACTGCCGAACGCCAAGCGTAATAAGACCGAGGAAATCTTGTGAGAACGGATTTATAGGCGACCGTCGCATCTTGGGGACGATTCAGTTTTGTTGCCCACTTAGCAATCCAAAATCCAGCCTTGGGTGCTAGCTTACTATCAGGGTTATTGACCACAATCGGTTGCGCCCATTGCCAGGCACTGACTAAATCTCCTGATTGGGCTTTATCTTTGGCAGTCTGCCAGCGATATTCGGCTGCTGCTTCTGAATGTTGGTATTGAGTCAAGAGCATTTGTAAAGCTTCGGTAGCAGCTTTCGGGCTATGTAATGCCTTAAGATATTGTGCTTTTGACACTAGAGCCTGTGGTGCTTGGGCAGGAAATTTGGCGATCGCCTGATCAAGATAAGTTAGCGCTTCCTTCGGGCTGACTAAAGAAGCCATGCGGAGTAAACCCCATCCCGTATCTGTTGATTGAGGATACTGTTGAATTAACTTTAAATAGTATTTTTGTGCCGTAGCTTGATCATTACTGAGCTGATATCCTCTTCCCCCACGATATAGATTACTGGAGTTATCGGGGGCTTTAGCGTAGGCTTGAGCTGCTTTGCCGTAATCCCACTTTAGCCAGTAGCTATCGGCGATCGCCTCCCATTCCTCAGAAGTTAACTGGGGTGCATAATCTTTGACTAAGCGATCACGCAGTTGATCTATCCCAGGGGCATCAGGAGTATACTTCACCAAAATTGCCATCAGCTGCGGTTGATTCGGGTTTTGGCTTAACTGCTGTCGAATAATTTCTTGGGTGCGGGGATGAGCGGGAAATTGGGCGATCGCCTGTTGCCAATATTCAGGCTGGGACTTGCCCAAAAGATATAATGCTTCTCCTGCAACAGCTGATTTGGGGTAGTTTGTCAGCACCTGTTGCCAAGCTGCCGCTGCCGCTGAATAATTCTGTTCTAGCTGGTATGCCGTACCTTTGGCGAGTAGAATATGACCTGCCAAGAGTGGATATTCTTCCTCTAAATCTTCCAGTTCCACTAATGCCGCTTGACCTTGGTGGCGATCAATTAAATCTGAAGCTATCAGAAAACTATGACGAGTATTTGCGGGAGGATCACCTAGCGCCAAGAATGCTTTAGCAGATACTAATTGAGTTTCGTCCTTTTGATAATTAGCCTTATAATCAGCAGGATTACCAACAGTTTTACGGGCATCAATCAAACTTTCGACACCAATTGCTGTTGAAATCAAAGCCAGAAGAATTAATAAAAAAACTTTGTTATTAAATAATTTATACATAATTAATTTATTAATGTATCGAATATTAATGTATCGAAAGGTCAGCTATAAAATTATTATTCCCTGAGAAAATATTTTTTATATCATCTAAATAATTAGGGAAACACAATTTAGCTCTAATATAGCCATTCTCAAAATTATATATATTAAAAATATTTGAGCAAAAACTCAAGATCAAGAAAAGCTGATGGGTTGAGGCATAGGTGCGGTGAGGCGAGAACGCAATTAGCCGAAGGCAACTCTCTCCTTCTTAAAGTGACAAAAGAGAGTTGGTGTTCAAAAAAATGTAATATTAGTTACTTAAATAAATTATTAAAATAAAAAAATTTTTGATACTTTGATATTTTCAATGAGATTTTTAGTATATAAGCTAATCCCCATCCTCTTCTAGGGAATTTTCCACCACCAGAGCGTTTACCTCTGGTTTAGAAAGAGTAATGATTTTTTCCTGGAGCATGATCTGTACTGCACCCTGAGGCAGATTTAAGCTCAACACCACAAAAGTAGTTCCTGGAATTAATCCTTGGGATATTAGTTTGCCCACATAGCCACCATAAACGCGACTATAGCCAACAACAGTGCCCACTGACCCAGTCGATAATTCGGGAATATTAATTGCAATACTCATTATTTTGCTTCACCTACTAAAGTCACCACAACTCTTTGAGCAATTGTCTTGCCAATACCAATTAGAGTGTTATTGAGATTTACTACTACTGAACCATTATTAGTTCGGCTAACTAGCTGTACTCTTTTATTCGGCTGAAACTTTAGATTCCGCAGTTGACGAGTGATATTGCGTGGTGCATAAATCTGTTGAATGGTAATAATATCACCTATTTTTGCTCGATCCAAAAAACTACTATTAGGAGCTATCAGCAACTGCTTGGTTAATTCTGGAGTAAGCTTGATCGCCGAATCACTGACACAAACAAATTCTTGAGATCTTTTCAGCTTCTGGGGAATCTGGTGTTGGGAGTTTACAACCTGAGTCATGAGGGATAAAGTTTATTGCGACTAATTATTATTTAATTTTCCTTATTATAGATATATCGCGATTAGTGCTTATTGACAATATTTTTTAAGTGGATTTAAGAATTAGCCCACTTGCTTGCTTGATCGATGGATTAATTTGAGTTGAATTTTCCTAGTTTCAGCCATAGCTGATAATCGGGGATACAGTTGTGTTCCAGATAGCCTCGATAATCAGCACAGGCGCGATCGCATTTTGCAAGATCCCAGCCACAGAATTGTTGCAAGGTTTCCGTAACTACAGCTAATAGGTTTAGACCGTAGTCACCGTTCATCGCCAAACTGGTTCGACGACGCAAGATATCTACTAGGGTATGGGCAGACTCGTTGGTTACGGCATAGACGATCTGGGCTTTAATATCGGGTAAATCTGGGGATAAATATTCCCTGAGCTTTGGGTTTTCTCTAGTTAACTCTAAAACCTCAAGGGCGATCGCTCCGTAGACAGAAAATAAATAGTAAATGGTTTCAATTGAGAGACTTGAGTTATATTCCGTAATTGCCTCATGGATGCGTTGGTCGTTGGGGAGAATGCAGCCAGGTAACGGTAGAATGTCAGTCTGGCAGGGTATGGGCGATTTGTGAGGGTCGGCGGAGGGTAATCGCTTCATGCGTTTTACAATCAGATCAACTATTTCCTCTCCCACCTGGCGATAGGTAGTTAATTTGCCACCAATCAAAGAAAATAAATTGGCTACTCCTTCTTGGCGGTGATCGAAGATAATATGCTTGCGGGTAATACTCCCTGGCTTTTTTCCTTCAGAATTGGGTAAAGGACGCACCCCAGCATAGGTAAACTTAATGTCATCTCTGCTTAAATTCGCCGTTGGGATGACACCATTAACTTCTTGCAATAAATAGTCAATTTCATCGTTGTCAGCTTTGATCTGCTTCAGATCGCCTTTGTAGGCGAGGTCGGTAGTGCCGATGAGATACTTGCCTAACCAAGGAATGATAAAGAAAGGACGACCATCAGATTTGGCTTCGACGTAGAGAGTTGTTGCGGGGGCGCCAGAAAAATTATCCACCACAATATGACTGCCTTTAGTGCCACCATTCTTGTGACAATCCCCAATGGGAGATGGATGTCCCGCTTTACTACCACGTTGACATACTTGATCGATCCAAGGCCCTGCGGTATTGATAATTACGGCATTTTTACTACCTGAAATAGTGATCCTCTCTCCTGTAAGCTTGTCCTGACAAATCACTTTGGTAATGCGGTCATCTTTGATGGGCAATTCCATCACTTCCAGATAATTAAGGGCGATCGCTCCAGCATTTCGTGCCGAAATAATGTTTTCTAGACAAAGACGCTCGGCTAAAGCCACTTGAGCATCGTAATATTGAGCGCCACCGACTAAATTTGCTGTTGTTAGGTTAGGGAATTGCTGCTTAAACTGCTTTTGGGGCAACATCTGATGACTGGGGAGAGTTTTATCCCAGCTGAGGAGATCGTAGAGGATCATTCCTGCCCAAATCTGACTATAGGGACGGGAGCGATCGCCATAAATAGGGATAGTAAGCTGTAATGGCGCAACTAAATGAGGTGCAATCCGGAGCAAGATTTCTCGCTCTTTTAAGGACTCTCTCACCAAGGGAAATTCTAAGTATTCTAAGTAGCGTAAACCACCGTGAATGAGACGGCTAGACCAGCTTGAACTACCGCTAGCGAAATCATGCTGCTCCACGAGAATTGTCTTTAGTCCTCTAAAGGTAGCATCCCTAGCTACCCCTGCTCCGTTAATGCCGCCACCGATGACAATTACATCGTATTCTGCCTGTTGAATTGGCGCTAAATCTCGGGGGGAACTGAGGGAAAACATGAGTAAAAAATTAGAACCACTCTATAATTTAACCTTGATTACAGTTGCTTGAACCATTGGGCAGTCTGAAAACATCTTCTGTATTGGGAGTCGCGGTTAGAACTAGATGACCATCTTTAGTTTTCATTATTCCTCTGGCGGGGATAATCTTGCCTCGGCTAGTGGCGATCGCCAGGCTACCCAAAGACGCTGCTTGATGACCCTCAACGTTAGCTGCTGATGCTCTATTTTCGATAATTAAGTCCGAACTTAAAGGTGCAACTGGTGAGGCAGATAAACCTCCTTTTCCCGTGAGGAGGAGATTATTCGCGATTCCCACCCCTTGATTACTTGAGCAAGTTTGAGCCACCTGATCCTGTTCTTGAATACGATTGACAGGGAGTTCCGTCGCCCCATCCGTCGGATTAACATCAGGGGTATTAACGTTCACCGTACCATCTAAATCAAATTTAGAGCTGGCGTTAATATCGTTAGTCAGATCATTGAGGGGTCTCGCTTCAATCCCCAATAAAGATTCGGCATTAATCGTAATATTGCCCCCTACTCCTTGCTGAGCATCAGCCAAAATATCGCTATTCTGATTAGGAAAAGCAATGATAAATCTAGTATCAATGGACAGATTACCGCCATCAGCCTTGTTGAAGGCTTCAGCCGAAATAGAACTATTATCACGGAGAATAATATCTTTGGTGGTTTTTAGCGTAATATT
>JBJOPG010000120.1:0-12034 GCA_046050865.1 Cyanobacteriota bacterium
GCAGTTAATCTTTTTTGACATTGTTCCACATACTCACTGAAGTCAAAACGACACAGTTCTTTTAGTGAATGGGATTGGGGAATAATCTGATATTTAGATAGATCAGGCAAACAAAGAAAAGATTCAAATACTTCTCTCGTAATTCTTCTGATTAAAGTGATGGCTTCCTCGGCAGTTAGATGACCAACTTCTAGTAGCCACATAATACTTTCGTAGTCAGTGGGCAAACTAACATAAGTCTGCAAGTCATTCTTAAATTCCTGACGAGGCTGTTGGATAATTGAGTTGGTAATCTGAGAATTTTGATTGCTCAGACGACGTAAGTGCCGCTCTAAACGTTCAAAAGGAGCTACAGAATTAGTGGCATAAACTAATTGTCCTTCATTAAAATGAATAAAGAAAATTGTGGATTTATAAACAACCTTTAAACAATTACCTTGTTCAGTAGAAAATATCTCCCCCAAGATACTGGGCAAGCTGTGGGCATATAATCTTGGTTGATCTAGATCTGTATTAGCAGAATTGATAGGACTCATGCATTCTCAAGAGCATCTTACTCAAACAGCGACTATCTTAGAATACCCAACGATTCCAGTCGAGTAACATTGATATAAAATACGACACAAAATTAAGACGCCAAACAAAACAGCTTCCCCGACACAAATAATTCAGCTTGTAAGCATGAATAAATAACTTTTCTTGCCAAAAGTTAGTATTCATGCTCCAATGGGGCAAATATCTAGGGATTAGCTAGAATGGATCTAAGGCATCTATGTTGATGCTAATTTCAGTGACGATCAAATCATCACCTTGGCAGTTTTTATGGCATTATTTTGAATCAAAGGCTTATTTAACAAAAATACTATATAAATAGCAAGTGCAAGCAATAGCTTACATTAACCAAACAGCAACATGACAACTGAAAACATACATTTACGCTCTGAATTTATTAACACTCAAGTCATTGCCCGTAACACTGGTAAAAGATTAGGAGTGGTAAAAGAGGTCTTGGTAGATATAGACCGCAGAGAAATAGTGGCGTTGGGACTACGAGATAACTTACTATCTGTCTCTGGAATCCCCAAATATATGTATCTTGATAGTATTCGCCAGACTGGAGACGTAATTCTGGTGGAAGACGAAAACGTCATTGAAGATATCGATGTTGAACTCTATAGTAAGTTAGTCAACTGTGAGGTTATTACTGAGGCAGGGGAACCCTTGGGTAAAGTTAGAGATTTTCAGTTCGACGCGGTAAATGGTGCGGTTAATTCTATTGTGATTGCCTCCTTGGGTATTCCCCAAATTCCTGAGCAGTTTATTAGTACTTATGAACTTTCCATTGAAGAGGTGGTGAGTAGTGGCCCTAATCGCCTGATTGTCTTTGAAGGTTCGGAAGAGCGTATCGAGCAGATTTCTGTTGGACTGTTAGAACGCTTAGGAATTGGTCGTCCTCCTTGGGAAAAAGATAATATTGATTACTATCCCAAAACTATTGATGCGGGAAATCAACTGCCCACGGGTGCTCCTTTGCGGACACCAATTTCTACCCCTGTGGATACCAGAGAGCCTGTGATGGAAGAGCGGTGGGATGAAGATGAATGGCAAGAGTCCCGCACGGCACCTCCCCCCATGAGACAGCAAGCGGAAACAATTCCCTATGAAGATGATTATGAAGAAAATAATTGGCAAGATGCCGATGCGGAAGAAGTTTACGAAGCTAAGGTGTATGAAGAGCCGCCCCTGAAAGAATATGAGTATGAGGAGGTTACTAATGATGATGTTTGGGATGATGATACCGAGCCCAAGACCTATAATGCTCCTCCTGTAAATATTCCAGAAAAGCAAAAGGCTCCTGAATATGAAGAAGAGCCAGGGTAATTAAGAATTCGGAGTTCGGAGTTCGGAGTTAGAAGTCAAGATTAAAGCCATTTGTTTGCGAAAGTGGAGATTGAAGGCGAGGGTGAAAACTCGTCTTTTTTCGTGCAAATAAACAAATAAAATTTTCTGAGTGCGATAAAGTCATAAGTAATAGCATTAAGTAATAGTAGTAAAAGTTCCTGATTGATAGAGATTCATGTCATCTGAGCAGCATCATAAAACCGATCGCCATATCATTACCGATTGTCGCAATATTGATAAGTCGCAGCTTTCGCCGATGTATCAACATTATGTGGAGGTGAAGGAACAATATCCTAATGCCCTTTTGTTATATCGGGTAGGAGATTTTTTTGAATGCTTTTTTCAGGATGCTGTCACCATTGCTCGGGAACTGGAATTGGTACAAACCAGTAAAGAGGGGGGCAAGGAATTAGGACGAGTGGCGATGACGGGGGTGCCCCACCATGCGGTAGAGCGCTACAGTACTATGCTGGTGGAAAAAGGGTATGCGGTGGCAATTTGTGATCAGGTGGAGGATTCTCAAGCTGCGGCGGCGGAAAAACGGATGGTTCGCCGAGAGATTCAGAAGTTACTAACTCCTGGTACTTTGACGGATGATGGCATGTTGCGATCGCGTCAGAACAACTTTTTGGCGGCGATCGTGGTGGCAGGGGAACATTGGGGGTTGGCTTATGCCGATATCTCTACAGGAGAATTTTTGACCACTCAGTCTAGTGAACTTAGTTCTTTGACTTTAGAGTTATTGCGTTTACAGCCTTCTGAAGTCTTAGTCCCTGCTAATGCTCCAGATGTTAATGGTTTACTGCGCCCAGGCGAAAAATCTGAGTATTTAGCGGATTATTTACCCGATAGCTTTTGTTATTCTTTGCGATCGCAACAGCCTTTCACCCTGGTAGAAGCCAGTCAAAGACTTAAGGATACTTTTAATGTCAGTTCCTTGGAAGGGATGGGTTGCGGCAATATTCCCCTGGGAGTTCGAGCTGCGGGAGGTTTATTAGAATATGTAGAGGATACTCAAAAAGCTTATCCAGTAGCGTTGCAACCTCTCCGCACCTATAGCTTAGCGGATTATTTGATGCTGGATCATCAGACGCGGCGTAATTTGGAAATCACCCAAACCATACGGGATGGTACATTTCATGGTTCTCTACTCTGGGCTTTAGATCGTACTAGTACAGCGATGGGAGGACGAGCTTTACGACGTTGGGTGTTGCAACCATTAATTGAGCTCAAAGGCATTGCCGCCAGACAAGAAACCATCAGAGAACTGGTAGCTGATACTTCCCTGCGACAGGATTTACGGGCAATGCTGCGGAAAATATATGATCTGGAAAGATTATCGGGTCGGGTTAGTTCTGGTACTGCTAATGCCAGGGATTTACTAGCTTTAGCAGAATCTCTGCTCAAATTAACTGACTTGTCGGCGATCGCTTCCTATGGTCATGCGCCATTTCTCAAAGCCCTACATAAAATTCCTCCAGAGTTGGAACAGTTGGGGCTATATGTTACCGAACGTTTAGTGGAATCGCCACCCCAGTTACTTAAGGAAGGGGGCATGATTAAAGATGGTGTTGATACTCGTTTAGATGAACTCCGTCAACGCTTAGAAGACGACAAGCAATGGCTGACAAATCTAGAGGTAACAGAAAGAGAACGGGTGGGCATCGCTAATATCAAGGTCGGCTATAACAAAACCTTTGGCTACTACATTAGTATGCCTCGTTCTAAAGCTAGCCACGCCCCCGATAACTATAAACGCAAGCAAACTTTAACCAACGAAGAAAGATATATTACCTCGGAGTTGAAAGAGCGGGAGACCAGAATCCTGACGGCGAAAGATGATTTAAGCAGCCTGGAATACGATATCTTTACCGAATTAAGAGCCACTGTAGCGGAAAAAGCCCAAGAAATTCGCAGTATCTCCAAAGCGGTGGCGGCGATCGATGTTTTGGCAGGGCTGGCGGAAATTGCGGTCTATCAAAACTATTGTTGCCCTGAAATGGTTCAGGGTCGAGAAATTAAGATAGTTGAGGGGAGACATCCCGTGGTGGAGCAGTCTTTAGGGGAAGGTTTTTTTGTGCCTAATTCGGCGCAAATGGGTAATCCCAGCAAAACCCCCTTAGAAAAAACAGGGGAATATCCCGATTTGATTATTTTGACTGGCCCCAATGCTAGTGGCAAAAGCTGCTATTTACGGCAGATTGGTTTGATTCAGTTAATTGCTCAAATTGGTAGTTTTGTTCCAGCCACGGAGGCGAGATTAGCAATTTGCGATCGCATTTTTACCCGTGTAGGTGCTGTAGATGACCTTGCCACAGGACAATCTACTTTTATGGTAGAGATGAACGAAACCGCAAACATTCTCAATCATGCTACCCCAAATTCCCTAATTCTTCTGGACGAAATTGGTCGTGGGACAGCAACTTTTGACGGTCTTTCTATCGCCTGGGCAGTAGCGGAATATTTAGCTACGGATATCCAGGGACGTACTATTTTCGCCACTCACTATCACGAATTAAACGAACTGGCTTCCATCCTCACCAACGTCGCCAACTACCAAGTAACCGTCAAAGAAATGGCAGACAAGATTATCTTTCTCCATCAGGTGTGTGCGGGTGGTGCGAGTAAATCCTACGGCATCGAAGCCGGAAGACTAGCAGGTTTACCTTCTTCTGTCATATCAAGGGCTAGACAGGTGATGGGACAAATCGAAAAGCACAGTAAAATTGCTCTGGGTTTACGACAAGGAATCGAACCAATACAGCCCAAGAGAGATCCTGAAGGCAATATCCTAGAACAATTGGATATCTTTGAAGTGTAAAGTTAAAACTTGAGGTCAAATAGATAGATATAGCAGTCCTATTTGATTCATGAAACTACATTGATTAGTTTTTAGGTAGTAGGTAGTAGGTAGTCAAAAAGTATTAATAATTAACTTTCCCAATCAACAAATCATGTTTCCGTAAACAATCTTAAATTAAGATTATCCAAAAGTTTAATTGTATGAGAATATGATCATATAATTTTTTTTATTGCTTGTGCAAGCTATTAACTCGACTGTTGAAATTTTATTGATCGACAACCATCAAGCTAGTAGCGTGCTCATCGAGCGACACTTAGCGCAGATTAGATCTGACTTGATGCTAAGATTAACCAAAATTAGAGATCTTGATGCCGTTTCAAATTTAATCACTTTAGAGTCTCCTGATATCATTTTCTTTATTTTCAATCCAGCAAATACTAGTGATTTAATTTCTTTGTCAAAAATTAAAAAAGCTAATCTACATGATCTACCGATTATCTTATTTGCTCCAGAGATTAATATCGATCTTACATCTTTGCCCGTTAACCTAGATGATTACTTGATCCTATCGGAGATCTCACCTGGGTTACTGGAAAGAAGCATTTTTTTTGCTCTCAAAAGATTTGCCCAAACTAGAGAAGCAAATTTTCTGAAACAGGAGAACATGGAACTTAGTTCGCAGTTGATTAAAACTAAGGACTTATTCCAGACTATTATCGATAATACTTCTACTTTAGTTTGGATGTGCGATGCTCTAGGCAACACTACTTTCTTTAATCAAGCTTGGAGTCGAGTTCTTGGGCAAGAAAATGGCATTAAGTCAGATAGCAACTGGATGCTAAATATTCATCCTCAAGACTTAACTAATTGTCAATTAAAGTTTAATCAAGCCCTCATGGCAGCCACTGGATTTACTATTAGTTATCGCTTAGAAATATCTAAAGATAAATGTATTTGGATCTCTAATCATGCTGTGCCCCAATTTTCTCTCCAGGGAGAATTTCAAGGATTGGTCGGCTATTGTTTTGATATTACTTCTCTCAAGAAAACTGAACAACAACTAATTCAACGCGCAGCAAGCGATCGCCTATTAGCCCAGATCATCCAAAAAATTCATGCTTCTCTGGAGCTAGACCAAATCTTACAGACCACGGTAGATGAGGTTAAGCAGTTTTTATTGGCGGAAAAAATTCAAATTAATCGAGTGGAGTCAGAAGAGCAATTAACTTTGTTATTTGAGTCTAGGTTATCTGATTCCCCCTTAAGTTGTGATATTTCTGAACCTAAGCAAGTTCCCTCAAATCTGTTTCAGCATAATTTCCCCCAGTTATTATCAGGGAAAAGTGTATCCCAGGACTTTCAAGATGCTAGTAAGTTATCACCTCCTTTACCTAAAGCCTGTTCTACATTAATCGTGCCAATTATTGAAGAGACTAAACTGTGGGGATTAATCTGTATTGAAAATTGTTCGATCGCTAGACAGTGGAACCCAGAAGAAATCGATCTATTAGAGCGAGTTGCCCTAGAGCTGGCTGTTGCCATCAAACAAGCAAAACTTTACCGACAGCTAGAAGAAGCTAATCGTGAACTACGACAGCTATCGATAATGGACGGTCTAACTCGCATTGCTAATCGTCGTAGATTTGATCAGTATATCGCCGCAGAATGGATCAGACTACATCGGGAACAAAGCCCTTTATCTTTAATTCTCTGTGACATTGACCATTTCAAGCTCTATAACGATACCTATGGTCATCCCGCAGGCGATCGCTGTTTAATCGAAGTCGCCCAAGCCATTAGTAAAGTAATCAAACGTCCTACCGATCTAGTGGCTCGTTACGGGGGAGAAGAATTTGTTTTGGTGTTACCCCAAACTCCCTTAGCAGGTGCCATCCATTTAGCGCAGCAGATTCGTTTACAGGTGCAATCTCTCAAAATTCCTCATCTTCATTCTTCTGTCGATCTTTATGTTTCCATCTCTCTGGGAGTATCCTGCTGTATTCCCCATCCCAACTTTGGTTTTGAAGTATTGGTCGCCGCCGCCGATCAAAGTTTATATCAAGCCAAAGAACGGGGTCGCAACCAAGCGGTAGAATGTGGGATTGAGCTGTTTTAACTGACTAAGTGACTAAACCTGAACCTATGCCCTCTGGATATACTCTTCCTGTTTTCGCCTGTGCCAGTGCGATCGCCGCTCTGCGTAATCTCCAGCAGCAATGTTCCCCCGAGCAGGTGACGGTCAATTTAATTAAACCAGCAAAGCTAGCGGTGATTGATATTGAACAGGTGGCTAAGATTGATGAACACTGCGCGATCGCTATTACCCGTAGCGATCCTGGAGATCATTTGGATATAACTCGCCATACTCCAATCTGGGCTAAGGTTAATCTAAGTTTTAATGCTGACTCTCCTCAGCAAATTATTATCGAAGGAGGAGAGGGAATTGGTACCCAACAAAACAACCAAAATCAAGCAGCAATCTATAGTTATGCTCATGAATTAATTCAGGCAAATCTACAACCTCTGCTAGAGCCAACCCAAAGTATTATCGTAACCATCATTCTGCCCGAAGGAAAACGTTTAGCTAAACGGACCTCGAATGAAGCTTTCGGCGTAGTTCAAGGACTCTCCCTCTTAGGAACTACGGGAATAGTGCAGCCCCTAACTGCCCCAGATCAACTAGCGGCATATCAGGATGAGATTAGAGCCAAGGCAAAGCAGTTTGACTCTCTAGTATTTTGTATTGGCGAAAATGGGATCGATTTAGCGCAAAAATCGGGTATCGATCCCCAAAGAATTATCAAAACGGCCAACTGGCTTGGTTCTATGTTAGTTACAGCGGCGACGGCAGAAGTTAAGTCGATCTTGCTCTTTGGTTATCACGGCAAACTAATCAAACTAGCAGGGGGAATTTTTCATACCCACAATCATCTTGCAGATGGCAGACTAGAAATCATGACCGCCTATGGTGCCATACTGGGATTATCAACTTCCCAGACTCAACAAATTTTCGCTTGCGCCACCATCGAAGCTGCTTTAGATCTATTAAAAGAATTCAAGGTCGCAGCCCCCCAAAATCCTGACTGGGTAAGTCTAGTTTATCAAGCACTAACCGAGGCGATCGATGCCAAATGCCAAAATTATGTTTGCAAGTATACAGAAAAAAAACTTTGTGTAGGTTCAATATTATTTGATCGTCGTCGAAAAGTGATCAAAATAAGCGATAACGCTCTTTTTTTACTACCTAGATTATGTTAATGTATGAGGATATTTACGGTACTTTTATAATCTATAAGGCGCCCCGCTAGCATCATAACTCTCCAAATACAGATTTGGTATCAAAAGCTCAAGTTTCTTTACACTTTGTTACCTAATTACTTACACAGACTTCCTAGAGTATAGTGACTATTCAAACACAACCAATTTCCTCTCCCAGCAGCGATGCTTTAGCTGCTAACTCTGTCGTTGATCAAGTTAATCGTCAAACAATTATCATCATTGATTTTGGTTCTCAATACTCCGAGTTGATCGCCCGCAGAATTCGAGAAACACAAGTCTATTCAGAAGTTCTATCGTATAGGACAAGTGCTGAGGAATTGCACCAAATAGCTCCTCTCGGCATTATTCTTTCTGGGGGACCTAGCTCGGTATACGATGACCAAGCTCCTAAGTGTGACCCTGAAATTTGGAATCTAGGTATTCCAATTCTGGGGGTGTGCTACGGAATGCAGTTAATGGTCAAACAACTAGGAGGAACGGTAGAAAAAGTTAAGCGAGGGGAATATGGTAAAGCCAAACTATTTATTGACGATCCTACCGACCTGCTGACTAATGTAGAAGATGGTGCCACCATGTGGATGAGCCATGGAGATTCCTGTACTCAATTACCAGAGGGATTTTCTATCTTAGCTCACACCAATAATACTCCTTGTGCCGCCATATCCAATCCTGAGCAAAAGCTGTTTGGAGTGCAATTTCATCCTGAAGTAGTTCACTCAGAAGGAGGAATTGCTCTGATTCGCAACTTTGTTTACCATGTTTGCGAATGTGAACCCACCTGGACAACGGAAGCCTTTGTGGAAGAGTCGATTCGGGAAATTCGAGCAAAAGTTGGCGATAAGCGAGTTTTACTGGCTCTTTCGGGCGGTGTTGATTCCTCTACCCTGGCATTTTTGCTCCATCGAGCTATTGGTGAACAATTGACCTGTATGTTTATCGACCAGGGGTTCATGCGTAAAGGGGAGCCAGAAAAGCTGGTGGAAATCTTTAAGAATCAGTTTCATATCCCTGTGGAATACGTCATGGCACGAGATCGCTTTTTGAAGCAGGTGGAGGGAGTCACCGACCCCGAACTCAAGCGTCGTCGGATTGGACATGAGTTTATTCAGGTATTTGAAGCAGAATCCAAGAAGCTGGGGCCTTTTGACTATTTAGCTCAAGGCACACTATATCCTGATGTCATTGAGTCAGCAGATAGTAATGTTGACCCGAAAACGGGGGAAAGGGTAGCGGTAAAAATAAAGAGTCATCATAATGTTGGTGGTTTACCCAAAGACTTGCGTTTTAAACTAGTAGAGCCGCTGCGGAAACTCTTTAAAGATGAAGTACGCAATGTGGCGCGGGCGATCGGACTCCCAGAAGAAATTGTCCGTCGTCATCCTTTCCCTGGCCCTGGTTTAGCCATCAGAATTGTGGGAGAAGTTACCGCTGAAAGATTAAATATCCTGCGAGATGCTGATTTTATCGTGCGGGACGAAATTAGTAAGCAGGGAGTCTATCATGACTACTGGCAAGCTTTCGCCGTATTATTGCCTATTCGTAGTGTTGGCGTAATGGGAGACAAACGCACCTATGCTCATCCTATTGTGCTGCGCTTTATTACCAGCGAAGATGGCATGACCGCAGATTGGGCAAGAGTTCCATATGAGATGTTGGAAACTATTTCTAATCGGATTGTCAATGAGGTTAAAGGAGTTAATCGAGTAGTTTATGACATTACTTCCAAGCCGCCTGGGACGATTGAGTGGGAGTAAGTGGAGATAGGGAAGTAGGGAAGTAGGGAAGTAGGGAAGTAGGGAAGTAGGGAAGTAGGGAAGTAGGGAAGTAGGGACAATGGATCTCAACTGTCCCCAAGTCCCCGACGCGAAGCTAGTCCTTTAGGGCAAGTCCCCAAGTCCCCAAGTCCCCAAGTCCCCAAGTCCCCAAGTCCCAAAACCCCAAAATCTCCAAGAGGAAAACTTTCTGGCTTTAGTTGACAATTACCTTTTCTTCTTCCTGAGCTGGCTTAATGTCAACTTTGTTTTTAAGTTCTTCTTCTTGAGCCATTAAATTGATGATGGAAGCTTTTTCCAGTAATCCTAGAACTTGACCTGCTGCACCAATAACTATTAACTCGCGAGGTTGGGTTGTTTCCAGTAACTTGGCTACTTCTAATAATGAAGTATCAGCAGGGATAGTATCGATTTCAGGAACAGGTTTAACTAATTTAGCCAGATAAACATCATTCCAATCAGAGGTGTGAATCTGTTTCAAATCTTCAGTATTAATTGAACCAAGGAGTTGTAGATTTTCATCTGCCACTAAGAACTTTTTCCAACGCTCTTTGCCAATTACGTAATCGTTCACAAACTCTCGCACTGAAAGATTACTACTAACAATTGGACTATCGTCAATTACTGCATCTGCTGCGGTATACTGACTCAACTTATCTTGGACAGTGGCGGATTGAGCCGCAAAACCAGCATTTTGCAACAGGAAAGTACCAATTAAGAGAGTCCAAATACTGCCTACTTGACTAACGCCGATTATGGAAAGAATGCCCAGAGCGATCGCCATCCAGCCAAAGACCTGACCTACTCTTCCAGCAATAATTACGCCTTTATTCGGATTTCCTGTAACCTTCCAGACAATAGCTTTGAGGACGTTACCACCATCCAGGGGTAACCCAGGAATCATATTAAATGCGGCTAAGACCAAGTTGATATAGGCAACTAAAGAAATAATTGCTTGAAGGGGCGTTGCTAAAGGTGCAGTGGAGGCAATAACGGTAAATAAACCAAATAATAAGAGGCTGACTACCGGCCCAGCGATCGCCACTAAAAATGCCTGCAAAGGTGTTTCTGACTCTTTTTCTAGAGTTGCCAAACCGCCAAAAATAAATAAGGTGATGGACTTAACAGGAATTCCCTGAGCGATCGCCACAAAACTATGTCCTAATTCATGGGCGAGGACGGAAGAGAAGAGCAGCAAAGCCGTAACTAAGCCAAGTAGCCAGGGCATAACCCCAGTTAGTTCGGGAAATTGAGTTAATCCTGAGCCATAGCTCCAGGTAACTAAGGCTAAGACAAAAAACCAAGAGGGGTTAATTAAAAAAGGTATACCAAATAAATTACCGATGCGAATGTTGCCGTTCATGGCACGCTCCTGTCTAAAAGACGTAGATACTTTTCCTCTGTTGATCAAGCTAGTTAGTTAAAACTATTGCTTGAAGCTATTATCTGAGGGAATTATGAATATTTTTAAGCTTGCAATTAATTATTAAAATTGTAACGAAGAGTAAATTACAATACATCCCCTAACCTACAGTAAAAACCGCCCCAAAGTTTACGGTAGTAGCGAACCACATTTTGAACATAATTTGAGCATAATAAAATTAGAGAGTTGCTGAAAAAAAATATGCCAGATACCACCCCTAACTATTCCCCGTATCCCGATTCCTACAGTCAAGAAGATATTCAAGGGATATTGCATCTAGCGATCGCCAAATACCCTACCGATGAAGAACTGAGCCGACAACAGTTATGGGAAATTGCTGCTGAGTTAGACATCAGTACTAGCGAGATTCAAGCTGCCGAGAAAGATTGGTTAGCCCAAAAAGTGAACGACCATCAACGTAATGCCTTTAATCTGGTGCGTCGTCAAAAATTTCAGGGAAAACTGACTAAATATGCGATCTTCAATACCTTCTTCGTTGCCGTTAACCTCTTCTTAGGAGGAACGCTTTCTTGGTCATTGTATATCCTGCTCTTTTGGGGACTAGGTGTGGCGTTGAGTGGCTGGAAAGCTTATCAATCCAGTGGCGAAGAATACGAACGGGCTTTCCAAAGATGGTGCTTTCAAAACGATGTCAAACAGACTGTCTCTAGTGTCTGGACAAAGGTGCAAAGATCCTGGCAAACCTAAATCATTTATTAACCACTTACTAGTTGTAAATAATTAATTGTGTCAATCAAAAGTGGAGCCGAGCAGAGTCGAACTGCTGTCCAAATCAGCTATTCACTTGTCCATTCGTTCACAGGTTTAGCTCCTTTTACCCTTAGAGCGGGGGTC
>JBJOPG010000121.1:0-11977 GCA_046050865.1 Cyanobacteriota bacterium
GTGGGCATTGTCGGCACGGGATATGCGGCAAAAAAAAGAGCAGAAGCCCTCAAATCTGATCCTCGTGCTGAACTACTGATGGTGTCGGGGCAAAATCCTCAAAGATTGGCAGAATTTTGCTCAACCTTTGAAGTTAAGGCTGTTAATTCTTGGCATGAGTTAGTTCAGTTATCTCAGCTCGATTTAGTTTTTATTTGTACGATTAATCAAGGTTGTGGAGCGATCGCCAAAGCCGCAATTTTAGCAGGCAAACATGTGGTGGTGGAGTATCCTTTGGATTTAGCAGCAACAGTGGCGGAGGAGGTAATTGAGTTAGCCGCGGTGAAACACAAGTTACTTCACGTTGAACATATGGAAATCATTGGGGGTCTACATCAATCCCTGAAACGTTGTTTACCCCAAATTGGTCAAGTTTTTCACGCTAGCTACAAGACTATTGCCCCACAGCATCCTGTTGAGCAAAACTGGAAATACCACCGACAACAGTTTGGTTTTCCTCTTGCTGCCGCACTATCGAGAATTCATCGTTTAACAGACTTATTTGGCAAGGTAACCAGGGTTAATTGTCGCGATCGCTATTGGGGAAAACCTAATTCGGATTATTTCAACGCTTGTTTTTGTCAGACTCAACTCAATTTCCACCATGGCATTACTGCCGACCTGATCTATGGCAAAGGGGACGTCTTTTGGCAAAGCGATCGCACCCTGGAAATCTATGGGGAAAAAGGGAAAATTATCTTTGTCGGGGAAAAAGGAACATTAATTTTGGGAGAGCATCCCCAAGAGATTCCTGTAAACCCCCGTCGCGGTTTATTTGCCCAAGATACAACTATGGTTTTAGATTATCTACAGTCACAACGACCCCTTTATATCCAACCCCAAGCTAGTCTCTATGCTCTGCGAGTAGCCAATGCTGCCCAAGAATCTGCCCAGACCAAACAAGCAATTTATCTTGATTAAAACCTTACTCTTAAGATCTTTCTGGTGAGAATTTTAATTTAGCTAGCCCCCCAAAGCAAAGCAGCCAAATAACTACCGTTAACCAATGTATTAATACTGGTAACCATAAAGAGCCAGTTTGATAATAAGTGATGGTGCAAATAATGCCTAATCCCGCTGCTAAGGAAAGAAAAATTGGGTCGAAAAAAGTCTCTCTTCCTTGAGGAAAAAAGGTTAGAGCGTTAAGGGGATGATAGACAATAAACAATAACAAGCTCAATATTGCCCTGGGGATATAAGTGTCGGAAAAAAGCTCGTCCCCAGGATCAGGCAAGAGCCAACCTCGAAACACAATTTCTTCTAACATAGCTGGTGCCACCAAAGAAGTAACGGCAATCCTGACTATGGTGGTTAATGATCTACAGAGATTCCATTGTAAAAAACCACTGACTAAGCCCAAAGTTAGAGTAAATAGAACATAAATGCCAATTGCCACGAGGGGAATAATCCAATCAGCACCATAGGGTAGGTTAAACCAGGGAACATTCAGCAAATCCCGTAGGGCGATACCCTTGCCCAAACTCTCGAAAAATATTAAGAAAATTGAGAATTCACTACAGCTAGCACTGCTAATCATTATCGATGCTACTTTTATTAGTTATATTTAGTTACTCTTAAAGGATGAGCCAAAGTTTTATTGTTGACTTTTTTATCAACAATTGAGAAAATAGAAGCATCGTCACCAGAGAATTATTTTATATCCTGCAAAAGCTGAAAGCTGAAAGCTGTCCTAAAGGATTCCCTAAAGGGTACACCTGCGGATAAGCTTCGCGTCAGAGCTAAAAACGATATCATTATCAATTGAGGCATTCATGGCAACTCGCGCAAACACTTCCAATACTTCCACTAGCAGTAATTCTGATAAAGATAAAGCCCTCAACTTAGTTTTAAAGCAAATCGAGCGTAACTTCGGTAAAGGGGCAATTATGCGTTTGGGTGATGCAGCCCAAATGAGGGTCGAAACTATTCCCAGCGGGGCATTGACTCTTGATGTTGCTTTGGGTGGTGGCTTGCCTAAAGGCAGAATTATTGAAATATATGGCCCAGAAAGTTCGGGTAAAACAACTCTTGCCCTCCATGCGATCGCCGAAACCCAAAAAGCGGGGGGAGTGGCCGCCTTTGTCGATGCGGAACACGCTTTAGATCCGACCTATTCTGCTGCTTTGGGGGTAGACATTGAGAATCTCTTGGTAGCCCAACCAGATAACGGTGAATCGGGGTTGGAAATCGTCGATCAGCTAGTGCGATCGGCAGCAGTAGATTTAGTGGTAGTAGACTCCGTAGCTGCCTTGACCCCTCGTGCGGAGATTGAAGGGGAAATGGGAGACAATCAAGTGGGCTTACAGGCTCGTTTAATGAGCAAAGCTCTAAGAAAGATTGCGGGGAATATTGGCAAGTCTGGAGCCACGGTAATTTTCCTCAATCAGCTACGACAAAAGATTGGCATCAGCTATGGTAGTCCTGAAGTAACCACTGGCGGTAATGCGCTCAAGTTTTATTGCTCAGTGAGGTTAGATATTCGTCGGATACAAACCCTGAAAAAAGGCAATGAAGGGATGTATGGGATTCGCGCCAAGGTGAAGGTTGCCAAAAACAAGGTTGCCCCTCCTTTCCGCATTGCTGAATTTGATATTATTTTCGGGGAGGGAATTTCTACCATTGGTTGTTTGCTAGATTTAGCTGAAGACCTGGAGATCATCATCCGCAAAGGAGCGTGGTATAGCTACAAAGGAGAGAATGTTGGTCAGGGTAGAGACAACACGATTAATTATCTCAAAGAAAATCCTGAAGTGGCAGCAGAAATAGAAGCGAAAGTCAGAGCCGATATGAAGGAAGGAAAAATCATTGGAACGACCCCGAAAGCTTTTGATGATGAGAATGATGAGAATGATGATTCTGAAGAGGAATAAATTAAATTAAATTAAATTAAATCAGAACTCAGGTGATTGTTCTCAATGTAGAGCGATCGCCTTTTATTTGTTTACTTAATTTTCATCCTTAGCCTTGTCAATCCGAAACAGAAATACCATCAGGGCAACCACGCCAATTTGAAGTGCAAAATTGGGCAAGTTATTAGCCAGATCTTGACCTGCGGCTAATTTTGCCAAAAAGACAAAGGCTCCAATGAGACCTGAAGCACCAAAAGCCAAATAGAAAAACTTACGGAAGCCTCTGTAGGGAGCTTTAGATTCTGCCTTCAAACGAGCATATTTCTCAGGAGAAAGGTTATTTTTTCTAGCTCTGGCTAATTCTTCGGGGGATAAATTTACCATTAATTATTTTAGAGATGAGTATCAAAAAAGCCTAGATAGTTTAAATACTTAAAAAATTGTATTAATACTCATATTAGCGAAAATTAGCAAAAAAAGAGAGGCAAGCCAAATATCAGCCGCCTCTTCTCTCTATTACTTGATAATTCTTGAATTTATAGCTTGTTACCCATTAACAAACTAAATTAACTTACTGAATTACTGAACTACAACTTTACCAACCATGCCTGCGCCACGGTGAGGTTCACAGTAGTAGGAATATTCACCAGCTTCATTAAAAGTACTTTCGTAACCTTCTCCAGGAGAAAATACAAGGTTTTTGTGAGACTTATCAGTCGCTCCCTCGAATACTACGTTATGGGGAGACATCTTGTTATTTTCCCACTTAACCGTATCTCCAGCTTTAATTGTTACGGTGGGGGGGTCAAATTTAAGCATTCCACCATCAGTACCCATTTTTACAGAAACAGTCGCTGCTGCTGCGGGGTTAACACTGAGGAAGAAAGTAGATACTACTAATACTAGTGCGGACAATAACAAGCTTATTTTTTTAGCCATTTTTTTGAACTCTCTGCTGTCAAATATGATTTTTTTTAAGGAGCGATCCCCAAAACCTTGATTCTCAAATCGATCTAGAAATATAGTTCTTTTGATTGAAAATTCATGGTTTTCAGAAGGCTCAATTCCTATTTATATATATTACTACAGAAGTTTGACGACTTGTAGAACTTCTACGGCCTGTCTTTTGACAGTGTTGTGTGGATCACCGAATATTGGCAGTTGATCACAATCAGCTTGTGATAGAAATCCATTTGTTTTAAGAGGAGAAACCATGTTTGCCAAACTTTTATCCACGTTGTTAGTCTTTCTAACAGCCGCCTTGTTTACCCTTGCTACTCCTGCTCTGGCTGGGGATGCTGCTGCTGGGGGCAAGATTTTCAGTGCCAACTGCGCGGCTTGTCATGCAGGAGGTAACAATGTGGTTAATGGAGTTAAAACTCTGAAAAAAGAAGCTCTCGATAAGTATGAAATGAATTCCCTAGCCGCAATTACCAACCAAGTTACAAATGGTAAAAATGCGATGCCCGCATTTAAAGGTCGTTTGACTGATGCTCAAATTGAGGATGTAGCAACCTATGTTATGTCTCAAGCAGAGAGTGGCTGGTAGTTTTAGCTACTGATTTAACAAAAGCTCTAAGCTTTAAGCCTGGTTTAATTAAATTAAAATTTATTAAATTGTTATTTGTCCTCAGTCTCTTGCATTGAGGACTTTTTTGTGCCCTTAAATATCTATCAGGAATCTAAAGGTTTTAGCTGTCGGTTCAGCTAGTCAATTAAAGCTTATGGCTTATAGCTTACAGCTTATAGCTTATAGTTAAAGAATAATCAGCAGGGCGAAATAATCATGGATCAAGGAAAAATTGTGGCAATCATTACGGGAGTGATTTCGATTTTAATTGCGATCGCCTATTTAGTATTAGTGCAGTTAATTGATTTTCGAGGCGAAATGATTCCCGCACCCATCGATCAATTGTCAATGTCAACTAATCCAATATCAATTACCAGCTATGGACAGTTGACAGTTGACTAGATTCGAGTCACTACTTTGTCAGTATTTTCACCCTGAAGAAATTAGAGCAAGTAATTAATCTCTGGGGAAACACTATGGTATGAGCAAGACAACAGGCTTATGGTAGATAGGTTAATTTAGTCGCTCAATACACCATGCTGAGGGATGCCAAACGTTGTCAGGTGATCCAAAAATTTTCCTTTATCGAAAGTTTAAGCTTATCTCACCCTAAAAATCTTCATGGTCAACCACCTTTAGGTAAGCTCAATACTGATCAGGCTTTTAGTTTTCAACAACAGAGAATATTTAGTCCAGGTCAACTTTTAGCAACTCAGACCCAGAAGCAAACTCAGAAACAAACTCAGAAACAGATTCAGAAACAGCCGTCCGCCATCGTCACCACTTCTGGTAAAGCGACGACAATTGATAGTAACTGGTATCAACCAACCTCTGACTACAGCCTCAGTCTGGCAGAAATAATTCATGCCACTAGGGATAATACGGGTAATTATGCAGAGTCAAATACCAAGTCAAGTTTTAATCCAGCTCACCGCAGTAGTTATTTAGCTAAAATTCTCTTTGCCCTAGCTTGTAGTTATAGTTTATTTGTCATCTGGTGGCTGTTTGGACATCAAGGTAGCAACATACTAACTACTTTAATGGGAGGTAAGAATATTGTGCTATCTAAATCGGAGATTGAGTTCATTGATTACATGGAGCGATCGCTTGACCAGATAGAGCGTAAAGAAGCAACTAATCCCACAAGTAAAGATGGGGTGGTTTATGTACCTGTGTATACTCCTACTCCTTCAAACTCTACCATCGCTAATAATAATCTTCCCCTGGCAACTTTTCCTAGTAGCAGTCCTAGTAGCAGTGTCCCCAGTATGCCAATGCTGCCTGCACCGAACCCCCAACCGAGTGAGCCTTTAGCCATTCCTGAGCCTCCTCCACTACCTGCTCCCACTCCTCTGGGGGATAGTTTCACTAGTGCAGAACAGATAGAACCCTTTAGTCAGACGGCGATCGCAGAGTCTGAGCAAAGTCCAATCGCCACTAGACCAAATATCAGCCATACCTTAGTGGGGGTATTAGAATTAGGGGCTGGTCGTTCCGCTGCTCTGGTCAAGATTAAAGGTCAAACTAGACGAGTTTGGGTAGGAGAAACCATTGGGACTGACGGTTGGGTTTTAGAATCCATCAGTGATCAACAGGCTAATATCAGCAATCAAGGACAGGTTCGTGCTATTTCTGTGGGTGAAACGTTCTAGAATATGACATAAAGCTACCTAATTAAAAACCAAGATGGGTTTATTTGATGACATCAATCAATTTCTAGAAGAGCGACTAGATGAATTTTTGCAGGATAATCCTCATCTCGAATTACAGGCGTTAGAAGAACAATTACGAGAACAGGAACAAGATGCTACAAAGCTGATTACTCGACTTCAGTCAGAAGAAAAAAGTCTGCAAGACCAGATACTGGCGATCGCTAATGATGTACAAACTTGGCACGGTAGAATTGCCAAAGCAGAAAAAGCTAGTCGTCAGGATTTAGCCGATGCAGCCAGGGAAAGAGAAGCAGAATTACTCAGGCAGGGAAATCAAGTTTGGGGGCAGATGGCGGGGGTCAAGCAACGCACCACCCAAGCCCAAGAATTGCTGTTGCAAATTAAACAAAAACGTCAAGAGCTTAAACAATCTGCCCAAGCTCAATCTTCTAATACAACTAATTCGACCAACACCTCAACTAGTGATACGATTGGCTGGGATCGGGGGGCTAATCCCCCTCAATATCGTCGTAGCGCCGATCCCTTGGAAGCTGAATTTCAGAAGTGGGAAGTGGATGAAGAATTAGAGCAAATCAAAAAGAATATGAATATATGAGTAACGCCTAAGAAACAAATTTATTTGTTAAGACTGGGAAAAGGGAAAAGGGAAAAGGGAAAAGAGTAATTATTTTCTTTTCTAAGATTACGAATCAAAATTCTTTAGACGCTGATGTGTGAGCTACATTTCCCGAGCTCCCCATCTCCCGAGCTCCCCATCTCCCGAGCTCCCCATCTCCCGAGCTCCCCATCTCCCGAGCTCCCCATCTCCCCATCTCCCCATCTCCCCATCTCCCTAAACCCGATTACCCAAATAGTTGAGCAGTAGATCCGTTGCTTGCTCTGCCGCTAGAGGCACACTAAAGAAGTATCCCTGCATATAGTTACAGTGCAAAGTTTTGAGCAGGTTCTTTAACTGTTCTGATTCTACGCCTTCGGCAATAATCTGGAGATTTAAACCTGCTCCCAAAGTCGTAATAGCGTTGATAATGGCGAAATTGCTGGAGTCAAAGCTGAGATCTTTAACAAAAGAGCGATCAATTTTAATGGTGCTAAAGGGAAAATCTTTGAGATAGCTGAGGGATGAATAGCCTGTGCCAAAATCATCCATCGACAGAGAAATGCCCATTTGATGCAGATTTAACAAGATCTGTTTTGCTAGATTGGTATTACGCATCGTTGCTGTTTCCGTTATTTCTAACTCCAAGCAATGAGGACTTAATTCTGTATTTAGTAAAATGTGCTTGATGGTTTGTACGAGGTCATTATTATAGAATTGACGAGCCGACAAATTGACTGAGACGGTTAAATCAGATAAGCCCATATTTTGCCATGTTTTTACTTGAGCACAGGCAGTTGCTAGTACCCAGGCTCCAATATCGACAATCAAACCATTCTCTTCAGCGATCGGCACAAATAAATCAGGAGCAACTATCCCTAGTTCAGGATGCTGCCAGCGAAGTAAAGCCTCTAGCTTGACAATTTTGTTGGTGTTAACTTCAATGATTGGTTGATAATAGATCGTAAACTCTTGGTTTTCTAACGCATTGTGCAAGCTGTTCTCTAAATTTAGCAATTCGTAGGCTTGGGAATTTAACCTAAAACTATAGTGTTGATAATCATTACGACCCTTTTCTTTGACCCAATAGAGAGCGACATCGGCATTTTTGAGTAACGTCTCCGCATCTTTGCCATCATCAGGAAAGACGGCAATTCCTAGGCTGCTGGTAATGTGTAGATAATGTTGAGCTAGTTTGAATCCAGGCTTGAGGGCTTCTAGAATTCGTTTGGCGATCGCTGTGACATCATCTCGACAGCTAATTTCAGGTAAAAGCAGGGTAAATTCATCCCCGCCCCAACGAGCAATGAGGTCTTTTTCTCGCACACAAGTCTTCAATCGTTCGACAACGCTTTTGAGCAACAGATCACCGATGGCGTGTCCCAGAGTATCATTAATCGTTTTAAATCGATCTAAATCAATAAACACTACTGCCAGCATCTTATTGTGCTGATAAACATGACTTAAGGCTTTGGCTAGTTCGCGATCAAATAGGGCGCGATTGGGTAAATTGGTTAGAGAATCGTGAAAAGCTTGATGTTGAATAAGGGTTTGGGCTTTTTTGTGTTCCGTCACATCGCGAAAACTCCAAACCTGTCCCATAGTCTGTTCTTGTAGTTGCTGTACCTGGGAATAGCACTCTAATATTTTGCCGTTTTTGAGTTCTAGAGAATTAAATTTATTGGCATCAAATTGGGTATATCTTTCTTTGAGACGATTGGCGTAGGGTTCTGTCAACTCAGTTAGAATCAAGGTCAAAATTTGCTCGCGATCTAACTCTTCTTTGGTGGGCAAGCCCCAAATATCAATAAATTTTTGATTATAGTTAACGACATTACCGTTTTCATTAAGGACTAAGATGCCATCGGCGGTGGCTTCTAAAGTCGCTTCCAAGAGAGAAATCGCACTGGCTAATTTTTGATTAACCTCTAATAAAATCTTATTTTGTGCCGCTAACTGTAGGTCTTGTTGATAGCGACGTAAAGCTTCTTCCACGGTGAGAATTAAATCCGTTTCATCCCAAGGTTTTGTCACATAACGATAGAGAGCCGCCGCATTGACCAAATTTCCAACTGCATCAGCATTAGCTTGTCCTGTGAGTAAAATTTTGAGGGTGTCAGGATAGAGAGCATGGAGCTTAATTAATAGCTCATCTCCCATCATCTGAGGCATGATTTGATCGGAAATAATCAGGGGAATCTGAATCCCCTCGGCAACTAATTCAGCACAAAGAGCGATCGCCTCTGCTCCACTATCGACTAATTCAATTTCATATCCTTGACCTAGAGAACGTTTAAGCTGTTCTCCCAAGCTTTTGAGAATACTAGGTTGATCATCAACACAGATAATGGCAGCGTTAGTCTCATTACTCAAGGAATTATTCAGGTTGAGAACTGGCTGTGAAGAAGAACTAATGCTTTTTTCTCTGCCCATATAAATTGCTCGTCTAACAAGATCTTAAATCTTTCTGTATCTATATGTTTCCCATATTTCACAAATAACTAACTAAATTACTCTAAACAAATAGAAAAATGAAGGTTGAGCAAACTGTTGCCGTTAGTCGCTAGCTAAGACAAACTAGATTTACGATTTAGCTGACGATTAATCTATGGATAATTCGGATAATTCTCAATTACAAACTACCGAGCAAGATTGTTTATCAAAAGTAATTACCAATATCATTGATAAAATTCGCTGTTCTCAGGACATTAAGACAGTTTTCACCATTACGACCCAAGAAATTCGTCAAGTCTTAGGATGCGATCGCCTGATCATCTATCAATTTAATAATGATTGGAGTGGTCAGATTCTTGCCGAATCTGTAGGCGCTGGCTGGATCTCGTTGCTGAGGGCAGTGAATAACTGTGAAACTTTAGCGGATGGTTCTGTTCAAGCAGATCGTTGTCTGTTGCGAGATTGGTCGAAAACTGAGCAGGAAAGTATTCCTCAGCAATATAGTTATCTGCTGTCAACTGAAGGGGCGCAATTTATTAAGGGACAAAAGTTCACCGCAGTCGATGACATTTACGCTCAAGATTTTCTCGATTCTTATCTTCAAGCTTTAGAAGCCTATCAAACTAAAGCCTACTTATTGGTTCCCGTTTTTCAAGGAGAGCAACTTTGGGGTTTGTTGGGTGCATATCAGAATAAAGCTGCTCGCACTTGGTCAGAGTCGGAAATTGAATTGATGAGGCAAACTGCCACTCATTTGGCAATAGCCTTGCAACAAGCTGAATATATTAGTCAGCTCAAGCTGCAAACCAGGGATTTAGAAATTACCCTCAAGGAATTAAAGCTAGCTCAACAGCAACTAATTCACCAGGAAAAGTTGGCTGCCTTGGGTCAGTTAGTAGCGGGAGTTGCTCACGAAATCAATACGCCATTGGGGGCAATCCAAGCTTCTGCGGGCAATAATACCAAAGCTTTAATGGCAGCGATCGCTGAGTTACCCAAATTATCGGAATTTCTCAATCCAGAGGAAAAGATTTTTTTCTTTAAGCTAATTGAAGAGGCAATGAGGAGCAAGCCGATTTTTTCTTCTAGTGAAAAACGCCCCCTCAAGCGACAGATTGCCGACCAGCTTAAGGAATATGAGGTGGATAATGCCCGTAATATTGCCGATCTGTTAATTGACATTGGAGTTGTCAAAGAGATTGAGAGCTACTTACCTCTTTTGCAACATGAAAAAGTTAGCTGGACTTTAGAGTTGGCTTATAATCTAACTCGTTTATTGAGTAATAATAAAACCATTCTGACTTCCGTAGAAAAAGCCTCTAAAGTTGTCTTTGCCCTCAAGAACTATGCTCGTTTTGATGCTAGTGAAGAAAAGCATCTAGCCCAGGTGCAGGATGGACTAGAGACTGTCCTCGATATTTACCATAATCAATTAAAACAAAACATCGAGATCATTCGTCGTTATCAAGATGTTCCCGCAATTCTCTGTTATCCTGATGAACTAATACAAGTCTGGACTAATCTCATTCACAATGGCATTCAAGCAATGAAACGGGGAGGCAGATTGACCCTCACCATTGCTTTAGAAAACGATGGCATTAAGGTGGAAGTAGCAGATTCAGGCTCAGGAATTCCGACCCACCTCAAAGACAAAATATTTGAGGCTTTTTTCACTACCAAACCCACAGGAGAAGGTAGCGGGTTAGGTCTACATATTAGTCAAAAAATTATTGATAAACATAATGGCACCATTGCCGTAGCTAGTGAGCCAGGGGATACTAAATTTACTATTTGGCTACCGTTGAACAATTAATTGAACAATTATCAAATAATTAAATTATGAGTGAATCTGCAATTTTGTGTGTTGATGATGAGGTTGTTATTCTCGATAGCCTTAAAGAACAGCTAAAACGTAAGTTCGGCGATCGCTTTATCTATGAAGTTGCCGAGAGTGCCAATGAAGCTTGGGAGGTAATTGAAGAATTGCAGCAAGACGAAATTCAAGTAATTGCAATTGTTTCCGATTGGCTCATGCCTGGCATTAAAGGAGATGAGTTTTTAATTCAAATTCATGAGCGTTTTCCGAAATTGATTACGGTGATGTTAACAGGACAAGCAGATGAAGAGGCGATCGAACGCGCTAAAGAACACGCAAATCTTCACGCTTGCCTCCATAAACCCTGGACAGAAAATGAATTAACTCAGATTATTACTTCTGCGTTAGATCAATAAAGGGGCGAAGCCCCTATCTCTAAGGCTTAGAGCTTAGAGCTTTTTTGATCAATCAACTTCAGGAAGACTCACCACTTCCTGTTTACCCTGTAACGCTTTAGCTTGATCGATTAACGTTGCCGTTTGGGTTAGAGGATCGGTATCTAAAGTATCTTGCTGTCTAAATAGAGCGATTAAACCCTGTTCGTAATTAGAAGCGATCGCCAAAAATGCTCCTGCTAAGATATAAATTGGCAATGGCAACATAAACTGTTTGAGCCAAATACTGAATTCCGCCACCACAAATAAAATCCCCACACCAAATAACCAAGCTTTTAACATACCTTTTCTTCTGTTTTTAGATTTATCTTCGTTTTTACCACAAGAAGCTCTTAGCTTTTAGCTTTTAGCTTCTAGCTTCTTTAGATTACTTACAGCGAATTTCAGTTGTATAGAACCCTATTACCTATTACCTATTACCTATTACCCATTGGTGACAAGTTAAGCTAAATTATTTTTAGTCAACTACTACATTTAGTGTCTAAAACTTATCTTTACCACTAGATGTAGATCAAGTCTAATTTAA
>JBJOPG010000122.1:0-11924 GCA_046050865.1 Cyanobacteriota bacterium
ATTTAAAAGCTATCGCCAGAGCTATGGTCAAGAAGAAATAGAGCTGCGGATTATGGAACGGGTAATGGGCAAATTTCAGGTACTAAGTGCCTGTTTTGTCGCTTTTGCTCATGGTTCTAACGATGTGGGTAATGCGATCGCCCCTTTGGCAGTAATTGTATTTATTTTAAATACTGGGGTTGTGCCCATTGAGAGTTTAGATATTCCGTTATGGATTTTAGTGCTGGGGGGAGTTGGTATCGTTGGGGGATTAGCAGCCCAGGGCAAAAAGGTCATTGCCACCGTCGGGGAAAACATTATTTCCCTTGTCCCTAGTACTGGTTTTTGTGCCGAGATTGCCACCGCTAGCACGATCTTAATTGCTTCCAGTATTGGACTACCCGTTTCTACTTCCCATGCACTGGTGGGTAGCGTGATTGGGATTGGTTTAGTTTCGCGCAATCAAGATGTTAAATGGGAGACGATTAAATCGGTAGCTTTAGCTTGGGTACTAACTTTACCCGTGGCGGCAATCTTAAGTGCAGGGATTTTTTCCTTGTTAAGAATTGGTTTGAATCTACTAATTAATCAAGCTTAGAGTTTATAGCTTTTTTAAAGCAAACGAGACAGTAGTTGATACACCAGACGGAAAAAAGCGGTAATGGCGATCGCCCCCGCCGCCGAGATGATGGCAATGATCAGGATATTGGAGATGGCTAGGGTTCCCTGTAATTTGGGGATAAAAGCGACTATGGCAGCAGTAATCAGGGCGAAAATTGCTAGATCAACTTTTTCAATGATGCGACGCTGGAGGGCAAACATCATTCCTCCCATCACAGCGCCAATAATGCCGACACTTTCCCCTGAAAAGGACAACCAGTTGATTAACCCCATCGAAATTAATGCCCCTTCAAAACCAGTAAAGGCAGCGCTACTAAGAACTTCGGTGAGGGAAAAAGGACGTTTTGGTTTTTGCTGAGATTTTTTCTTAACCACAGGAGCAGTTCCCTGGGTTTTAGGGGATGGAGGAGATGGGACTGGTAGGTTTTGTGGAGGTGTGACAGTAGGTTTTGTGGTCGGAATATTAGGAATGTTAGCTTGGATGGTCAAAGCGCCCAAAGCGTCCAAGGCTTCCCTCGCCGACGGAAAACGTTGTGCCGGACTGGACAAAAGCATCCGATCAAGGATTTGCTTCAGGCGATCGCTAATATTTGGCGCAAAACTATGCCATTGCCAAGTGTTATTAAAGGAATCATAGAGTTCTGTTGCTTCTTTTCCCGTCAATAAATTGATACAAGTAACAGCTAAAGCGTAGATATCGGTGGACGGATAGACTTGAGAACCTGATATTTGTTCGGGAGGCGCAAAACCCATGGAATAGATGCCTGTGGATTTTTTGGCATTAGATCCCCCTGCGGCAATCTGTTTTACTGCCCCAAAATCTAGCAGATATAAAACTCCCTGCTTATTGCGCATGATATTCGACGGTTTGATATCACGATGGATCGTCTCGTGGGCGTGAACAAACTCTAAGACCTGGAGGATCTCGGTTAAAATTTCCGTTACCGCCGCTTCCGTAAACTTACCTTGATCCGCTAGTTCTTGTTCTAAGTCCTGTCCATCAATAAATTCCTGTGCCAAATAAAAATACTGTTCTTCGCCAGTACCTTGAGCATTCTTGACTATCGGCGTAAAAAAAGCATATAAATTGGGAATTTGGGGGTGTTTTTGCCCGAGTTCTTCTAAAACCACAGCTTCCCTTTCAAATAGTTCTTGAGCAATGGCTCGCTCCTGGGCATCGAGGTCGTTAGAAGGTTTAAATTGTTTAACAACACATAAGGGCAACTTGGGTTTGTAGCGATCGCAGGCAAGAAAAGCAGCGCCAAAGCCCCCCTGTCCTAATAATTTCGAGGGGAGATAGCGATCGGCTAATAATAGGGGCATGCCACAAGCACTACAGTATATTTGCTGTACTGTCCTAATTTTCGCTTCGGTATCCAGATCACTGAAAAAATTACGGGGTTTGACACAACTAGGGCGAGTACAAATAATTTCCATCTTCAGTAACGATTCAGTTCAGCAACGCCAGGGATTATTTGCTCATTGTACTGAGGGAAATTGCCAATCGCCTAAAGATCGCCGAAGACTTTAGTTGACCTCGATAATATTTTTGTACAGGCTATCCAGGTGTTTAAACTCTTCTCTGGTGGTAAACTGGGGCAAAATTTCTTTACTAAATGCTTCCGCCGCCTTGGAACAATAGCGATTGGGGTTGACGATCACTGCTAAAGTTCTGCCAATATCCACTTCTTTGATCTTGGCTTGATGCAACACACCCATTTCTAATTCCTTGGCGATCGCCGTGGTGGAGACAAAAGCGGCTCCTAAACCTGACTGGACGGCGTTTTTAATTGCTTCAATGGAGTTTAACTCCATCTCGATTTTCAAGCGCTTAGGGTCGATTTCATAGCGGGTGAGGACTTTATCAATTACCTTGCGGATGGTCGATTGGGAGTCGAGGGTAATAAACTTCAGTTTGTATAAATCTTCTTTTTGAATAGCATCCTCTTGTGCCAGAACATGATTAGGGGGCAAAACTAAAGCCAGTTCATCATCGGCATAGGGAATGACGTTGAGCACGTCCTGTAACTCTGTGGGCACTTCACCACCAATAATTGCCAGATCCACCTGCCCATTTGCCACCGCCCAAGAAGTACGTCGAGTTGAATGCACCTGAAGCTGCACCGAAACATCGGGATATTTTTCTCGGAATAGACCAATCATGCAGGGAATTAAATAGGTGCCTGTGGTTTGAGATGCTCCCACAATTAACGTGCCACCCTGGAGATTTTGCAAATCCTCGATCGCTCGACAGGTTTCTTGGCACAAGGAAATAACTCTTTCACCATAACTTAAGAGCAAATGTCCCGCTTCCGTTAACTGCGCTCGTCTGCCACCACGGTCAAACAGCGGCACATTCAATTGCTTTTCCAAATTCTGTACTTGAAGACTGACGGCGGGTTGAGAAACATAGAGGCTATCCGCAGCCCGTTTAAAGCTTCCTTCTGTAGAAATCGCCTTAAGTATTCGGAGTTGATCCAGAGTAAAAGGAATATCAGACATACAATCCCAGTCGCAAATTTATAAAAAGAGTTGTTTATTCGGGCGTTATTTAAACGTATTATTAATACTGCTAAATATTTAATAATTTTCGTGTGCTTTATTTGCACAGTATCACGATTGGGCCACTAATTAACTTTTGATTATCACCCTTGGTTAAAGTGATTAATAATACATATATGACTAACATCAACTGGCTAACCAACAGTCACCTAGTTATGGTGGGCTTGCTCCTCGGATTTGCGATCGCTCATAGTGGTCTGGCGGCGCTACGTCCTTGGGCAGAAACTAAAATTGGTGCGAGGTTGTACCGAGTAATTTTTGCCTTGGTTAGTATCCCCTTTGCCACTATGTTAATAATTTATTTTTTCAACCATCGTTATGATGGAGCGCAGTTATGGCAAGTGCAGGGAGTACCAGGGGTTAAAACTTTGGTTTGGACTTTATCGGCAATCTCTTTTATCTTTCTTTATCCCGCCACTTTTAACTTGCTAGAAATTGCGGCGATTCAAAAACCCCAGGTGTATCTCTTTGAAACCGGGATTATTCGCATTACTCGCCATCCCCAAATGGTCGGACAAGTTATTTGGTGTATTGCTCACACTCTCTGGCTAGGGACAACTTTTACCCTGGTTACTTCGGTAGGATTAATTGCCCATCATCTGTTTGCGGTGTGGCATGGCGATCGCCGTTTGAGCAAAAGATACGGAGCGGCTTTTACCGAGGTTAAGGAGCGGACTTCGATTATGCCGTTTCGGGCAATTCTTGATGGTCGTCAAACTATTAAATGGCAGGAGTATTGGCGACCAGCTTATCTGGGAATAGCAGCTTTTGTGATGCTGTTCTGGTGGGGGCATCCCTGGTTGATGCAGGCAACCTCAAAAGTTTACTGGTAAAGCGGCTTTTCCTAAAGGACAAAGCCTTGAGCCGCATGTAGCTTCGCGACACGAAGTTAGTGCTTTAGGGCAAATGGGTGAGAAGTTTTTTGCTCAAAATGCACCGTAAATTGATTGTAAAACTGTTAAATTCAATCCTTAAAATTGATCCCCATTAGGGGTAGCATAACCCAAAGTATTTAAATCAAATTTTTATCACATCCTTATTCAGCATGATTTTTGTAGTTAATGAAGCCAATTTTAAACAAGTAGTTATGGAAGCTAACCAACCTGTTTTGGTTCATTTTTGGACTCCCTGGTGTGGTTTATGTCGGCTAATTGAACCGATATTAAAGAAACTCTCTACAGAAAACAATGCTGGGATTAAACTAGTGGCGATCAATGCTGATGAAAATTTCAAACTAGCCAATCATTACAGCATCCGTAACTTGCCAACGATTATGTTGTTTCACCATGGTAAACCAGTGCAAAAAATGGATAATTTTACCAATCGCGATCGCCTCCAGGCGGCCTTGGAAAAAGTTATGCAGAGTAATGTTTTAAGTTCTTAGATTTTATTACGCAGAGTGAAGAATTTAGCTTAGGGAGATAGGGAGAGTTGTTGAGGATTCACTCCCTAAGCCCCCAAGTCCCTATTAAGTTGTATATTCAGCGTTGATTTCAACATACTTGTAGGTTAGGTCGCAACCCCAGGCAGTACTTTTACCTGACCCAACGCCGATCGCCACGGAGATCAAAACAGTGTCTGCTTGCAGATATTCCCCTGCTGCTGCCTCTTTGAGGTAATTACTGGCGGCATTACGATCAAACTCTTGGGGTTGTCCGTTACGCATCAACACCAGATCGCCCAGTTGAATATTCAGCTCGTCCTGATGAAACTTAACTCCCGCTCTACCTGCGGCGGCTGCAATTCTACCCCAATTTGGATCGCGACCAAAAATAGCAGATTTAACTAGGGATGAACCAACGATAGTTTTGGCAACCTGGGAGGCTGCTTCATCACTGGGAGCCCCTGATACTTGAACTTCAATAAGACAGGTCGCCCCTTCTCCGTCACGAGCGATCGCTTTAGCCAAATATTGACAAACTGCCGTGAGCATTGCTTCCAACTTTTGAGCATTGGGACTATTTTCGGTGATGGCGGTGGTGCGAGACTGACCATTAGCCAACGCCAGTACACAGTCATTGGTACTGGTATCCCCATCGACAGTAATCTGATTAAAACTTTGATCGACAGCCCGCTTGAGCATTTCATGCCATAAACCCGTAGACACGGCGGCATCACAGGTAATAAAGCCCAGCATGGTTGCCATGTTGGGGGCGATCATGCCTGAACCTTTGGCAATTCCACCAATACGCACAGGACGACCTTCAATGGTAGTTTCTAAGGCAATTTCTTTGGTAACTAGGTCAGTGGTGACGATCGCCGCGGCGGCATCTCCTCCTCCATGTTCCGTAGCGGCTCTCACCAAGGGGACAATGCCCTGGCGTAGTTGTTCCATTTTAATTCTTTGACCAATTACCCCTGTAGAGGCTAAGAGAACAGCGCTAGGGGCAATATTCAGTTCTTGGGCTAAGAGTTTGGCACACTCTTGAGCATCTGACCACCCTGCTACTCCCGTGGCAGCATTAGCCTGTCCGGCATTGCAGAGAATGGCTCTGGCGCTGGCTTTCCCCTGAAGACATTGACGACAATAATCAATACAGGCGGCGCGTACCTGAGAAGTGGTAAATACCCCTGCGGCGATCGCATCGGATTGAGACAAAATCAACGCCAAGTCTTTTGCTCCCGTAGATTTCAATCCTGCGGCAATGCCTGCTGCGATAAATCCTTTCGGTGCAGTGATGCCACCCTTAACTACCTGCCAGTCTGCCATATCTTTAGCAATTATTTAAGATTTGGTTCAAAGCTGATTATACCAAGACCGACAAACCTTAGCTTAAGTAGTTTGCTTAAATAGTTTTAAGTCAGTTATTTAAGTCTAATATTGTTACACCTCTGTGGTAAATTTACCTGTAGCAATAAGTAATAGCAATATTACTGGCAAATACTAATGGCAATATTAATGGTAATATCGCCTAACAATATCTAACAATAAATTACTATCGGTTTTGAGTGAAATCTTCACCCAAACGTAAGGGGGGAAGCCTAGTGAAAATCTGGCACTGTCCCGCAACTGTTAGGAGTTGGTCATCAACAATCTCCAGAGTCAGAATGCCCGCCGATAGTCTTAACATTAGCTTGGTTTAGATCTGCGAGGTACAGATGATGCTAGTTTCCATGAACCCTTGGGGCAGTTTAATCACTCTACGAAATTTCTGCTTATCTAAAGCCTCGATCGCCCAGTCTAAAGTTAAGAATTTAATTAGTTGGATCAGTTTGCGTCGGCATTTAATACAAAACTTGGGTAATTCATGAATAAGCATAAAGCGATCGCTTTTGGTTTGGTTTCTACTGTTCTCTTGAGCATTAACCTGTTATTTAACACTCCTCCTGCCCTAGCCCATCATGCCATGGGAGGTAAACTACCAAATAACTTTGGAGAGGGATTGATTTCTGGCTTGGCTCATCCAGTCGTTGGCATCGACCATTTAGCATTTGTAATCGCCATCGGCTTATTAGCGGCTTTAAGCACCAACTTAGGCATGATGATACCGGCTGCGTTTGTGGTCGCTACGGCGGTGGGGACAGGAATTCATCTGCAAAGTATTAATCTTCCCGTTCCTGAACTGATTATTTCGGCTTCAGTATTGCTAATCGGAATCTTTTTAGCTCAGAAAAATCAGGTCAACTGGTCGATCTTGGCGGTGATCAGTGCGATCGCTGGTATTTTTCATGGCTATGCTTATGGTGAATCAATTGTCGGGGCAGAAACTAGCGCTTTGGGGGCATATCTCCTTGGTTTTTGCTTGATGCAGTTGGGGATTAGTGCGATCGCATTCTATCTGGGTAAAAGAATAATTAATCAGCCCAACAAGTCAATTCTCTGGCTACGCTTTGCAGGCTTTACCTGCTGCGGTGTTGGTTTTGCTTTTTTGTCCAACATCGTTTTAGGTTGAATTTTATTAAATTATTAACTGCAAAAAACTATCATAACCATGCATAAAATACCCGTTACCGTAATTTCAGGCTTTCTCGGGGCAGGCAAAACTACTCTTGTACGTCATTTACTACAAAATAATCAGGGCAAACGCATCGCGGTTTTAGTCAATGAGTTCGGGGAAATTGGCATTGATGGGGATTTATTGCGATCGTGCCAGATTTGTGATGATGACTCCACCCCTGAAAGTAATATTGTCGAATTGACTAATGGTTGTCTTTGTTGCACTGTCCAAGAAGAGTTTTACCCTGTTATGCAGGAATTACTCCAACGCCGCGATCAAATCGACTGTCTGCTGATCGAAACTTCAGGATTAGCTCTACCCAAACCTTTGATTCAAGCTTTCCAGTGGCCCGCAATTCGTAATAGTGCCACGGTAGATGGAGTGGTTACAGTAGTAGATTGTCATGCCTTGAGTATGGGTAATTTAGTGGGAGACTTAGACGCCTTAGAAGCTCAAAGAGCCGAAGACCCAAATCTCGACCATGAAACTCCCATTGAGGAGTTGTTTGAGGATCAATTAGCCTGTGCCGATTTAGTATTACTCACTAAAACCGATTTAGTAGATGAGTCAACCCTGGCTAAAGTCAAAAGCTGGCTGAAGGAGGAATTGCCCCCTAGAGTTAAAATTGTCACAGTCAAGGATGGAGCTATCAGCCCTGACCTGCTTTTGGGGTTCAATGCTGCGGTGGAAGACGATTTAGACAACCGCCATTCCCACCATGACCACGAAGAAGAGCATGACCATGATGAGGAGATTATTTCCATCGAGCTAGTTTTAGACCAGTCCTTTGAACCAGAAACCCTAATTCAGCAACTCCAAGAGCTGCTAGTGGAACAGGAAATCTACCGTGTTAAAGGGTTTGTCAATGTGGCTCAGAAACCCATGCGCTTAGTGTTGCAAGGGGTCGGAAATCGTTTTGATACCTTTTACGATCGCCTCTGGACAGCAGATGAGCCGAGGCAAACCAAATTAGTCCTCATTGGACATGAATTAAACCGCCAGACTATTGAATCCAAGCTAGTTAAGCCGAAAACTTTGGTTTAAACGTAAAGTTTGATACCACCTACTTGCTTAATCCGTAGAGATGGAAAACAGGTGATTTAGGCGATCGCCCCTAGGTTTTTTTACCTAAGTCTAACTTTACGCTAAAATTCTCCTAGCTCAGACAAATAAAATAGCTACGAGGAGACAATTTCCGCTAGAATTACTGTGGAGTCAACTTGTAGTCTATTCTGTTAACGGCTTACAATATCTCAGGAAACACCATGAAGATTAAAACATTAGCTGCTATGTTTGCTGGACTAGGAGTAATGATTGGTAGCGCGATCGCCCCTCCCGCCTCAGCAGAAACCAAAAATATTAATACTTACTATTGCGCCCAACTCAACGGTAGTTGGAACACTTTTGTTAATACCCCACGAGGCAGAGTAAAACTGATCAACTGGGCAAATCAATTTTCTCCTGATTGGACTCCTCAAAAGAGATGTTCAGTAGTATCTGGTAGATTTCAAAAATTTCTCGATCAAGGCAACTTGAAGTTTATCCGCACAGGAAATGTCAACAACTTACCCGTATTATGTGTGGCAAATGCTCGCGGCGGTAGCTGTCCCGATAGCAATGTGCTGATTACCCTAAAGCCCGAAACTGACCCCGAAGGAGTATTGGTTAAGCTTGTAGATTTTCGTCGTAGCGTTAGTGGCGAAACCCTAACCCTCAGTGCAGATGATCCAGGATTCTACTCTGATGGCGAATTTTATGTCGATATGGGCAAATTCCTCGAATCAGTTCCTGTAGAAAAATAAGAGCCAATTAAACTAATTAAGTTGCCAATTGCCCAATACTTACTTCTAGATTTATTAATGAATGAAATGGTCACCCATTAAGGGTCATAAAAACCACAATATCGAGGGAAATAGTTATCTCACACTGGCTATTTCCCCCATAACATCCCAAGTATCTAAGATGATATTTTGTCTGATCTGTACTGGGATGTTTTTGTCTGGAGATGGCGATCGCCGAAAAGTGACCACTGTTTCCGCTTCTCCTCAGCAGTTAGCGCATAAAATCAGTCAAATTGCCTCAGGTATTAGCGTCAGAATTTTAAACCAAAACTTTTTGGGCTCTGGCTTTATCGTCCTAGGCTCTGATCACGAGTATCTAGTTATCACCAACCAGCACGTTTTGCGGGCGGGAGAAGCCCCTTATACCATCGAGACTGTCGATGGTCAGACCTATGCCGCAGAAGTAGTGGCGGAGATCGAGACGGTTAAAAATCAATACGATCTAGCAGTGCTCAAGTTCAAAGCAGATACTGACTATAAAACAGCAAAAGTCGGCAATTCTTTTCGATTAGTAGTGGGAGAAACTGTTTTTGCGGCAGGCTTTCCTTCTCAAGAGTCCATTGTGCCAAGAACTTCTAACCTGTTTGCCGGTTCTAAGGTCATCAGTCCCAGAAAATTAAGTTTAAAGTCAGGCAGAGTGGCAATTATCCTCAATCAAGCTTTAGCAGATGGCTACCAAATTGGCTATACCAATGATGTCAGAAAAGGTATGAGTGGTGGCCCATTATTAAATTCTCAAGGAGAGGTAATTGGTGTAAATGGCAAGCACGCTTATCCGCTTTGGGAAGCTCCCGAAATTTATCAAGATGGCTCAGAGCCTTGTCCCGCCTTACAGGAATTAATTACTCGTTCTAGTTTAGCGATTCCCATCGAAAAAACCATTGAACTGACGGTTCAGTTAAACTCATTGAAATTACCCGTGGAACTAGATATCCCAGCTAAAGCGAACTTATCCCCCAAAGAACAGCGGTTAATTGCCAGAATGCAGGCTGAAGCTGAAAAGACCAAGCTACAATGCCGAAATGAAGATAACCCAGCACTTCAGTTTTAAGCATTTTCAGCAACTAATTAAACAATCAATTAATCCCAAAACGATAACCCTTGCCATAGATAGTATGAATTAATTGAGTTTCTGGTTTAGTTTCAATTTTCCGTCGCAGTAGTCTGACTAATGCTGCCAAAACATTGCTGCTCGGCTGTTCCTCGGCCTGCCAAAGATGACTATAAATTTCCTCGTGGGTTAATAGTTGGTCGGGATGCTGCATAAAGTAGGTTAGTAGCTGGATTTCTTTTACTGACAGGTCGATCGCCTGATCTTGTCGATATACCACCTGATTATCCAGATCCAATTCCAGATCTGCTACTTTTAGGCGATCGCCATTGGGGTTTTCGAGAGTTGAACGACGTAGTAAAGCCCGCACTCTAGCCAGCAATTCCCTCAATTCAAAGGGTTTCACTAGATAGTCATCTGCTCCTGCATCCAAACCATCCACGCGATCATCGATAGTATCTTTGGCGGTTAAAAATAAGACGGGAGTAGCAATAAGTTGCGATCGCACAGAGCGACAGATTTCAATCCCCGAATTATAGGGCAGCATCCAATCAAGAATCAGTAGATCATAAGAGTTTTGCAAAGCCAAATTCATTCCTGCTGCACCATCGTTAGCAATATCTACTTGATAGCCTTCCTGTAACAAAATTCGACTCAAAGGATCGCTTAATTCAATTTCATCGTCCACTAAGAGAATTTTCATTTCTTTCCCATTTTTATTGTTTGTATAAGGTGTTTTTTAGTTCTAAGCTTACAGCTTATGGCTTATGGCTTATAGCTTAAAATATAGAGATTAGGAATTATAAACAACTAACAATAGTTTGATTATGCAATATCGCCGCTTTGGTCGTACAGAGTTACAGATGCCCGTTTTTTCCTGTGGAGGCATGAGATATCAATATAAATGGCAGGATCTACCCCAATCTGCAATACCCGAAGCCAATCAGCGTAATCTAGAAGCCACTATTCGTCGTGCATTTGAGCTAGGCATTAATCACATCGAAACTGCTCGAGGTTATGGTAGTTCGGAGATGCAACTGGGACAGATTTTACCCCAGCTACCAAGGGAGCAACTAATCTTTCAAACCAAAGTCTCTCCCCAAAGAGATCCCTTAGATTTTCGCCGTCAATTTCAACAGTCCTTCAAGTTCTGTCAGTTAGATTATGTCGATCTCCTAGGTATCCATGGCATCAACAACGAAGCAACGTTACACAATACTATGCGTCCTGGGGGCTGTCTTGATGAAGCTAAAAAACTCCAGGCAGCAGGAAAAGTTAAACATATTGGTTTTTCCACCCATGGCTCCGCAGAAATTATTACCAAAGCTATAGAAACAGGAGAGTTCGACTATGTGAATCTCCACTGGTACTACATCAATCAGTGGAATTGGTCAGCGATTGAAGCAGCCCAGAAGCATGATATGGGGGTATTTATTATCTCCCCGGCGGATAAAGGAGGACATCTTTATAACCCGCCACCAAAGTTAGTGGAATTGTGCCAGCCTCTGAGTCCGATGTTGTTTAATGATTTATTTTGTTTATCCCATCCTCAAGTTCATACTCTGAGCTTAGGTGCTGCCCAACCTTCTGATTTTGATGAACACCTCAAAGTTTTACCCTTAATAGAGCAGGCAGAGGAGATCTTACCGCCAATTTTAAAGCGTTTAGAAAGAGAAGCGATCGCCGTATTGGGTCAAGACTGGTTTCATAACTGGCAAATCGGGCTACCTAGCTACGAGGAAACCCCTGGTAATGTTAACTTACCCGTAATTCTTTGGCTGCGTAATTTAGCCTTGGCTTACGACATGATTGAATATGGTCAAGCTCGTTATAATCTCTTAGAGAATGGTGGTCATTGGTTTCCTGGGGCGAAAGCTGATCAGATATCGAAGCTAGATCTCCAATCTTGTTTAAGCAATAGTCCCTATGCAC
>JBJOPG010000123.1:0-11909 GCA_046050865.1 Cyanobacteriota bacterium
TTATTTTGAATAATGCGTTCTGATTCTGCATCTAAGCTGCTGGTAGCTTCATCGAGAATTAGTAAACGAGGTTTTCCCAATAAAGCGCGGGCGATCGCCAACCGTTGTCGTTGTCCCCCCGACAGTAATCCGCCCCCTTCTCCCACTTGAGAACCATATTTGAGAGGTAACTCTTCAATAAAGTTCGCTGCCCCAGCCAGGCGAGAAGCCTCTTCAATCTCCTCTTGACTGGCATTAGGATGACCAATAGTGAGATTTTCTAAGATTGTCCCACCGAACAAGAAAGTATCCTGATTTACTACTCCTGTCTGTTGTCTGAGGGACTTGAGAGAGATTTTACTGAGATCATAGCCGTCAATAGTAACTTTTCCCTGAACCGGAGGATAAAGTCCCAGTAACAGTTTAGAAATAGTAGTTTTGCCCGAACCACTCCGCCCCACTAAGGCAATTGTTTGTCCTGGTAGAATTTCAAAGCTGAGATTTTCAATCGTATTGGTTTCGCTCTCTGGGTTGTAGCGAAAAGTGACATTTTCAAACCGAATCTGTCCCTTGATTGGGGGTATAGTCACTAAATTCTCCCCCGCTAATCCTGCTTCGACTTCGGTATTAACCACATCATCAGTACGCTCAATGGCAATTCTAATTTCTTGAAAATTATTCCAAAGAGTAATCATCCTTTTGAGGGGGGTAATTACATTAGTCACCAGCATATTAAAAGCAATCAATTGTCCAATGGTCAGTTGATTTTGAATTACTAGCCAAACACCAAAAATCAATAACAGGCTAGAAATAATATTTTCAATTAAAGTAGTACATAATTCAACTCGTTCTTGGATCATCTGCCCAGAAAAAGTAATCCGAATTGATTCATTGATCAAATCTTCCCAGCGCCACCGAACAGTTTGTTCAACGCCCATAGATTTGATGGTGCTGATTCCCGTCAAACCTTCAATGAGATAGCTTTTTTCTTTGGTGCTGGCATTAAAACTTTCACGAGATATTCTCACCAAAAACGGGGTAGCAAAGACCGTCACCACTACAAAGACAGGCACAACAACTAAAGCTAATAGAGATAATTTCCAGCTATACCAAACCATTAAAGCGATATAGACAAACAAACTTAGGACATCTAAGACTGTAGTAATAGCATCTCCCGTCAGAAAACTACGGATTTTTCGATTTTCATTAATCCTAGAGGTAATATCACCGACATAACGGGTTTCAAAGTAGTTTAGGGGTAAATTAAAGGTATGACTGATAAACCCCACGATCAGCGATAAATCTAATCTATTGGCGGTGTGAAAGAGTAAATAACGCCGTAGGGTTAAAATTACCGCCTGAAAAATTTTAAAAATCAGTAATCCTGTACCTACAGCAATCAATGTGGAGATACTACGCTGCACCACTACTCGATCTAATAAAATCTGGGTAAAAATGGGAGCAAATAAACCTACAATTTGAATGATTAAAGAAGCAGCAAAAATTTCTATTAAAACTAGTTTGTAAGGTTCGAGTATTTTGCCGTATTTCCAAAGACTTTGCTTTGCATCTGGGGTTTGTTCAAACTTGGCTGTTGGAGTTAGTAGTAGAGTATAACCAGTCCAACCAGCGACAAATTCTTGGCGACTGAGAACAAGCCTGCCAACATAAGGATCCGAAATAACGACTTGTCGTTTGGTAACTTGATAAACCACCACATAATGATTTCCCTTCCAGTGGGCGATCGCCGGAAGCTCTTGACTTTGGAGCGCTAATAAATCCGCTTTACGTGGTCTGGCCATAAAGCCCACGGATTCCGCAGCAGTAATTAAGCCTTTAAGAGAAGCCCCTGAGCGGTCTACATTAGCTACTCGCTTTAATTCGTTAATACTGAAGTTTTTACCCCAATATTTACTAATCATGACCAAACAAGTTACCCCACAATCAGCATGACTGTGTTGTTTGAGAAATGGATAGCGTTTTGAGGATTGTTGCCACCAGTGAGCAATTTTTACTCGAGGGCTGGGAAAATAAGGCAGAGTGGTCTCGACTGGAGCAGCTTTCTCTTCGAGACTTACTGTCCTGAGGGGAGCAACTTTGATAGCAGAACTTGCGGTGAGGGTTTTGTTTGGCGGGGTAAAATTTACTCTCTCCTCAAGACTATTTTCCAGAATATATAGTTGAGTAGGTTTGGTAATTAGCCATTCTCCCTCGGTTGGTAAAAATTCTTGGTCATAAAGTTGACCTGGAGCTAATTTTAAACCCGAGCTGTGAAACATTTCCCCTTGATACAAGAGCCACAATTTTCTATTTTCAGCCAATTCATGGGGCAAAATCCCTGGCTCTAATTGCGCCGTTCTTAATAAAGGTAAAATTGGCAATAGATCTTCAACGGATTCTGAGCCACTGACTTGATGACACAACATCAGTAAATCCCATTTTTCTCCTTGACAATAAATATATTCTTGTAGTGAAGGATAATTTTCCAACCAAAATTTGGCTGATTTGGCATCCAAATAAGCTAGTTTTAAGCCCAAGGAAGCCCTAAGACTATAAGGTTGCCAGCCAGACTCAGCAAACAAGTTAATTTGCCCCAACCAACCTTGTGACACAGAAGCAATCAAATTATCTTCATGATCGATTAATCTCGCTTTTCCCGCCAAAATCAGGTATATTCCGCCTTCTGTATTGTCAAAACGCCAAAATAGTTCTCCTGGATTTGGCTCGATAACTTCTAATTGTGCTAAAAATTGCTTAAGTTGAGTTGCTGAAAAAAGATTATTTAAAGACTGATGAATAAATTTTGGGTTTAAATCTGATTTTGAAACCACCATAATGAATCATTGAGTTGAGGAGAAGCTGATGGGTTAAGGTCTTGGATACTAATTCTTCCTGATGCTGATTTAGTAGAGGAAGATTCATCTGACTTTGTTTGGTCTGGAGAATTCTTGGTCGATAGACCCATTTGCTTGAGTAAGCGATTAACGTGGCGATCGCTAATCTGAATACCCAATTCGGCGCTTAAATGCTGGCTGAGACATTTAGCTGTCCAGCGCTTGAAAGCATAGCCATGTTCTTTGGGGCTACTGGTGACCAATTCTTGGAGACGCTGGAGATATTTATCGTTAACCATCTTAGGTCTACCTATAGAGGTATCTTGCCACGAATCACTTGCTGGCCTCTTGGCGATCGCCATCCAATAACGAGCCATATCTTTAGAGCAGCCTAAAGCAGAACAAATTTCTACTTGGGATTGACCTAAATGGCTTCGCAAAATTATTTCTAAGCGACGATGATGTCTATGATCCAAGTTTTTGAATAAATTCTCAGGGAGTATCTCGGCGAGGATACTTGTTAAATCTTGAGTTTCATAACTCACAGTCATAACTCTCCATTAAGAATGATTTACATCTTTATCTTTTTTCATCTCTACCTCTAGAAGTTACTAGTAATTTCTACTAGTAATTAATCGAAGCTTTAAATCTGGCTGATTAACTAATGAACAGACAAAAATGTGATAATTAAGTCTCAATTTGGTAAGTTTCATTGACAAGTTTCTAAACACAAATAACTTTTAAGCATTTATACTTAGACATGGTACATTGTTTTTTACAAATTTTTCTATTAATAATTAATAAACAAATAAACAGATAAAACACAGGAATAAGATGTAGCAGAAATAGACATCAATATTAAATCTAGTAATTTAAGCGTTTATTTTAGACTATTTTTGGCACTGCAAAGCCATATTTTTGTATGCCCACAGTATAGATGTAGTAGGCATACATGTTGACTATTCAACTGTAGTCGCATCAGAATTAATTTTTTTCCATTGACTAGGAGAAGGCGCTAAAAATTCATGCAAAGCAGCATCGATTTGCTCTGAAGAAGTAATAAAAATGTCGAAAGATAAAGAGATTCTCACCTCACCTGTTTGGTTCGCTTCCACTCCATGACGTTGCTTGGAGGGAAATATTAAGAGCCGTCCTTCTTTCGGCGCATAAAATCCTTGTTCATAGTTGAGAGGATTTCTTTTTTTGAGCAGATCAGTATGTTTATACCCCATGCCAGTAATAATTTCGTTGAAATTCGCGCTGTTGTAAATTGTAAACGCACCAGATTTTATAGTTCCATCTTCGGGAACAGACACATAGTAGACTGCGCTGACATGGGCATTATGATGACTATGAGCAGGAATTGCTTGAGTTTCGCGAGACACAATCGGCCAAGCTCTTTGAATAAACAAATCTATTTTGCTTAGATCAATTCCCAAGGCTTCAAGATAAAGAAAAACGTGAGTTTCCACTTCCTTGACAATCCAATCGAATTGGGGGTTTTCATGAATAGCCCCAACTCCATGAAAATCGCCAGTCCAAGCAATATCGTCCGCAACTCTCCTTTGATAACCATTCTCCTCTTCCAGCTTTAAAACTGTAGAGACTAGAGACTCTTTGTGTGCGGCGGCATCTTCTAGATCCTCGTAGTAAATAACAAGGGGAAACCAGGGTTCAATAGGCATATTTAAAAAAGTGTTGTGCTATGTATGATGTTATGTGATTTCAATCAGAATTGAGACTGGGGTTAAGATAAAGATGTTCAATATCTACCCCTGCTCCAGATAAATAATTTAAAACGTAATCTAATTTGTTATTTGATTTGTTCTCAGGCAAACTGTCTTGTTGCCATTCTTGTTGCCATGTATCGACCAAAGCCGAAGCAATAATGCCACACAAGTGTTGACCAATATTTTCTTCGGAAACTTTTGGCGATTTGGCTTCGCCCACGGACGCGCCTCCAGGTGCCAATCCTTTAGGGCTAGGCGATCGCGGTTTTTCCGCAAACCCCAAACCAGGAGCAAGAAATTTGCAAAAGAAAGGAATCTCTGGGCGAAAATAAGCTTGATGATCTTGATAAGCTGTTTTAACTACAGAGTAGATCGGCTCAGAGTCATCACTCCCAAACTCTAAAACTACTACATCAAACTTGTCAAATTCCGCCTCGTTGTAATTGATTTTAAAATCAAAAGGAACTCGAACTTGATTTAATTTTTGAGTTAAACTATCCAGCAGACATAAAGCACCTCCAGTTTCAACATTGAAATATAGCTGATTGATTATTGTAGAGTCTTCGGTACAATTGAGCCGATGGGTATTATTCGCTGATCCCGCATCCCCTACTGCAATATAGATGCCTCGCTCCACTAAACTTGGGGGCATTCTCAGGGATATTAGCTTTCCTGGATATAATTCTGCTGATGGTTCGACAAGATGTCTAGGTTGAACGTGCAAAGTTAAATCATTTTTAGTAACGTGCCAATGATCGTCTACTTCCTTGATAACCAACCAACCAGTATCCTCATAACCATAACCATGATTGTTTTGCGTTAGCTCTTGGTAGAATTTAGTTTTAGACCATTTATTTGCATAATTAGTCTTCGGCACATCTTCAGCATTCTCTTCCTTGAGCAAAGAAGTCTGTGATTTTGAGGGTGATTTCGAGGGTGGTTTTGAGCTTATTTTAGTAGTTAAAATAGTATAAATATATTTTTGCAGCTTACCTGCTAGATATCGATTAAGGTCGATGGGCGTGATTTGGTTTAAATATTCTTTAAGCCGAGGTGCAACCTCTAAAGGCTCAAGATCTTCATAGGTAATAGTAAAGTCTGAGGCGATCGCAATTTTGGCGACAACATTTTCTAGCTGCCGTTTAAACTCTAATTGGTGGGTTGCTAAATCTGCTTGATTGACAGAGGCGATCGCTGGAATCATAATTTAAAAATTGATTTCAAAATTGACATTACCTACTACCTACTACCTACTAACTACTACTTATTACTCATTACTCATTACTCATTACTCATTACTCATTACTCATTACCTACCCTCAACTCCTCTGCCATGTTGCCAAATACAGTTTCAACTCCTTTTTCTGGGTAGCAAAGTAAGTTTTTAGCGACTTGTAGTTTACACAAAGCTTGATTACCAAAAGGATAATGATATTCAACGTAGTAAGTTAGGCGATCGATAATGCCAATGCCAGCAAATTGCACAATTCTGCTCACGAAATCAGGCTGATCTGCCAAAATTTCGGGAAAAGTATCCAGATATCCTCTCAATAGTCCTTCAAGACTTGGCGTGATTGTTTCTAAAGGACAACTGGCTAGACTAAGAATGGTGTTGAGTTCGAGGTTTGAGTCGGCAGTTAGACTATCAAGCCATTCACCCAAATACTGGGACACCAGCATTCCTAAATCTGTTGCTGGATCTCCCCAGCAAATAGATTCCCAATCAATAATCTTTACTTGCGCCGGATCAATATTAGTTGGATCGGCATCAACTCTAGGATCGACAATGAAATTGTCCAAAGTCAGATCATTATGGGTAAGACAACAAAGTTGTATGTGATTGTATAATTCTAAAACTGCTTGATTAAGGCTGGGAAAACGTTGATACAGCTTGTAAAAATCTAATCCATCAGGACAAATTTCACTAAAAAGGCTGGGATCAAGATTATTTAATTTTTTAATGAAGTATGGTGGTTTTTTCAGTCTTTGTAAGTCAAAGTATTGACCCAAAAAACCTTTAATGTTGGGCTTTTGATAAGTTGAACGATGAACCTGAGCTAAATTAGCTCCTATCACTTGAGCTATCTGGGGGTGATAGGTTTGACGAGTTGCGTAATATTCATCCAGAGCAATGTAATCATCATAGAAAACCGACACCAGAATCGAGTTTGAACTATCAAACAATATTACTTCTGTGATTAGAGGTTGAATCAGAGCTAAATCGCTAAAATCGTTGACTAACTTCTGGACTAACCACTCCACACCGAGCGTTCCTGAAGTCGGACCTTGGCTATCAACCCGACTTTGTTTAACTAAAAAGCTAGGACTATCTTTTGATTGAACGACTAAATTAAAATTTCTACTCTCTTTGCAGATAACTGGAACAGTAGGTTGAAAATCTGAAGAACAAATCTTTTGTTCCTTTAAAAAACTCACTACGTTGTCACTGCTTAGAATTAATCCCATAATAAATTAGTTTTTGATGAACATATTTTTTTTTGATTGATTATCTGTTGACGAAGCCTGGATCAAAAGCTTGTGGCTAAAAATCAATAATTAAACCTAAGAAAATGTAATATAAAAAATTGTGCTAAAAGTATTTTCTAAAAATAAAAATTGTGCTTTAGTCTATTTAATTTATTTGTTAGTTTACTTGTAAAAAAGTTACTTAAAAAATAGGTAGCCCCTTTACAAAAATATTGCTGAGGTAACATTTTATAAAATGCTTTCTATTCAGCTATTTCAGGGCTACCTTGCTCACTATTTAACGTATTAAACGTACTTAATGTTAGCAAACTAAAAATTTAGAATTCCATAGTTCAGCAGATGCATAAATCATACATCTGCCAAGAATCTAAAATCCTTAATAATGTCTGCTACCACATCCACATCCACCGCCAGGATAGCCAATGATGATGATATTGTTGTTGTTGCCGCCGCCTTTGCCTTTGCCTTTGCCGCCACCAGATACTTTCAATTCTTCTTCAGAAAGAACGCGAAGGTTACCCATAATGCTCTCAGAACCAGACAATAATTCTCCACCGAGAGGGCTTTGATTTAAATCGTTGATGTTAATTCCCATCTTTTTAATTTTCCTTTAGATTTGGTTAATGTTTGAGTGAAACAAAATTTAGGTTTGAAACAATAGTTTGCTTCTATACATGCTAGCTATCAAATCACAGCCTTAATACCTTAGTTCAGTAAACCAGTTAATAAATTTTCTAGTCAATAAACTTGGCTTTTGGAATGTGTTTTGTGATAGCTGCTTTCTCAACCTGGAGACATCCTAATTCAACAAACTATTAAAAATCAATCTAAACTCTGCAATTAGATAGACACAAATCAGGTTGACCAAGTAGTTATGTCTCGAATCTAGTCTTTTTAAGCGATCCTCTTTGTGCTTCATTTGTAATTTTTTATGCAAGTGTTATTGATAAGTGAAAAACTTTAGGTTAATAGCTTCTCAAGCGATCTCCAGCAGACAAGTCATTCTTTTTAAATATTTATATTAAGTGGTCAACTTTTAGATTGTCTTAATAAATAAAAGACATAAATACCTAAATTATGTCTTAAAAAAAGTTAACGATGACAATCGGCACTGTTTGCCAGTGAATTTTGCGCTGAAGCTACCTGAGCTTTAGCAGTAAGTACTACTTGACCATTCTCCTGACGATACCAGCCGTGAGCCGGGGCAGGTAAAACTGTTTGTTTTATCGGTTTGGGGACAGTAGCGGTAGGAGAGACAAATTCAATCAGCGATCGCCCAATCAATGACTTTTGGGGTCGATGAGGTAAACCACCACGACCAGTGATGGTTAGCTGACTGGTGGTATTTACCGGTTCTGAGGCGCAAGCCACCGTAACTTCCTCTTGGTTTTGAGTTGGCTGTTGAGGTATGTCTAGAGAATTCAAGGTAGTCGGCCCTAGAGTTTCAATGTCTACTACTCCATCCAAACCTAATGCGGAACTAGCACTGACTTGACAAGATTTACAAATAAACAATCCTTGAGTATCCACTAGAATATTACCGCCCCTGCCCTTAAAGGCATCGGCGGTGACGAAACTATCGTCTAAGACAAAGACATTATCTGCCTTGAGGAGAATATTGCCCCCATTCCCCGTTTCCCTCGCCGTGGCAGTGGTAGAACTGGCTCCTTGCCAAATAAGATTGCTAGCCTGTAACAGAATATTTCCTCCTTTACCAGATTGCGTATCTGCCGAGATTGTCCCTTGGCGATCAATCATGATCGATTCGGCATTAACTTCTAGACCTCCTGCATCACCGCTGCCTGTGGAGTCAATGGAAATACCGCCTAGGTCGTCAATCAATAGTTGTGGGGTATTGATGGTTAAATTCCCCCCATTGCCCGTGATGGTCGGCAAAGGTCGCGCCCCAACTGAGATATTGCTAACAAACGTTGCTCCTTGATTGCCAGCAATGGTTACTGACTCCTGGGCATCAATTGTCACATTACCACCGTTCCCCCGCCCCAGAGTGGAAGCAGTGATCTGCCCTCCTCGCAAAATTTCTAGACGTTCAGTGTCAACATTGATATCACCTCCCTCTCCCTGGAATAAAGTATTATTGGAGATGAAGGAGCTATTGATCAACAGAGTTTCTGAAATATCTAGGTCAATAAAGCCAGCTGCACCACTGCCGACAGTAGCAGTAGCAATTAAACCTCCCTCTTTCATTTCCAGATTAGCAGTTTGAATGTTAATTATCCCTGCATTACCTTGAGCTACAGAGACAGCGAAGATCCCCTCTTTGAACTGGTCGATTGTGAGACTAGCTAAAAATTCTGGGGTAATTTTGTCGAGGTTAAAAATATTGCTTTTAAGTTGTGAAAAACTTGATCCAATAACGTTTACAGAATCTTGAGCTGCAATTTTTATGTTTCCCCCTGTTCCCTTGCCTAATACAGAGGCGTTAATTAGTCCTCGGTCTAGTTGCAGTACCCGAGTATCAATCGCAATATTACCTCCAGCACCGTCACTGGTGGTAGCAGACAAAGCAGCTTGATTGGCTAATAAAATTGAGTCAGCAACCAAATTAATATTACCTGCATCCCCAGCACCGCTACTCTGGACATCAATGACTGCTTCGTCTCGGACAGTCAAGCTGGGACTGACAACGCTGATGTTGCCCGAAGTACCCGTCGCCTCTAGCTCGGGGGACTTAATACTTCCCGAAGTAGCGAATAGCCCCCCTCTGAGCATTCCTGTTGCCCCTCTCTCCCCAATTAGTTTCACTGAGTCAGTGGCATTGATCTTCAACTGTCCACCCTTACCAGAGTTGAAAGTTGATGAACTCAAGTTTGCTCCCTTGCTAACTTCTAGCCGACCCGTATCAATAACCAAATTGCCTCCGTTAGCGGTGCTATAGGTAGAGGTGCCAATCCCAGCTCCTACAGATAGTTCTGGATTAGCATTATTAAAGACAATCCCTGATGTTTCAATACTTTGGCTAGCTTGGATCTGAACATCTCCCCCTAAACCACCTAAAGGAATAATTCTCCCACTCGGGAATATTGCTCCCGAATTGCTGGCAATTACCGCATCATTGATCTTTAAAGTATTGGCGCTGATCTTCAGATCTCCCCCCTTCCCTGAACCCAAGGTGGTATTGGTAAATAACCCCGTAGCGATGATGCTCTCAGGAATACTATTACTTAAATCAACAGAGTCAGCCGTTACATTAATGTTGCCTCCTGAAACATCGCCAAAAGTCGCATTGATTACCGTTGCCCCATCCTTGACTATTAGACGATCGCTGTTCAGATTAATATTGCCGAGGGAGGCGATCGCTGAACTCTCTACTCCACCACCATTTTGGATCGCCGAAGCATTAAGGTTAATCTCCTGGGCAGTGACGTTAATATTGCCTCCATTACCAGCAGTATATACAGGGGTAAAGATAATTGCCCCATCAGTGAGATTCAAGGTATCGGTTTCAATGATGATGTTTCCTGCTGTACCAGTCGTGGCAGTACCAGCATAGATGCCCGTAATGCGACTGCCAGGGCGTAAATTTCCGTCAAGGGCATCAAGGCGATACTTTTGTTGAAATTCTAAAAATCCCGCACCATTGATATCAACTTCTTCAGCGACAATCTTAATATCTCCAGCGCTACCTGAGCCGAAGATACTATTATCAATAAACGATCGCGGGGTAATCTCCAACTTCCCGGTCGTAATCTTAATGGAACCCCCTTTGCCCGTCCCTCCAGAAACGACATTATTCGAGATCTGGGAGCTGTTTGCTCCTACCGCTGATGTTCCCGATAAACTTAAGGACTCCGAACCATTAACGACAATATTGCCCCCTGGAGCATCTGCTAGGGTTTGAGCGGCAATTTGCGATCGCTCCAGAAAAATTTTACTTCCCTGTACCTGAATTCCCCCTGTGGCATTAGCAGTGAGATTGGGATTGAGTAAAGCCGATCTATCTAATAATTGCAGTTCTCCAAACTGGGTCACCGCTTCATAGCCCAATTGCCATCCCGCAGCAATTGGCTGAATACTAACCTTTCCTTGACTGACACTCCCCACTTCAATTCTGCCTGATTCCGCTGTAACCACTCCACCATCAAAAGTAATCCCGTTACCTACTAAAGCAAAGGTGTGACCGGTCGATATTGCTAGTCCTGAGGTGAGTTCTCCTGTGCCAGACACTTTAATTCCTCCTGACTCTTGCCCCAACTGCAACCCCACCGGGGCACTAATGGTCAATAAAGGTTGGCTATTGAGATCTGTATTGAATACCGAACCGTCTTCAAACAAGATGCTATCGGCGGTGCTACCTAAAAATGACCCTCCAATATCCAACCTGGCATTATCGCCCAAACTTATGCCATTGGGGTTAATCAGGATTAGATTCGCAGCTCCGTTAGCCCTTAGTAAACCATCGATATTGGAGATACTGCTGCCAGTCACACGACCAATAATATTACTAATATCAGTACCATTATTAAAATAAGCCGTGGAGCCAGTTTCAACGGAAAAATCGCGAAAACTATGAAACAAATTACTGCCAGAAGCAGTGCCGCCACTAATCTCAGTGACGTTGTTCTCAGTACTAGTTTTCGTTTCCAGACTGCCATCGGGGGTAACTTGGGCTGCTAGGGGAGAACTCACTAAACACCAACCCATTAAACTACCGAGAAATCCCCAAGCACTAGATTTACAAAGATAACCACTCCCCCAATGTACTCCCAAAGGTACTATTGTCCCTTGAGTATCTTCGCACCAAAATTTTGCCATTTTTCACCTGCCTGAAGGACTAAACAATAGGGCATTGCTGATTGAAAACATAAAACCGAAGAGTAATCTTTGCATAGCTTTTAGCTTTTAGCTTTTAGCTTTT
>JBJOPG010000124.1:0-11798 GCA_046050865.1 Cyanobacteriota bacterium
TTTAGCTGCGATTAGTGCTTTATATGGTGCCACCTGTGCGATCGCCCAAAAAGACATGAAGAAAGTAGTAGCTTATTCTTCCGTATCCCATATGGGTTACATTCTCCTGGCAGCTAGCGCCACCACCCGTCTGAGCATGACGGCGGCAGTATTTCAAATGGTGAGTCACGGTCTGATCTCAGCTTTTCTATTTTTATTGGTAGGGATGGTTTATAAAAAAACTGGTTCACGGGATGTGGATGTTCTCAGGGGTCTACTCAACCCCGAAAAAGGACTTCCTGTTACAGGAGGGATGATGATTTTGGGAGTAATGGCAAGCTCTGGATTACCAGGCATGGTCGGTTTTATCTCAGAATTTCTGGTATTTCGCGGCAGCTTTCCTATTTTTCCGATCCCAACCCTACTGTGCCTCGTCGCCACTGGTTTAACCGCTGTCTATTTTCTCTTGGTAGTTAATAAAGTATTTTTCGGTCGCTTGAGCGAGGGCTTGACCGAGATCCCCCCGGTCAAGTGGAAAGAACATGCTCCCGCCTTTGTCCTGCTGCTGCTAATTATTGCCTTTGGGCTGAAGCCAGACTGGGTAACTCACTGGAGCGAGGTACAGGCGATCGCCTTGTTAACGGGTAGTTGAATCCTTAATTTAATTTTCCTCAGTTCTTCAAACTCAAGCATATTGTTATCAAATCAATAACCAAATAACCATGGTTCGCATTCCGACTAAAAGCTCTAAAGCCTTACTAGTGGAAGAGTACATTACCAGACTAGAACAAGGCTCGGCATTACTAGACGATTCCCCACAAAACCTCATCGAAGTTGTCGGCATTCTCAAAAGTTATGGGGTAGTTTTAGATGCTTACTCCATCAACCTCAACTATATCGCCGACACTCAATATTTAAAGTTATTCCCCTTCTTTAAATACTTCAACGGCAACGTCAATCCAGAAACCATTGCTAAGTTTATCCTCCACGATCGCATTAACTACGAATACGCCGAATATTGCATGAAAGGAATGTTTTGGCACGGTGGTGGGGGTGTGGATACCTATCTGGATACACCAGAGTTTGGGGCAGAAACAGAGCGTTTGATTAAAGCCTTCTATCGTTACAATCCCTTGCTGTTAGCACTGCATAAAGTGTTCCCTGACTTCCTGCCCGAGCAAATGCGTCAAATGGCTTATTACAGTGCTCTAGGGCAGTTTTGGCGAGTCATGAGTGATATCTTCATCAATCTATCGGATAGCTATGACCAAGGGCAGATTAAATCTATCCCTGATGTGGTGCAATTTGTTTTGGATGGCTTAGTTGCCGATGCAGCACGCCCCATTACCTATAGAGTTAAGCTACGGGGTCAGGAGTACGACATCATCCCTAAATCCGCAGGCATCACTTTTTTGATGGACACTGGTGTTCCTTACGTCGAAGCCATCTTTTTCCGTGGTACGCCTTTTGCAGGAACTGTTTCCTATAATGCGCAAGCTTACGAAATTCCTTACGATCTAGGCATGTTTAACTACGGTGCCCTCTATGCAGATCCTTTACCCATCGGTGGAGCAGGCATCCCCCCCACTTTGCTAATGCAGGATATGCGTCATTTTCTCCCCGATTACCTCCACCAGTTCTATGAAACGAACAGTGTTCGTGGACTAGGAGATATTCGGGTGCAAATTTGTGAAAGCTTCCAAAAATCCATGTTTTGCGTCACTACTGCGGCGGTCAAAGGATTAGCCCCCCACCCTCTGGATACTCAAGACCCCGAGGAAAAGCTGGCTAATCGTAAATATTTAACAGGGTGGCTCAACCGCATTTTAGAATCGCAATTAATCAAGGTTAATAGTAAGACTCAAGGTTAGTTCGGATTAGTTTAATTTCAAAATTTAGTTTTAAAATTTAGTTCAGGTTATGAATAATAAATACTAACTTGACTCTCTAACTAGGTAGAGAGTTTATGCTGATTTTTAACCAGATTTTTAATTAGATCAATCTAAAAAATCATGACCATAGAACTAACCGTCCCTGATATGGCTTGTGGTGCTTGTGCCACAACTATCACTGAGGCAATTCAGCAGCTAGACCCCCAGGCTACGGTAGAGGCCGACCTGAAAACCAAACAAGTAACCATCGCTAGCACCGCCTCAGCATCATCGGTAAGAGAGGCGATCGCCGCCGCTGGATATTCTCCTGTCTGAACAATATGAACCCCAGCAGCAAGATCCACAAGATCCAGAATCCTCAGCAGCTTAATCTTAAACTTAGGGGGATGAGTTGTGCTGCTTGCGCTAGGGGTATAGAGAAAGCGATCAGTGCTGTACCTGGAATAGTTATCTGTAACGTTAACTTCGGTGCCGAACAAGCAGCGATTAAATTCGATCCCCGTCAAACCACGATTGAGGATATTCAAAATGCGGTAACTGAAGCTGGATATTCCTCTTATTTACTACCAAGTCAAGGATTAGTTACGGGAGAAGATGCGGCTGAAAAATTGGCTCGTCTGGCTGAGTCCCAGGAGCTAAAGCGGAAAATAATGGTCGGGGGGGTAATTAGCCTCTTCCTCGTCATTGGCTCAATTCCGATGATGATGGGTTTAAATCTACCGTTGATTCCGACCTGGTTGCATAATCCTTGGTTACAGTTAATCCTTGCTACGCCAGTCCAGTTTTGGTGTGGTTATCGGTTTTATCTTGGGGCAGTTAAAGCCTACAAACGCCGTGCAGCGACGATGGATACCTTGATTGTCCTCGGTACCAGTGCCGCCTATGGATTTTCTGTCTTGGCTACTATCGATCCTGGCTTTTTTCTCGACCAAGGCTTAATGCCAGAAGTCTATTACGAAACCGCAGCCGTGGTAATTACATTAATTCTCCTGGGACAGTGGTTTGAGCATCGTGCTAGGGGAGAAACTTCGGCTGCCATTCGACAATTAATGGGCTTACAGCCTCAAAATGCCAGAGTGATTCGTCATGGGCAAACCATAGATCTGCCGATTAAGGAAGTGCAGCTTAACGATACGATCTTAGTCCGCCCGGGAGAAAAAATTCCCGTGGATGGAGAAATCATCAGCGGCAGTTCCACTATCGATGAAGCTATGGTAACAGGGGAGAGTATCCCGGTGCAGAAGCATCCAGGGGATGAAGTTATTGGCGCAACTCTCAATCAGACGGGTAGCTTTAAATTTAGAGCGACCAGAATTGGCGCAGATACAGTTTTGGCGCAAATTGTCCAACTGGTGCAGGATGCTCAAGGCTCTAAGGCACCGATCCAGAAACTGGCTGACAAGGTAACAGGTTGGTTTGTGCCTGTAGTGATGGCGATCGCCATTCTCACTTTTGGACTCTGGTTTATGATTACGGGCAATATTTCCTTGGCTTTAATTGCCACCATCAGCGTCTTAATTATTGCTTGTCCCTGCGCTTTGGGTTTAGCTACCCCGACTTCTGTGATGGTAGGGACTGGCAAAGGTGCCGAAAATGGCATTTTAATTAAAGATGCCGAGAGCCTAGAACTTGCTCATAAACTAGATACTATTGTCTTAGATAAAACTGGTACGATTACCCTGGGAAAACCTACCGTCACTGATTATCAAATAGTTCAGGGACTAGGAAATGATAACGAATTAAAACTATTGCGGTTAATCGCCGCGGTGGAACATAATTCCGAGCATTCTTTAGGGGCAGCTATGGTGAGATATGCTCAATCACAAGGGGTTGACCTGATCGCATGTGAAGACTTTAAGGCGATCGCTGGTAGTGGAGTTCAAGCTGTAGTTTTAGGTAAATTAGTTCAAATTGGTACTCAACGCTGGATGTCCGAATTAGGGATCTCAACCAACCCTCTGCCAGGGGACAAATATACTTGGGAGGCAGCAGCCAAGACTGTAGTGTTCATTGCCGTAGATGGTGAGCTAGCTGGAATGATGGGGATTGCCGATGCCGTTAAACCTTCCGCCGTCGCCGCCATTCGAGCCTTGCGCCAGCTAAATTTAACAGTGGTGATGCTGACTGGAGATAATTATCGCACCGCTGAAGCGATCGCCCGTCAAGTGGGAATTGTCAGAGTAGAAGCAGAAGTACGTCCTGACCAAAAAGCTGCCAGGATCAGAGAATTACAACGGGGAGGAAAGATCGTTGCCATGGTAGGAGATGGCATTAATGATGCTCCTGCCCTAGCTCAAGCGGATGTGGGCATAGCCATTGGTACAGGAACAGATGTGGCGATCGCTGCCAGCGACATCACGCTAATTTCGGGAGAATTACAGGGGATTGTCACTGCGATCGAGCTAAGTAAAGCAACCATGTACAACATTCGTCAAAATCTGTTTTTTGCCTTCGTCTACAACATTTTGGGTATTCCTATCGCCGCGGGGGTCTTATTTCCGATCTTTGGTTGGTTGCTCAATCCCATGGTCGCTGGAGCCGCAATGGCATTTAGTTCCGTTTCCGTAGTAACCAATGCCTTGCGTTTGCGCAATTTCAAAAGAAGTAGTTAGTTAAATGCCGGGACGCAGACTTGAACTGCGGACACATGGATTTTCAATCCATTGCTCTACCACCTGAGCTATCCTGGCTGGCGTTTTTTGACGCTCAATTAATTTAGCAGACTAAATGTCCAATGTGCAACCTTATCGGCAAAATAATTATTTTACCCACTATCTATGAACATATATTCATACTATAATCAATGTAGTTCATAACTAAAAATCAGGAGAATGCTATGACAACTACCAATTTAGACAGTTTGGTAAAATGTGCTTGCGATCGCTGTCATTGTGAAATTTCGCTAGAGAATGCCATTAAAAAGAATGAGCAATATTATTGCTGTGAGGCTTGTGCCAATGGACATACTGAAGATCAAAGCTGCCAAATGTCAGATTGCCACTGCGGTTAAATTATTTTATTCATGTCAATAGAAAAATCAACGAAAATTCCCATCTGTCAGGATCATCATTCTATTGATTGCGATAGTTCAGCAGATCTCTGCCTCGAAGCTCTTGATAGTAGCAAGGCGCAGCAAATGGCGGAGTTTTTTCGTCTGTTGGGAGATGGTAATCGTCTGCGGATTTTATCGCTGCTGGCTCAAAAAGATCTATGTGTCTGCGACTTGGCTGGTCTTCTGTCCATGAGTGAGTCTGCTGTTTCTCATCAATTGCGAACCTTGCGATCGCTGAGATTAGTTAATTATGATAAGCGAGGTAGAAAGGTTTACTATCGCTTACTTGATCATCACGTATTGGAGTTGTACCAATCAGTAGCAGAACATTTAGCCGAAGTAGATATTGTCTAAAATTTGCTCTTTTTAAATAAACTAGTGAAAATCCTGATCCCAAATACCAAGATAAATATGTTCTTCAGGATTTCGCTGCACCACTCCTTTGAAATTATTGATAGTAAAGTAATGTTGCTCGGTAGTCTTGAAGTATACTTGGTTAAGATAATGGTCAATTTCTAAAGAATAATTATCTTGCAACAATTGATGTACCTGTTGTTTCATGGTCCATAAGTCAACAGAACCAGCAAAGGCGATCTCAGCTTGACGAACTTTGGTGGTGTCCTTATCGATTAAATAGCCTAAAGCAATCTGTTTCGGGACAACATCTTGATACATCAACGCTTGGCTATTGGGCCAATATCCTTCGCTAACAAGGTTTGGTTCTCCTAGCACCTCGATAATACTCCGTTGAGTCATACCTACAGGGGAAGAGGGGATCTTAGACGTATTTGAAGGTAATGGGGCAGACTGTTTGAGTTGAAATTTTGGGTCGGGAGTTAAAGTGTCTGTTATTAAGTGGTCAGCTTGAAATGTTTTTACAAGTTGATCAGCGTCATCTTGAGCAAACTGAGTAAAATCAGTATTCAACAACAAAAAAGTAAGTCCCAAAACGCCAAAACTCATGAAAGACAGAACCGAGGCAATTTTGGCTTCGGAAGTAAATTTTAGTTGTTTAAATTGTTTAAGTTGCTTAAATTGCTTATGTTGTGGTCGCTCTTCCTCAATTACAGGCATAACCAAGCTGATGGGGGGAGACTTTAATGCCTTCAACATCTCTTCGGCTGAGGTAAAGCGATCGCTCATATCAGGACAAATAGCCCGTTCAATCACCCTTCTCAAATGGATCTTAAGTTCAGGAATTTCTTGATGCCATAAGGGTTTTTTGGTGTGAAGATCCACAGGAAACTCGGCGGGATTTTTACCCGTCAAGAGATAAATTGTAGTTAAACCCAAACTGTAAAGATCGCTAGCAAAAACTGATTTTCCCGCTTCTTGTTCAGGGGGAATATATTCGGGTACTTGAATGCCCTTGAGGCTAGCTAAACTATATTGCTTTGAGTTATTGTTCTTTGCTTCTAACTCCTTCACCCCACCAAAATAAATTGGGATGGGCAAACCATTTCGCAAAGAGATTGGGAGCCAATTTTTCTGGCTTAAAATGATGGTGCTGGGCTTTAGCTGTCGATAGACAATCCCGTTGCTATGAATATACTTCAGAAAAGAGAGGATATTCTCCAAAAATTCCTCAACTTCACTAACGGAGAAGGTTCCTTGTTGCTCAACTTTTTGCTTTAAAGTTAAACCGGCAATCCATTCTCGCACTAGATAGAAGTCTTCTCCCTGCTCAAAATATTCATATAAGCGAGGTACTTGACGATTCTCCCCACTCAAACGTTTAAGGGTACTAGCTTCTTGAAAAAGCATCCGTTTTCTATTTTCCACTTCAGAACTGCCCAAAATAGGACGCAATTTCTTGATGATGTAGCGACGGTTAGAATACCAACGGTTATCTATAGCCAAAAAAGTTTCACTAAAGGCATTTCGACCTAAAGTTTTTACAATACGATATTTATCCTGGATTAGTTTACCCTTCATCAAGGCACAAAAAATATTGCTGAATAAATACAGTGTAATAAATTCAAGTCAACAAATCTATTGTTTAAACTACATAATTGCAGTTTTTATAAACTTAATCAGAAATTAATTACTTGGTAACTAAAATACGATAGCCTCCATCATATTCTTTTTGATTTAGTAAATGTCCATATTTCCGTACCCAAAAACCATGGTCAATATCTACCCTTAATCGTTTTAACCCTGCTTTTAATTCATTGATTGGCATTTTGGCAAAGGTAGAAATACCACAACGAACTTGATCATCTAAATATATTTTAGGTTTACACCAGCCAGATGCGGCAAACAAATCGCTTAAATTAGTAGGCAATAAAAATGGGATTATGGCTGTTTCTTTTTGAGTAATTTGGCTAATTAAGGAGGCTATCTTTTCGGTGGAGGGGAAAGTAGTCAGAGTATCTCTAGTAAAATAAGGAAAATAATCTGTCAGCCAGAAATTAGAGATTTGCTCTTGTTCAAAAGCAAAAATTACTAGCTTTCCTGATTTAGTAATGCGGCTAATTTCCCTGATGCCTTGATCTAGGTCATTAAAATGATGTAGTGCTAGCATGATCAATGCACCGTCTACAGTTTTATCAGCTAAGGGAATTTCCTCTGCCTTAGCAGTTATCCAGCGAACGTCAGGGTGATGTTGTCGTTGACCCTGCATTACTGCTGAAGGTTCGATCGCCAAAACTCGATATCCCTTTTGGGCGATCGCATTACTATAGTTTCCTGTTCCTGCACCAATATCAGCGATCATGCTACCGGTCGGTAAGTCCAACAAACTGATTAATTTGGTGACAATTCTTGGATCTGGTTGGCGAGTCAAATTGTAATTCTTGCCGATGGAATCATATAAAGTCACAGTTATAGTTATTCATTTATCTACAAGACATTTATCGTTGTTGTGTTACTCTGTGATTCCCACCAATTTTTTGATTTGAAACCAGCGGGTTCGGAGTTTCCAAAACTTACTTGTTTCCATTGCGGCAATTCTACTGTAGGCATGATCTAGTTTTGCGCTGATTTGACTGTGTTCTCTCTTTTGCAATGCTACACTTAGCTGAATATATTCTCGCTGAAAATCTCGTTGTGAACTGGATGCAGCAGTAATATCTGTTGCCAATTCGTGACTATCAATAGAAGTTGAGTTCATCATTAAGTTTTGTCGAAATGCTTCAACTTGATTTTCTGCCTCGTCCCAAATTTTTTGTTTTGTTGTGGCTTCCAGCCCTAAAAGATTCTCAACAAGATAACTTGAGTTAGTTCCATCTAATCGAAACCGATACTCAGAGGTTACTTTGGGTAAGTACTTTGGTTCATAAAACAAAGATAGTTTAAGTAAGAAAGTATAATCTTCAAGCACTCTAAAGGATTCATCGAATTGTAAATATATTGGATTTACTCGTTTTCGATCAATTAAAAAGCTCAGGATGGGAATATAATTGCAATCCCACAAGGCGCCAAAGGAAAACTTCTCCTTCTTAAACATATTGCGATCATGAGATTTTACATAAAATTGTTCTAATGCATCGCACCTCCCCAAGACTCCAATCACATCTGCATAAGCCCAAGCCCTCGAAGGCGACTGTTCCAGCGCTTCAACCAACAGTGAAATATGTTCTGGATAAAGCACATCATCATCATCCAAAAATCCCACATAACGACCTGTGGCTTGCGCCAATCCCATGTTCAAATTTTGCGATCGCTTATCTTCATCCGTGAAATTCCGAACTAGTTGAATATTCATGCCTAAACGAGCATAGATTTGACTCAAATCAACAACATCTTGGTAAGCATGATCACTAGTAGTTTGCACTACCAATACAACTTCTATACTGGGATAGTAACTACCAAAAACACTAAACAAAGTTTCATCTAAAAGCTTTGTTCTCTTTCCAGTGGTGCGAATAATGATAGAAACTAATCGGTCGTTCATACAGATTAAGAATATTAGAGACTAAAGAAAAGAAGGATTTGATATTTCGATGACTCTCACCATCTTGTTTCAGCATAAGAAGCAGCATGATCAAATTTGATAAAGTTAGGTAGTACTGATGGAGGTATTTGAGCTGGTTTGAAATTTAAAACTTTTTTCAAGTCTTCACCCTGAATCGATTGGTTCAAGACAGAGCGATTTTTGTTGATTGCTTCTTGATGTCCATATTTCACGGCAAGTTTATACATGGAAATTGCCATTTGCTTCTTTTGATTACTAAAATCTCGCTCAACACCATAAACATAGTGATGAAATAACGCATTAGAGACGGTAAAACAGTTGTAACCAGCCAATTGGACTCGCCAAGAAAGGTCTACATCTTCGCAATATAAAAACAAGTCTTCGTCAAAGCCCCTTGTTTCTTGATAAATTGATCTAGGAATTAACAAACAGCAGCCTGAACACCAATCTGTAGTTAAACGCTGTATGTCATAGATTTTGGGATGCTCTGTGGGAAATTGTCGGGCTTCAAAGATTCCCTGGTCTTTATTTCCTTGAGCAAATTGAATTAGTCTTTCTGCTAACTGATAATGAGGAATGCCATCAGGATTAACACAGAGATAATAGTCCGATGAAATGCCCCACTCCTGAAATAATTTATTATGCCCCGCTCCAAAACCAATATTTGGCGAAGAAATTGCTATTTTAATCGGTAAATCAATCGACTGAGCCATCAATTGAACAGCTTCTATTTGGGAACCTTCGGTATTATCAATGATCCCAATTTCAATTTCCACCTTGAGAAAATTGAAGATTTGGTTTTTCAAACCTACCAGGCATTTCTTCAATAACTCCAAGTTATTCTGATACAGAACGATACCAGCAGCTAATTTTAGCGAGTCCATAAATTCTAGATACAGAACATAATATTTTGTTAGAGACTCCAGAATCTGGGAGATTAGAACAAGTCAAGTTAATTTGTGCCCCATCTTCCCTGACTATATTAAGCAATAAAGCGCTTAATATCAGTTGTTAATCTAGGTTAGACATTCTACACCTAAATGACGTAAAGTGGTCAAGTTTGCTAGAGATTGCATCTATCAGGCTGGATTTTAGCTGAGACACCAGATTTTAGATCTTTAGGCGATAGTCTGTATGGTTTTTGCTTAAATTGGGATTGTAGCAGGGGTCACGATCGCAAATTTCTGACCATTGCTGCTTCATATAGGCAACTTCCTGGGCAAAACGGGCTTGTTTAGCGGGGGTATTTTCATAACCTCGGCTTTTGGACTCGTAGTGATATAAAACCACATGAGGTAGATAAACATTACGATAACCTTGGCTGATTAACTTCAAGCAAAAATCAATATCATTAAAGGCGATCGCCAATTCAGTTTCAAAACCTTCTACTAACTCAAACACTTCTCGGCGACACATTAAGCAAGCAGCAGTCACGGCGGAGTAATTGTTGGTGGAAACTAATTGAGAAATATACCCCGCTTCCCCGACGGCAAAATTTTGATGACCATGACCGGCAACATCATGTAACCCCAGCACCACACCCGCGTGCTGAACGGTATCATCAGGATAGAGGAGCAATCCCCCCACAGCACCGATGGATTCTCTTTGAGCTTGTTCTACCATTGCTTGCATCCAGTCGGCAGAGATGATTTCGGTATCGTTATTGAGGAATAGCAGGTAGTCTCCCTTTGCTTGGGATACACCATAGTTGTTGATCTGGGAATAATTGAAGGGAATGTCATAGGGATAAGATCTAAATCTTTGGGGTTCCCTCTGGCTCCAGGATTCCAGACATTCAACAGTACTGGTTTCGGTACTGCCGTTATCAATCACAATAACTTCGTAGTGGGGATAACTAGTTTTCTCAAAAATAGACTCTAAGCAAACATTGAGGGTATCAGCCAGGTCTTTGGTGGGAATGATGATGCTAACCAGCTTCGGTGCTTTAAGCTCATAACGGATGGTATAGACCCCAGGAAATTGTGGTTTACTGAATACCTTGCCTGGTTCTCCCCGACGGGCGATCGCTTCTTGAATTGCTTTTTGACCTGCATCAAAGGCATAGGTTTTAGCGTCGGCAAAAGCAGCGGTAGATTGATGATGAATCCGCCAATGATACAGCACATCAGGAATATGAAAGATGTGATTGGTTTGTTCCGTCACCCGTAGCACCAAATCATAGTCTTGACTCCCCTCAAAACCAGGGCGAAAGTTGCCCACCTGATTGACTAAAGCGCGACGATAAACCCCTAAATGACAGGTATACATCCGCGATAAAAAAGTATCAGGACACCAATCTGGCTTGAAGTAAGGATCGGAATGGATATTTTGACCATTGACTTTATCTTCGTCAGAGTAGATAAAATCTGCTTCAGGGTGCTGATTGAGGAGTTCCACCACGGAAGAAAGGGCGTGAGGTGCTAGCAAATCGTCGTGGTCGAGGAGGGCAATATATTCCCCTGTTGCCACTTCTAGAGCTGAGTTGGAAGCATGACTAATATGACCGTTGGACTGACGGAAAACAACTTTAATCCGACTATCTTGCTGTTGATATGACTCCAGAATTTCTTTCACATAAGACTTAGAGGAGCAATCATCAGCTAGACACAATTCCCAATGAGGATAAACCTGTCCTAACACTGAGGCGATCGCCTGACGGAGAAAAGCAGCATCAGGATTATAGACTGGCACAATGATACTAATTAACGGTTGATAGGCAAGTTTCTGGCAAGTATTACTGAGGCTACTCAACTTTTGGGGGTGAGGATAGTTTTGGGTGAGCCATTTCTGATATTGAGGATCGTTACTTTGGGCTGGCTCGGTTAGGGAAATACTGGGGGGAGTAGGCAATAAGGACTTCATGCCCCAGATAATTTGCTTGAGGGCTGCTTTTTGGGGGATATTCTCCTTGAGCCATTTGAGATAATTAACCTGATTCCCTGCATAGACTTCCGTTGAA
>JBJOPG010000125.1:0-11949 GCA_046050865.1 Cyanobacteriota bacterium
GAAATAGGGAAATAGGGAAATAGGGAAATAGGGAAATAGGGAAATAGGGAAATAGGGAAATAGGGAAATAGGGAAATAGGGAAATAGGGAAATAGGGAAGTAGGGAAGTAGGGAAGTAGGGAAGTAGGGAAGTAGGGAAGTAGGGAAGTAGGGAAGTAGGGAGGATTGATTCCCCAAGTCCCCAAGTCCCCAAGTCCCCAAGTCCCCAAGTCCCCAAGTCCCCAAGTCCCCAAGTCCCCAGATAATTGTAGGCATAATCTTGCTATTAACGTTTCATGCCAGGGTTTAACATATCTCCTAATCCTTCCCCAACTAAAGATAACCCCGTAACCAAAGTGGTCATTGCCAAACCAGGAAAAGTAGCAGACCACCAAATTCCTGTAGGCAGGGCATCTAACGCCAAACGTAGATCGTGACCCCATTCGGGTACTTCGGGAGGAAGTCCTAAACCCAGAAAGCCCAAGCCACCCAAAATCAGAATGGCATCGGCAGCATTGAGGGTAAATAACACAGGAACACTTTGAATGACGTTAAAGAATAAATAACGGGTTAAAATCCTGCTGGTAGGTGCCCCCATTGCCTGGGCTGCTTCAATAAATAGTTCGGTTTTGACACTAGTGGTATGGTTGCGCACAATGCGATAGTACTGGGGGATATAGGCGATACTCAGAGCGATCGCCGCATTGATTACTCCTTGACCCACCACAAAAGCCAGGGTGACCGAAAGCAATAATCCTGGCAGGGTATAGATGGTATCCATAAAGAAGATCAAAATCTTGTCAATTTTACCTCCCAGATAACCACTCACTAACCCCAAGGGAACACCAATAATTAGACTCATAGTAGTTGCCAACACTACTACCTTAAGAGCAGCTTGAGTCCCAAACAAGGTACGGGAAAAAACATCATAACCCTGACGAGTTGTGCCAAACCAATAGTCAGCCCCTGGTGCTTCGTGGATCGGATTAGCTAAAGCTTCGGTGGGGTCTTGTAACCAGCCGATCTGTTGTAACGTCGGAGCCAGAAAAGCGATCGCGATAAAACTTAGAGTAATAATTAAACCAATTAATGTCAGACTTTGAGATAAGGTCAGGGGTAATCGACGAGATAATCGAGGGGATCTAAGACTAGTGGTCATAATTTCGCAGTAATCGACTCATATCTGCTCGGCATTATAGCTAAAGATTAGCTTGGCAGGTTGGTCTAATTAATCTATATTCCTTAGTTAATCTTAAAGTCTTAGCACGATGAGCAGAAAAACTGCTTTAATTTAACTTGGAGTAGCTATTGATTATTAGTCATCTGATGGACTAGTAGCTAGAAACTGTGATTAAAATTTAAGATTAAGGAAGAGAATATATGCCTCTAACTCTTTCAGGAGAACAACAGCAGCTTTTTGACCGTAGCTTGCAAACAATCCAGCAAGTTGAAGGTTTGTTTGTGGAGGCAAAGGTACTTTTTCCCAACTTCAACCCTGACACGGAAGTACTCAAGCAGCAGCTAGCCAATCCCTTCTCGATTTTTATCTGTGGTGAATTTAACGCTGGTAAGTCTAGTTTGCTCAATCGGCTAAACAATCAAGAAATTGCCACGGTAGGATTTCTGCCCACAACGCAAGAAATTCATGCTTATAATCCTGAAGGCTTTGGTGGTTTGGTGTTTATTGATAGTCCTGGTACCAACTCGATTATTGAACAGCACCAAGAGTTAACCGAAAATTACCTCCAACAGGCAGATATTATTTTATTTGTCACCTCTGTCGAGCGTCCCTTGAGTAAGTCTGAGCAGGATTTCCTAACTTTGGTTGATCACACCTGGGCTCGGAAAATCATTGTAGTGATTAATAAAGCCGATTTGGTTACAGACGACGAAGCAAAGCAGATTCGTGAATATGTTAGTCAAGGTTTAACAGAAATCTTGGCAGAAATGCCTCCGGTATTTACTCTCTCAGCGAAAACTGGTGGAGGGATGGATGAGCTAAAAAGCTTCTTACTCGCATTTTTAGCTGAAGGCGAAAAAGTCAAACTAAAGCTACGAGGCCCGCAAAATTCGTTATTAGTTTATCTAGAACAATTAGAGCAGCAAAACGAATCGATTAAGGCTAAATTACAATCTGACAAGGTTATTTTTGACCGTACCTCCCGCAGAATTGAGGAAAGACTAGAAGAATATAATCTTTTATTTGGGATTTTCCGCGACAACATCGAGGATCTCTTTACTAAATTAATTGAAGAAACTCACGAATTAACAGACAATAACACGGGGTTTCTCACCGTGATGAAACGCAAAATCACCAAAGAAGAAGACTTCCTAGAAGAACGATTAGCCAAGACCATCAAAGATATTCAGTTAGATAAAAATCTCCAAGAAATATTTCAAGAAGCGATCGCCACTTTTCAAAAATACCGCGAACGAATTATCAGGGAAGCAAAGGAAGATCTATCTACTGCCATCAGTGTATCCGAGGATAGTCTAACCCTCCCCCCCATTAATACCGAGCGCTTAAACAGCAATGAATTTGCTACCAAAATTAAGACCGCCACAGAGGAAGGGTTAGAGAGTTTTTGGCGATTAGGGATTACCGCTGCCGCTACAGGCATGGGGGGGCAGTTAATCTTTAACACAGTTTCCGCTGATGCTACAGCTTTTTTGGTAGCAGGGTTATTTGGCTTAATGAGCTTTGACGCTTTACCCAGAAGAAGGAGAAAACTGAAATCAGAGTTAGAGCAAAATTATCGCAGTCTCCAAGAAAACTATACTAAGAGTCTCAAAGATGCCTTAGCCGCCGAACTTAACAAGTGCCTCCAACAGTTTGCTAATGTCATTCGACCCCAACAGGAAGAACTTGCCAATAAAATAGCCACCGCTGAATCGATTGCCAAAGAATCAGCCTCCATCAAGGCGGAAATTCAAAAGATCACGACGGAAGTGGAACAGTTGGTTAACAATGGAACTCCTGTCTAAATCGACGAAGACGAAGATAGTGTAAAACAGGTGCATAATTCTGCATAATTCTGCTTACCAATTACAGCCAACTCCCGATTGAGAATGGTATGGTGAATCGTGGAGGATGAAAGCTAGGGGGCTGATCGCAAAATCAAAAATATGCTTAGTAAACCAAAAGTATTGCCTGGAGAGAGTTTTCCTCTAGGCGCAACTGTTTATGCTCACGGAGTTAATTTCAGCGTCTTTTCGCAAAATGCCTCGGCAATCGAGCTGCTGCTATTTAGTACCGCTCAAGATGATCACCCAGCTTATGTCATTGAACTCGACCCGATTCGCCACAAGACATATTATTACTGGCATGTTTTTATTCCTGAACTAGAAGCGGGGCAAATTTATGCTTATCGAGTCTATGGCGAGTATGCTCCCGAAACTGGAAATCGGTTTGATAAAACTAAAGTATTGCTAGATCCCTACGCCAAGGCAATTGTGGGGGAAGAATTCTATGATCGCCAAGCGGCAGAAGGTCGAGGTAATAATTGTGCTCAGGCACTCAAGGGAGTAGTAGTAGACCCCAGTATTTATGATTGGGAACGCGATCGCCATCCACGAATTCCCTATGCTTCCAGTGTGATCTACGAAATGCATGTGGGGGGTTTCACCCGTAATCCTAATTCCGATGTTGCTCCTGAGAAAAGAGGTACCTATGCCGGGTTAATCGAAAAAATTCCTTATCTCCAAGAGTTGGGAATCACCGCCGTAGAATTACTGCCCGTACACCAGTTCGACCCCCAAGATGTCCGTCCTGGACTCAAAAATTACTGGGGTTACAGTACCATCGGCTTCTTTGCTCCCCATCGAGGCTATAGTTCTCGGCGAGATCCCCTAGGGGCAGTAGATGAGTTTCGTGACATGGTGAAAGCTCTGCACAAAGCAGGAATTGAAGTGATTCTAGACGTGGTGTTTAACCATACTGCTGAAGGGAATGAAAATGGCCCCACCCTGTCTTTTAGGGGGTTAGATAATCAGATCTACTACATCCTAGAAGATAATCAGGAAGAATATAAAAACTATAGTGGCTGTGGCAATACCTTTAAAGGCAATCATCCCGTAGTGGCTCGGCTGATCGTCGATTCCCTTCGCTACTGGGTTTCCGAGATGCATGTGGATGGTTTTCGCTTTGATTTGGCTTCTGTTTTGTCTAGAGATGTTTACGGTGAGCCGATTGAAGATGCGGGAGCGTTAAAAATTCTCTCCATTATTGAATCTGATCCTGTCTTAGCTGGTAGCAAACTCATTGCTGAAGCTTGGGATGCAGCAGGACTCTATGACGTGGGCAAGTTTGTCGATCAAGCAGATTGGTTTTCGGAGTGGAATGGCCCTTTTCGGGATGATGTACGGAGTTTTATTAAAAGCGATCGCGGTGCTATCAAGAAATTCTCCGCCAAACTCTTAGCCAGTCCTGATATTTACTTCCGCCAAGATACAGATATCAACCGCTGTGTGAATTTTGTGACCTGTCACGATGGTTTTACCCTCAATGATCTGGTTTCCTATAATGAAAAACACAACGAGGCAAATAAAGAAGATAGTCGTGACGGCAGTAATCATAATTTTAGCTGGAACTGTGGTGTGGAAGGCATTACTTCAGATCCAGAGATTAAGCAGTTACGGTGGCAGCAAATTAAAAACTTCTTGACAGCACTATTTATGTCTCAGGGCACCCCGATGTTGCTCATGGGCGATGAAATTCGCCATACTCAGCTAGGGAACAACAACGCTTACTGCCAAGACAACGAGTTAAGTTGGTTTGACTGGGATTTAGTCGAGGAACATCAGGACTTATTGCGTTTTGTCAAAACCTTGATTCGCTTTACTAAAGGGCTGGAGGTTTTGCGGGAAGAAAAGTTCTTACAGGTAGACAAGATCAGCCATCAACCATATATTCTCTGGCATGGACAGCGCTTAAAACAGCCCGATTGGAGTGACGATTCCCACTGTATAGCTTTTTCTCTTTGTCACCCCCCCACGGAAGAGCGTCTCCATGTCATCTTTAATGCTTATTGGAAACCCTTAAAATTTGAATTACCTGGGTTGAAGTTAGGTAACTCTTGGCATCGGATTGTGGATACTTCTTTACCTGCTCCAGAGGATATTTCTGACCCCGCAACAGCCAAGAAAATATATGATCGGCGCTATTTAGTGGCACCGCGGTCATCTGTGGTGTTAATGGATCGAGGAAGTCTGATTCCCATTCCCAGCTTTAGTATGTAGTGAGCTTGGAGGCGTTAGGAAAAGCGATCGCTTTTATGTAATTTACTCCTAAGAAACAAATTAATCTGTTGAGGTTGGGAAAAGGGAAAAGGGAAAAGGGAAAAGGGAAACAAAATCATTTCTCTAAACCCTTAAGTCCATAAACTTCTAGTTTTTCCTTATTAAATTGCGTAACGTCAGTTATTTATCTACATTCGTTAGGAGCAACTGTTATTCTACTGACCAGATTATGGGTCTGATCATAGACATTTACCCCCACAGCGATATCGTTTTCACGTAAAACTAGCGTTCCTGGATCTTCACACAGCAAATCATCCACAAATGGGCGAAATTCTGAGGCAAATTGGTTAACATCAAGTTGCTCTAGCGAATAATTGAGCAGCGTATAGTTGTAATTGATCATTTGTCCTGGCCCAACAAAAGTAGAATCCCATTGCGTATCTTGATCGATTTTCATTGGCAAATCTTGATTCAGCATTGTCGATGCTTCAGTTAGGATTGTGGAGATGTCTTGGGCTTTTGAAGAGGAGGGAAAAGCGATCGCCGAACTACAGGCAACTAAAGTCATCCCCAATAATGACTTAACTCGGATTTTAGAAATAAGCATAGTAAATATTCGATAGTTGAATTAAATATTGAATAGTGATTGTCTGCATTTTATTGGTAGTGACTCACTGCCGCTCTTGTATTGATTACTGTAAGAGTGTGATCTCCAATAGACCTTTTACATGAATAAAAGATTAATTTTTTTTTCCCTTTTCTCTTTCCCCTCTTGGAAAGCTAGTTCCTTTCACAGTTCAAATCATTAGCCGTTTAATCAGGTTGGTCTACTTACATGAAAATTTCCGAGATCTTGGAACTACTCCTGCTTGCTGGTGTGTGGGGTGCATCCTTTTTGTTTGTGAGGATTGCAGTACCTATTTTGGGGCCAGTCTTATTAATTGAATTAAGGCTGCTGTTAGCGGGTCTGACTTTACTGTTGATTGCTACACGCTTGAACTTAATTGACGAAATCCGCAAGAATTTGATTCCCTTATTAGTAATCGGCTGTCTTAACTCGGCAATTCCTTTTTTGTTATTTGCTTTTGCCGCGCTATATCTTCCTTCAGGGTTTTCTTCAATTATTAATGCTACGACCCCCCTATTTGGGATCTTAATTTCAGGTTTATGGTTGCGAGAGAAATTAACTTGGGGTCAATTTGCTGGTTTGATCGTTGGTTTTGCAGGGGTCACGATCCTTGTCGGCTGGACTAAAATTCCGGTGACGAACAATTTTATCTGGGCAGTCACTGGGGGATTATGCGCCTCCTTTCTCTATGGAATAGGAGCCTCTTACATCAAAAATAAACTATCCGGAGTCAATCCTTTCACCATTGCCACAGGAAGCCTCTTGAGCGCAACTATCATCTTATTGCCAATTACCCCTTGGTTCTTACCTGACACCTTTCCTTCTCTGACAGTGATTTTGATGACCATTGCCCTGGGTCTATTTTCTACTGCCTTTGCCTACATTATTTATTTCCATTTATTGGACAATATTGGTGTCAATAAAACTTTGACAGTTGCCTATCTTGTGCCTCTATTTGCCATGTTCTGGGGCAGCCTGATTTTAGGGGAACCCATAACTCCATCGATGATTTTTGGCTGCGGTTTAATTTTATCGGGTACAGCGATCGCCGTTTATCAGTGAATCAGGATTAGCGATCGCTGTATACCTAAGAATCCTTTAAATGAGGCTCTGAATTTTGACCGGAACGATCTCGGGCAGCCACAATTTCCCATACTTCTGACCAACGCTCCTCAATCAGCATCCTCATTTTTTCTGATTGCCATTCAGGCAGCTTATTTTTATTATTCTTATCTGATGAATTCATGATTAATACTTCTCGATCAATTTTGTCAATTATTAATGGCTATGAGCATCACATTCTTGATACAGATAAATCAATAACAAGTAACCTGGTGTGTTGATTGCACTTTTCATAAACACCAATTACTTGCTCTTGAATTTTTTTGCAAGATTTAAGAACATAAGGTTAACCAACTAATTCTCTAGATTAACTTACTTCGTTTTTCAGCAATAATAACAATTTATCATTTTTTGCTGAGTTTTGCGATTAATTCTCAATAAATAAATCTTATATGAAATAAACCCAAGCTTTAAGCCATAAGCGCTAAGCTTTTCAAGAAGAAATATACTAAGAAATAAATTGAATTTTCACATTGGTATACCCCGATTCAGCAGCGCCTTTAGTCTTAATCTCAAGCTACTTCCCACCTCTGAAGTCATCTGATTTGGTACGCATCGGTGTTAGTGAATGTGCAATGTTTTGCTTTTCTGCCACAGACAGTAGTTTTTTGTACGTTATTACTTAATCCTGCAATGCCTACACATCAAATAAGAATCCTAAATGCTTCATGTATTTTTTTTGTTGTTAAAAGTATACAAAAATAAAAACTTCTGTTACTATTGACATTAATTAGATATTAAAGCTAACTAAAAAAATTAATATAGTATAAAAAACAAGGCTAAATTAATTAAAATAACTGTTTATTTTACACGTACTTATTTAGTGTGTTCGTCACAATTAGCATTGCAACTAAAAATAATTAACCAATAACTAGTAAATTAAACAAGTCAACTTTTATATTAAGGGCATTGTTAATAACAATTTATTTTAAATATTTTTAAATTTTAGATAACTGATAATGAATACAATTCTTGACTCTTTGCTGGTGTTTGAGGAACAAAAATCAGATTTTTCTCTAAATGAACAACAGCAGCAATTTCTACCGACAGAACAACACCTCAATTTTTTTCTGGAACATGGTTGGTTTGTTACACCAAAAGTTCTGCCCGATGCGTTGATTGATCGCATCTTTACCGCGAGTGAAGAACTATATGCTGGCAAGAAAGATGTCGAATTTGCGATCGCCGGATGTTCCAATTGGAAAAGAGGAGATTCAGTAGCGGTCAGAAACAATGAATATATTTCGTTGCAAAAAAGAGCGTTTCGCGAACTAGCACTCCAACCAATCATTGGAGCGATCGCCGCCAGATTGATGCAAACTAATACGGTTCGTTATTTTCAAGATCAGTTAGTTAGCAAAGAACCTAATCATAGTGGTAGTAGTAACGTTGGTTGGCATACAGACCGTTCATACCATTCAAATTGTACGTCCAACAAACTATTGACAGTTTGGATTCCCCTCCATGATGTTAATGAGGAGCATGGTCCCTTAGTCATGGTAGATCGCAGTCATCAATGGTCAGATACGGATCACATTAGAGGTTTTAACCATAATAACCATGATGAAATCGAGGCTAACTTTGTTCGACAAGGAAAAGAATTTCACAAGATTCCCATTGTCCTCAAGAAAGGTCAAATCAGCTTTCACAGTTCTTCTTTAGTTCATGGTAGCTACCAAAACCGTAGTAATATGATGCGTCGAGCCATTGTCTTGAATGTGCAAGATGGTGAAAATCGTCATCAGCCATACTGGAATAATGGCAAACCAGTTCATCATTTTTTAGATCAGTTGTGTCGCAAACAAGCCAATGGTTTACCCGACTATAGCGATCCTGCTATTTTCCCTGTGATTTGGTCAGAAAGAACCCTTCAAGCCAACAGTATACTTAACTATTGTCGATGAGGTCTAAGTAAGTAGGTTTAATTAACTAGAAAATAGTAATCTGGGGAGATAGGGAGAGTTATTGAGGATTAACTCCCCAAATCCTCAAGTCCCCAAATCTTCCATTTGTAGATTTCATATTGAGCACTTCTATCCATCTAAATCTCCTTCCATCACAGTGGAGAGCGCTTTCCTGGTATTATCTTTAAACTCTTCCACATCAACTCGTTCCAAAATCATAATTGCCAAAATCATCACCAATGCTTGCATGGTAAATACCAAGCCATAAGATATTAAAGGCTCATTGAAGATCCCTTTGCCAATATCTAAAACTATGCCGCCAATTAGGGTGGCTAATCCTCTAGACATGGCTTGAGCTAATCCCCAGGCACCAATAAACGTCCCTGCGGTTTTGGCAGCCGTTAAGTCCAGCATCAAGCTAATGCCACCCACGGTAGCTATCCCCGCCGTGATGCCGAATAGAACGATCGCCAATTGCAGCATTTTTGGTTGTTGAGTGAAGCCAGCCAGAATAATCAAACCGAAACAGCCAGCAACTAGAATACAGCCAATTTTAGTTGTGAGTTTTTTTCCTAGAGTAGGAACAATCAAAAAGCCTGTAATGCTATAACCCAAGAGAATTCCCATCCCCCAAAAAGCATTCAGTTGAGTAGTTTCTCCTATACTCAGACCAAAAACTTCTCCGCCATAGGGTTCGAGCACGGCTTCCTGCATAAACAAGCCAATGGTCAACAGAGACAAAAAAGTAAAAAAGATCCCTGTCTGACGACTTGTAGTTAAAACTTGTAGCGATCGCTTCAGGGTAATATTATCGTTGCGATCGCTTCCCCCAGAATTGACCTGGCCACGATTAAAATTAGAATATCTTTGCTCAATGCCCCAAGTGGCAATCAAAGCCAAAGCCAATACTAAAAAAGGGACAAAGCTAAATACTGAATTAATCGGTGACTTTAGCGTCGCCAAAGGAATGTTCCCCGCTGAAATTCCTACTGCTTCAATTTTTTTGAAAACAATACTGCCTGTAACTCCGCCGATGACAATGCCCACCATTAACATCGACCAAACGATCGCAATTAGTTTAGAACGTCTAGCTTCTTCGGTAATGTCCACAAGTAAAGCAGTAAAAGGGGTTGAGCTACAGCTAACCCCAAAACCATAGATAGCCATAATCAAACCCAATAAAGCACTCCAGCCAATGGTCTGACTATTCCACTGCCAAGCACCGTTTACCTCTACTGCCGCCCCTAATTTCCAGACCACCTGCATCGCCAAAAACACCGCCAAGCCAAAAATGCTTGTACCCAGCAGCACATAATTTGTGCGATGCTTACCCAACAGGGGTTTTCTGTCCGATAACTGCCCAAACCAGACTCTGGCGGGGGAAACAAATAATGACGTAGCCAAAATCCCACCCGTAATGGTAGCAGGAATCCCCAGCTCACTAATCATCACCCGATTCAAGACGGCGAGGGTTAACACCGCCATCAAACCCAGTCCCAGATTAAATAAACCCAAACGAAAGATAGCTAGCATTCCTATCTGACTTTTCGGCTGATTGTGCATGTCCAGCCCTTCAGAAAAATTGTCAACAGTCATTTTTTGTAGTTGGTTATTATATTGTGAGTATTGATATCACTTGTAGGGGCGAATGGCCATTCGCCCCTACAACAAAATCGCCCCTACTTGTTTTCAGTTTATCTCTACAATTAGAAAAAAAATTACCAAAAAAATCGCCCAACTTTCCAGTGTTTAAACTGGTAGTCAGGCGATAAAGTAAAGCTTAGAGCTTAGAGCTTTTATTAAGCTTGAAGCTCAAAATCACTAGCACTTGTAGTAGCAATTCCAGCCAGAGTAGCAAATTGAGCGCCAGTACCATAACCAGCAGCCGCTCCATTTTGGTTATAGAACAAGTTGTCTGTATCAGTACTATAGACAATCAATGCTGAGGAAGTAGATGCTGCGGCATCAGTACCGACGACGGCAAACTGAGTGGCAATATTAGTCAACGCGGTAAAGGTGGTTTGATCCAACACAATTTTGTCAGTGCCACTAGCAAAGTCAGTAATACGATCAATTCCTAACCCACTGCTAGTAAACACTGCATTACTGTCATAGATGAATTTATCAGTGCCAGCACCACCAGTGAGAGTATCGTTACCAGCACCACCAGTGAGAGTATCGTTACCAGCATCAGCCGAAAGACTATTTACAGCACTATTACCAATCAGGATATTATTATCACCATTACCAGTACCATTGATCAGACTTGTACCAGTCAGAGTTAGGTTATCTAAACCAGCACCCAAAGTATAGCTAACACTAGAAGAGACGAGATCCATTCCCGCACTGTCAGTAATAGTATCAGTAGTACTATCAACAATGTAGGTATCATCGCCAGCACCACCAATTAAGGTATCAACTCCAGCACCACCGGACAGTATATTATCAGCGGTATTACCTGTAATAGTATTGTTGAGGGTGTTACCTGTGCCACTAACCGCACTACCAGTTAAGGTAAGATTTTCAACATTGACATCAAGAGTTTCACTAACGGATGATTGAACGGTGTCAGTTCCTCCAGTGATAATATTCCCTGACCCATCAACAGTATCCGCTGCCTCAGTAACAACATCCCCTGTCGCATCGACAACATAGATGTCATCTCCTGTGCCCCCAATCATGGTATCGTTACCTGCTAGACCACCAGACAGTGTGTTAGCGGCACTATTACCCGTAATACTGTTGTTAAGAGCATTGCCAGTACCATTAATCGCAGTTGTACCAGTCAAAGTTAGATTTTCTACCTCGGTATCGAGAGTTTCAGTAACGGTGTCAGTTCCTCCATTAAGAGCTTCGGTGACCACATCCCCCGCAGCATCGACAACATAGATATCGTTACCAGCGGCACCACTCATGGTATCGTTACCTGTACTACCCGACAGTGTGTTAGCGGCACTATTCCCGATAATCGTATTGGCGAGAGTGTTACCAGTACCATTAATCGAATTTGTACCAGTCAAGGTAAGATTTTCTACCTCGGTATCGAGAGTTTCGGTGACGGATGATTGAACGGTATCA